>NZ_QUES01000003.1:0-296715 GCF_003478085.1 Eisenbergiella sp. OF01-20 | reverse complement strand
CCATGCCCCGCGACCGCCCCCACCACCCCGCCCTTAATCCCTTAATCCCTTAATCCCTTATTCCCTTACCATATTCCCGAAACCCCTCTAACCCTCTCCAAAGCCTCCACCGTATTCTCATAACTCCCAAACGCCGTCAGCCTGAAATAAAACTCCCCGCTCGGCCCGAACCCCGCACCCGGCGTTCCCACCACATTCGCCTTTTCCAGCAGATAATCAAAAAATTCCCAGCTCGTCATCTTCCCCGGCGTTTTCATCCAGACATAAGGCGAATTCACCCCGCCGTAAACCTCATATCCGGCCTCCTTAAGGCCATTCAGAATATAGCGGGCATTCTTCCTATATTTCCCCACCATTTCCTGTACCTGCCTCTTCCCCTCCGGAGAATAAACAGCTTCCCCCGCCTTCTGGACAATATAAGGCGCACCATTATATTTCGTCCCGTGCCGCCTCGCCCACAGGTCATGCAGGGACACCTCCCCTGCCTTCAGCCCATGAGGCACAACCGTATAAGCCAGCCGCAGGCCCGTAAAACCTGCATTCTTCGAAAAACTCCGAAGCTCAATCGCACAATTGCTCGCCCCAGCGCATTCATAAATACTATGAGGCACCTCTTCCTCCGAAATATAAGCCTCATAAGCCGCATCAAAAATAATAACGGCCCCTACCTTATTCGCATAATCCACCCATACCTGCAGCTGATCTCTGGTAAGCGCACAACCCGTAGGATTATTCGGGAAACACAAATAGATAATATCCGGCGTCTTAACCGGCAGCTCAGGGATAAATCCGTTATCCCCTGTACACGGCATATAGATAACCTCACTCCACGTTTCCGTCTTTTTATCATATACCCCGGTCCGGCCCGCCATGACATTGGAATCCACATAAACCGGATACACCGGATCACAAACCGCAATTCTATTATCCCGGCCGAATATCTCCTGGATATTGGCGGAATCGGATTTTGCCCCGTCGGAAATAAATATTTCATCCGGGCTTACGGCACAGCCCCTTGCCCGAAAATCATTCTCCGCAATGGCATTCCTTAAAAATTCATATCCCAGATCCGGCGCGTATCCATGAAAGGTCGAAGCATCTGCCATTTCATCAACCGCTTTATGAAGCGCCTCCACAACCGCCGGCGGAAGAGGCTGTGTCACATCCCCGATCCCCAGACGGATAATCCTTTTATCCGGGTTCGCGTCCGCATACGCCTTCACCTTTTTACCGATAGTGGAAAAAAGATAGCTGCCCGGTAATTTCAGATAATTTTCATTAACCCTAACCATAATTTCCTCCGTATAATTACTGTACCGCGGTAACAGTCCGGCCGGCCCTTTTCGTCCAGCGGCATCCCTCCTGCCTTATCCTTCTCCATGGACAGGATAATACACACTTCCTTCAAAAACCGTTTCTGCAGGCCCTGTCATATACACCAGATTGGTGTCTTTTTCCCACGCAATATCCAGCTGTCCGCCGAGCACCTTCACCGTAACCTTTCTTTCCGTCAGGCCATTCAGCACACAGGCCACAGCCACAGCGCAGCAGCCTGTTCCGCAGGCAAGGGTTTCCCCCGTCCCACGCTCCCAGACGCGCATTTCCACCGTATTTTTATCCAGCACCCTGACGAATTCCGTATTCACCCTGCGGGGAAACCGGGAATGCTTTTCGAAAAGAGGCCCTATTTTTTCAATATCCAGTCCGGCCACATCGTCCAGATATACCACGGCGTGCGGATTTCCCATGGAAACACAGGTCATTTCATAAGTCCTGCCATCCACCTCCACCGGCTCGGCAACCGCCCGTTCCTTTTGGCAGACAACGGGAACCTCTTCCGCCTTCAGCACCGGCTCCCCCATATTGACACGGATACGGTTCACCTTTCCCTCCTCCGTAAAGAGCTGTAAGTACTTAACCTTCCCGAAGCTCACCACGCGGATCTCCTTCCTGTCGGTCAGTCCTTTGTCATATACAAACTTACCTACGCAGCGGATGCCGTTCCCGCACATTTCCGCCCGGGTACCGTCCGCATTGTACATCTCCATTTCAAAATCAGCCTCTTCGGACGGATTGACAAAGATCACGCCGTCCCCTCCGATTCCGAAATGCCTGTCACTCATTTTCCTAACAAAATCGGGCTTTGCCTCCGGAGGGATTCTTTCCGTTAATCCATTTATATAAACATAATCATTTCCGCAGCCCTGCATCTTGGTAAAATTTATCTGCATACGTTTCTCCTTCTCTCCAGAATGTATTTGCTCTGCACGCTCTAGTACTGCATTGCAGTCAGCACCATTTTGGCCGTCTCCGCCATGCCGGTGCTGCTGTCCATACTGCATTTCTGTATATATCTGTGCGCTTCTTCTTCCGACATATGGTTGCGTTCCATCAACAGCGCCTTGGCTTCCCTGATAAGCGCCTCCTCCTCCGGTTTCCTCTCCCTGGGAACGAGTCTCTGCCGCCTGCGCCGTCTTTGCATGGACTGACACATCATTTCCACCGTACTCACCAGCTCATGGACTTTCAGAGGCATGGACAGACACATAATCCCACTTCCATTCACCTCGCTCAGACAGGCGCCGGAGGCCATGAGAAGCATCTGCGTCCCTTCAGGAAGGCAGTCATAAAGTTCGGAATAAAGCATATCTATCAGCTTATAGCCGCAGATGACGATACCACTGGCATAATCCTCCGCCAACCCAATCGCCTGAGCACCCGTAGTACAGGCCGCCATTACAGAAAAACCGCTGCGCACAAGAACGTTCCTGATGCTTCTGGCATCTTCTATTTTGGGAAAGACTACAATGATATTTGTCACATGCGCACCTCCTTCTATGCGTAACATCTGTTACGGATACACGGACTGTCTGATGACGGCTGCCGGAAAAGGACACGGCGGGACCACAAGCAAACCCGGGAAAGGACCTGCCCTGACAGTCACGAGAAAAAGGTACGCTTAAAACCGGTACAAATATTCATTAATTTCCCAGTCCGTAACCTGGGAACTATATTTATTCCATTCTTCTTTTTTGGCCACGATATAGTTATTGGCAACATGGTCCCCCAGCGTTTTGCGGATGAACGCATCCTTTTCCAGTTCCTCCACGGCCTCGATCAGCGTACCGGGAAGCCTCTCAATGCCCATCCGGTTCTTTTCATCCTCCGTCATGGCAAAAACATTGCAGTTCACGCTCTTGGGCGGTTCTATTTTTTCCCGGATGCCCTCCAGGCCGGCGCGCAGGCAGACTGCCAGAGACAGATAGGGATTCGCCGCCGGATCCGGGCTTCGTAATTCAATCCGGGTCTCTTCCCCTCTCGCCGCAGGGATTCGTATCAGCGGACTTCTGCCGGTTGTGCTCCAGGCAATATAAACCGGCGCTTCAAAGCCGGGCACCAGCCTTTTATAAGAATTTACCAGGGGGTTGGTTATTGCGGTAATCGCTTTACTATGCCTGAGAATCCCCCCGATAAAATAATAAGCCTCTTTGCTTAATCCCTCTTCTCCTTCCGGATCCTGGAAAATATTCCTTCCGTCCATGGACAGGGACATATTGATATGCATGCCGGATCCATTTACCTCCGCTTTGGGTTTCGGCATAAAGGTGGCATGCAGCCCGTGCCGTTTGGCGATGGTTTTCACCGTAAGCTTGAAGGTCATGATATTATCTGCCGCGGCAAGGGCCTCATCGTACTCAAAATCAATCTCATGCTGGGCAGGCGCCGCCTCATGATGGCTGTTTTCCACAACAAACCCCATATCCTCCAGGGTCAGCACCATATCTCTTCTGGCATTTTCCCCCAGATCCACAGGCCCTAAATCAAAATATCCGGCCTGCTCATGGCTGATCGTGGTAGGCATGGCATTCTCATCCGTATGGAACAGGAAAAATTCACATTCCGGCCCCACCTTAAAAGTATACCCCATTTCTTCCGCTTCCTTCAGGGCCTTCTTCAGGATATATCTGGAATCCCCCTCAAAGGGATCGCCCCCCGGACGGTATACGTCACAGATCAGACGGGCCACCTTCCCCTGCTGCGGCCTCCAGGGAAAAATTGCAAGCGTATCTAAATCCGGATACAGATACAGATCCGATTCTTCCATCTTTACAAAGCCGTCAATTGCCGAGCCGTCAAACATACATTTGTTATCCAGGGCCTTCCTCAGCTGGCTGGAAGTAACCGCCATATTTTTAAGGCAGCCGAACATATCTGTGAACTGCAGGCGGATGAATTCCACATCTTCCTCTTCCACCAGGTTCATGATATCTTCTTTGGTGTAATTCTTTCTGGATGCTTGCATACACTTCATTCCTTTCTTACATGAAAAAAGGTGCCCTTACCCCACCGGTAAGAACACCTTTGCCCTACTTTCCTATACTAACAGCAGCTGTCAGGATTTGTCAATCCCTTTTTTGTGTATGTGCATAAAAATTCCGGGTGGCCTGCTCGATGAACTCCTTATCATCCGCTTTTTCCGGCGGAATATACGGTTTGCCCGGCACTCTTTTACGCAGCTTGAAATGCTCCAGGGCAAGCTTGATCTGCCCTGCGCTCGCATTCATCTGCTGTGTGGAGGCCGCGGTCTGTTCGCTGGTAGCCGCATTTTCCGTCACAGCGCTGGATATCCTTCCAATCTCATCGTTAATCCGGCGCATCAGCTCCTGCTGTTTGGCGGAAGCATCATCAATGGAGCCGATACGGCTCTCCATCTGTTTAATCCTGTCCACAATCACCCGGAAAGTATCCGATGCCTGCCGGGAAATATTTCCCCCTTCCGAGGCCTTTGTAATAGTATTTTCAATCAGGGCACGGCTCTGCTCCGCAGCTTCCTGACTTTTCAGGGCCAGATTCCTGACCTCATCCGCAACCACAGCAAAACCTTTTCCCGCATTCCCTGCCCTGGCGGCTTCTACCGCAGCGTTCAAAGCCAGTATATTGGTCTGGAACGCAATATCATTGATGGACTTCATGACTACGGATATATTTTCGGAAGCCTTTTCAATCCCGTGCACAGCTTCCAGCAGTTCATTCATCTTTTCCTGCCCGTTTGTAATTTCCTGGTTCATCCCGTCTATGAGGACCGCCACTCCGCTGGCATTTTCCGCATTAGCCGCGGCCAGGGCGTCGGCGTTCTGCACCGTACCCGACAGCTGTTCCACCGCACCGGCCTGCGTGGAAGAGCTTTCTGCCAGCAGCTGCGCGGAATCAGCGATTTGATTGGCATTGGAGGCCACCGTATCCGCAATCTCCAGAAGCCCCGCAAACATAAAATCATTATTCTGCACCATATGGTACAGCCCTTTCCCCAGACTGTCCCCTTCGGAACGGATATCCACATAAGCGGTCAGATCGCCCTCTGCTACCTTCTGGATAACCTTTACATGTTCCTTTATATTATCCGCCATTTCCCGGAAACTGCTGATCATCCGGGAAATTTCAACCGCATTCCCTCTTTCCGACAAATCCTCCGAATCAAACCGGAGATTATCCACGCCTGTGGAAAGCTGCCCCGACCATCTTGCCACAGCCAGGATAGGCCGGGAAATATGCGCGGACATACGGCGGCCCAGCCCAATCGAAAACAGCACGGAGCACAGCCCTATGGTAACCAGGATCCCTATGGAAAGCAATACAGTACGGTTATTGTCTGCCGTTAACTTCTCCGCCTTTTCCTGATATATACTGCTGATTTGATTCAAACCGTCACCAATGCTTATCACTTTCGGCTTAAATTCGCTGCCATATCTGCGATAGGCCTCTTCCCGGTCTGTTTTAGCCAGCTCCACAAGGGCCGCCGCCTGGGAATGGATCTCCTCATGGGGGCCGGTTATTTCTGCAAGCGGAGCTGCCAGTTCCGGATAATCCTCCCGATCGGCGGCTGAACTGTTCATCCATTTTCCCAGGGCACAGGTGTCAGGATCCAGGCTCCCCTCAAATTCACTTCCCGTTGTAATGGAATCACTGAGCTGCTCCAGCCATTGGTAATGTGCCGCAATGACCTTCTGTGCCTCATACTGCTGGTTCTGGAAATCGGAAGCCTTCTCATAATTAGCCGCATTAAGTCCGAAAAACAGACAGGAAAGCGACACGAGCAGGATAACAATTCCTGTAAGAATAAGGTATCCCTCCAATATCTGATAACGAATTGTCTTTTCTTTTTTCTTGTTCATCCTCCCGGCCTTCCTATCCTTTCTGCGGCGGCAAACTGCCAAATTCCTGTCACAGGAATATTACTTTCCTTTTTTAATACCTTATAATATCGGCCCGCTTCCCGGAAAACTTAAGCCTTTTCCGGAAAATTCTGCAGGCAGAATGATCTTGACTATGGGGCGGCTCCATAGTTTACCATAGACAGGAAGAAAACGTAGGATGAAAGAAAGGACAAAACTATAATGGATCTCCATGTGGAACCAATAAACGATAAAAACCGGGACGAGGCGGTGCAATTGCAAACCGGCCCCGGCCAGGAGCATTTTGTGGAGGATGTGAAGCAGTGCCTCACGGAGGCGGACAGCTGTAATTGCTGGCGCCCGGTGGGGATTTATGACGGCAGCCTGCTCGTAGGCTTTGCCATGTATGGTTTTTTCAGGGAATATGAGCCGGAAGGGAGAGTCTGGCTGGACCGTCTGCTCATTGACCGGCACTTCCAGGGAAAGGGCTATGGGACGCAGGCGCTGCGTATCCTGCTGGCCCGCCTTTACCGGGAATACCGCTGCCGCCGGATCTATCTGAGTATCATTGAAGAAAACAGGACGGCGGCAAAGCTGTATGAACGTTTTGGCTTCCATTTTAACGGGGAACGGGATCTGAATGATGAAAAAGTGATGGTTTTAGATTTACCGGAAGTTTAAGTAATAATTATGGGGCAGGGGGAGTAAACTGTATAAACAACATGAATCGGGGATATTGATATGAGTTCCAAGACCAAAATAGTCGTACTGCATTTAAAAGAGTTGATATATACCGGCATCTTTGTGGTGTTGGGAATACTATTCCTGCTTCTTCTCATTATCATGTTCCTGCCCGGGAAAAAAACAACGCCGGAAGGCTCCGGAGCCGATGAAGGCCGCTATAACCCTGGGAAATACACAACTTCCCTGATTCTGGGGAATTCCGCAGTTGATGTGGAGGTCGTTGTGGACGATAATAATATCAATTCCATACGGCTTGTGAACCTGGACGAAGCGGTAACCACCATGTACCCCCTGATGGAGCCGGCCCTGAACGACCTGGCTTCCCAAATCTGTACCAAGCAGTCACTTGAGGACATCACTTATTCGGACGACAATAAGTATACCTCCCAGGTCCTGCTGGACGCCATTACCTCCGCTCTTGGAAAAGCGGAAAAGAATCCGGGCAGCAGTACGAAGGAAAAAAATGCCAAATCAAATACGCCTTTAGAAACCATTGAGGAAAGCACAGTTGCGCCTGCCGCTGAAAATGCGACAGAAAACACTACCGTAAACAGTACGGAAGGAAGCGGGGAAAACACGGCGGAGAACAATATGGAAACACCGGCGGATACCCCGGAAGAAACAGCAGCGGCGGCTGAATAAGCCCCCGCTGCTGTTTTTATATCATGTGCTGCCCGGCGGACCGGGCATGAATGTTTACTTATCGGTACCCAGCTCCAGCTCCTCCACCTGGGCCAGCCACAAAGAGGCACAGGCATCGGAAGGCATACGCAGATCCCCTCTGGGGGAAACGGCAACACTTCCCACCTTGGGGCCGTCCGGCAGACAGGAACGCTTGAACTGCTGCTGGAAGAAACGGCGGTAAAAATTTGTAAGCCATTTCAATATGACCGCATCCTCATATTGGCCGGCAAAGGACCGCCTTGCCAGGCGGTATATTTTGGAGGGCTCAAAACCGCAGCGCAGCATATAATACAGAAAGAAATCATGAAGCTCATAAGGCCCCACCAGATCTTCGGTTTTCTGGCTGATCCGGCCGTCCACCGGGGGAAGCAGCTCGGGACTGACCGGCGTATCCAGCACATCCAGCAGCACCTCACGCAATTCCTCTCTGTCACAGGTATCCGCATAATATTTCACCAGATGGCGCACCAGCGTTTTCGGGACCCCGGCGTTTACACCGTACATGGACATATGATCCCCGTTATACGTGGCCCAGCCCAGCGCCAGCTCCGACATGTCACCCGTTCCGATGACCAGCCCGCCCACCTTATTGGCAATATCCATCAGCACCTGGGTGCGTTCCCTTGCCTGGCTGTTTTCATAGGTTACGTCGTGCAGGCTGCCATCCTGGCCGATATCCCGGAAATGAAGGCTTACGGCTTCGCGGATATTGACTTCGGAAAGCGCCGTACCCAGCGTGCGCGCCAGCTTACAGGCATTGTCATAGGTTCTGTCCGTAGTGCCGAAGCAGGGCATTGTAACAGAATGGATATTTTCCCGGGGAAGGCCCAGCATATCGAAGGCGCGTACCGTAACCAGAAGCGCCAGTGTGGAATCCAGCCCGCCGGAAATGCCCACCACCGCCCTTTGGCAGCCGGTATGCTCAAATCTCTTTTTCAAACCGAAGGACTGGATGGAAAGGATTTCATTGCACCTGTGTTTCCTTTTCGTCTCATCAGAAGGGACAAATGGAAGGGGGTCGAAGGAGCGGGTGAGGCTTGTCTCTCCTTTTTCCATATGCACCGGAATAATCCGATAACCCTTTGCATCCTGCACGAAGGTATTCATGCGGCGGCGTTCATGGCGCAGCCTGTGGATATCGATTTCCCCGTAGATGGATTCGTTTGCAAAACGGCTTGCCTGGGCCAGGATTGTACCATTCTCCGCGATCATGTTATGTCCGCTGAATACCAGATCCTGGGTGGACTCCCCCTCCCCGGCGCTGGAATATACATATCCCGTCAGCAGCCTTGCACTGGTGGCTTTCACCAGATCAGCCCTGTAGCTGTCTTTCCCCACGGTTTCATTAGAAGCGGAAAGATTCACGATCACCGTCGCCCCCGCCAGTGCATGGGCTGTGGAAGGCGTATCGGGAGCCCAGATATCCTCACAGATTTCACAGGCCACCCCAAGCCCTTCCATGGCATCACAGGACAGCAGGATATGGGTTCCGAAGGGAACTGCCACTTCGTCAAACAGAAAGTCCTCCACTTCTTCCTTCCCCGGCGCAAAATGTCTGGCTTCGTAGAACTCCCCATAATTGGGAATGCTGGCCTTGGGGATAAATGCCAGGATCTTACCGTCCTGGAGAACCGCCGCCACATTATACAGCTTCCCTTTGCTTTCCAAAGGAAGCCCCACAAAGATCAGGCTGTCCTTTCCTTTTGTATGAGCGGTTATTTCCCGCAGCGCGGCTTTTGCCCCTTCCAGAAGGGTTTCCTGAAGGAACAAATCCGCACAGGTATAGCCCGTTATACAAAGCTCCGGAAACACGATAATCTTCGCCCCTTTTTCCACAGCCTCGTCCATTTCCTTCTTTATCTGCCCTGCATTGTATACGGTATCCGCAACCCTGATTCCCGGAGTCAGCGCCGCCGCTTTCACAAATCCATGTTTCATGCTCTCTCCTACTCCCTGCAACTGTTCCGTCCCTTCACAGTTACTGCTTCCTGGCCTTTTCCAATATATCCGTAAGCTCCTGTACAGTAAACCGATATCCCCGGCTGCAGAATTGGCATTTTACCTCTATGGGTTCCCCATCCGCAATCATCTTATCGATTTCTTCCCGTCCAATGCTTATCAGCGCCTTTTCCACCCGCTCCTTGCTGCAGCTGCAGGCAAATTCCACATCCATGGTATCCGTTATCTGCATGTCCATGCCTTCCAGCACAAGTTCCAGCAGGCCCTCCGGTGTGATTCCGTCATCCAGCATGGAAGTGACGGATCGGATTTTCTGCAGATTCTGCTCCAGCCTGCTTATGGTTTCCTCTTCTGCGAATGGCAGCAGCTGTACCAGAAAACCGCCTGCCTGCCGTACCGTATTATCCCGTTCCATCAGGACTCCCAGCCCGACCGAAGAAGGCACCTGTTCGGAGGTGGCAAAATAATAGGTCAGATCCTCCGCTATTTCCCCTGTCTGCAGTGCGGTCTGTCCCACATAGGGATCCTTGAGCCCGCAGTCCTGGATAACCCGCAGGATTCCCGAGCCTACCGCTCCTCCCACATCCAGCTTGCCCTGGCTGCTCGCAGGAAGGATTACCTGGGGATTTTTGGCATATCCTTTCACCCGGCCCCTGCCGTCGGCCGTCACCGTCATACCGCCTATAGGACCGTCGCAGGTAATCTGAAGGGTCAGAAGATCCGCTTCCCCCTTCAGCATGCTGCCCATCATGGCCCCTGCTGTGAGAAGCCGCCCCAATGCCGCCGTCACCACCGGGCTGGTATCATGATTCTTCCTTGCCGTTTCCGCCATCTGTCTGGTTGTGGCGGAAAAGGCCCTGACCTGGGCATTGGCCGCCGTCGCTTTTACCAAATAATCCTTCATCTTAGTCCTCCATGCGGAAAGCCTGCGGCTTCCCTTGTTCCCTGGCAATACAGTAAATCCGTTCACTGGTATCCGTTACCGCCTGCAGGGTATCCGCATCCAGCGCTTCCTCAAATACAAGGCCGCCCGCTTCCACCAGACGTTTCATCTGCTCCAGGGTATAGCCCCGCTGGTAATGGGTTTCCGTAAATTTACGGAAAAGCTCCCCTTCCTCCTGCACAAAAATGGTCAGATCATACTCATTGATCTGCTCCTCTTCTTCATAGAAGTTTTCCCAGATAAAGCTGCAGTTATCCCGGTTTTCCGCAATCGTGGCATCCCCGATAACCGTTTCGTATTTATAGACCGTATTGAAATCAAAAAGAAAGAGGCCTCCCGGATCCAGGTAGTTATTCACCAGCCGGAAGGTATCCTCTATCTCCTTTTCTTCAAGAAGGTAATTCAGACTGTCACAGATGCATATGACAGCCCGCACGGTTCCATATAGCTCGAACGCACGCATATCCTGCTGCAGATACAGAATCTGCCTTCCGGAACGCTCCCTTTTTTCCATAGCCACGTTGAGCATTTCCCCGGAACAATCCACACCTATCATATCATAGCCTTCTTTGGAAAGCAGTTCCGTCATATTCCCGGTCCCGCAGCCCAGATCCAGCAGAATGCCATCTTCAATCCCAGCCTTTTTCAGCCGGTCCGTCAGAAAGCTGCCCCATTTTCCATAGGGGGTGTTATCCATAAAAACATCATATACATTGGCAAAATCCGTATAAGCTTCCATCCTCCGCCTCCCTGCCGGTCCGGCCTCAGCCCACGATACTGCCCAGCAGGCCGTAGCTTACAAAAGAGACGATAATGGTAGCGACGATAATCCCCAGAAGCTCCGCCAGCACAGCCTTTTTAAAATCAATTTCCAGAAGCGCCGCGATGAGAGAGCCTGTCCAGGCCCCGGTTCCCGGCAGCGGTATCCCAACAAAAAGCACCAGTCCCCAAAATTCATACTTCTTGATACTGTCGCTCTTTTTCATCGCCCTGTTCTCCAGCCTGCCGATAATTCTGGCAAAGAAAGGAATCTTCTTCAGCAGCTGGAAAATCTTTTTAATAAAAAGAAGGATGAACGGTATCGGAATGATATTACCGATGATACAGATAGGGATGGCTTTCAGAATCGGCACCCCAAGAGACCATGCCACAAGCAGGCCGCCCCGTAGCTCCAGGATGGGAATCATTGAAATAATAAATATGACCACTTCCTTGGACACATATTGTCCCAGAGTTGAGGCAAACCACAATGCAATTGAATCCATACGATTAAACTTCCTCCATTATTTCCTGTATTTTTAGTAACTGTCCGGCAGATCAGCGCGGAACAGCCATGTTATTTAAAAAGGTAAGAAGCCTGTCCATTTCTTCGTCAGTGCCGATTGTTATACGAAGGTAATTGTTAATTCTCGGCTTGTTAAAGTAGCGGACATAAATTCCTTCCTGTTTTAACGCTTCGAAAAGCTCCGCCGCGGGTATGCTTTTGTGGGAAACGAATAGAAAATTGCTGCGGGAATCGGGGAAGGTGAACCCCAGCTCCCTAAGCTCTTTTTTTACGCGTTCCCTTGTATTTATAATCTTTCCCACAGTTTCCTTAAAATACCCGTCATCCAGGATACTGGCCGCGCCCCATGCGATGGAGGGAGCGTTCATGGTATAGGAGTTGAATGAAAATTTAACATCCTTTAAGTAACGGATCACCCTGCTGCTTCCTACGGCGAAGCCGATACGGATGCCGGCCATGGCCCTTGATTTGGAAAAGGTGCGGACCACCAGCAGATTTTCATACTTATCCACAAGCCCAATGGCGCTTTCGCCGCCGAAATCCACATAAGCCTCATCGATGATCACAAGGGAATCCGGATTGCCCGCCACGATTGCCTCTATGGTATCCAGCTCTTCGGAAAGGCCGGTGGGCGCATTGGGGTTAGGGATAATGATCCCGCCGTTTTCGCATAAATAATCTTCTTTTTTCAGCCGGAACGCTTCGTCCAGCGCAGGAGTGCGGTAGGGGATATGGAAAAGCTCCGCCCATACATCATAAAAGGAATAGGTGATATCAGGAAATAAAATGGGCTTGTCCGAATTGAAAAAAGTCAGAAAGGACATTGCCAGCACATCATCCGAACCCACCCCCGTAAAAATATGATCCTCCTTTACCCCGTAATAATCCGCAAGGGCCTTTACCAGAAGGGAGGCATCCGGATCCGGATACAGCCGCAAATCATCCGTCTGGAACTCCGCCGCCTTTTGTTTCACCAGCGGTGAAGGCGGATAGGGGCATTCATTGGTGTTCAGTTTAATTATTCCCTTTTGCTTCGGCTGTTCCCCGGGAATATAGGGAACCACCCTGCGTACCTGTTCTTCCCAGCCCATGCTGCGTACCTCTTTCCGTAACCGGTCCCAAGCTGCTGTCAGTTCTTTCCCGGTTTTAACTTTTTTATTATAGTATGAAAATGTGCCAATAGCAATAATTACCTGTTAAGCGTGGATTTACGCATGGTAATACGCCATGAAAGTCCTGTGCCCACATTATAGGCACGTGCAAAATTACCCTGGTTAATAGCCACGGCCATGAAATCCAGGCTGTTCACATATACCAGCGCCTCACCGATAAAGGCGTCCGCAAAGGAATGGGCATATATAAGCGATGTCCGGTAAACCGTATGCCCTCTTTTTTCTATAATAACTTCAATCCGGTCCCCGTAGACGGCGCCCATCTGCAGGAACAATTTCCGGGGGATGTTGGTCCAGAGACTTCCGAATCGGACATCCAGCACATCAATAGTACCCGATACCTCATTTTCCTGCAGCTGGGCCGGTGCGAAAGGAATCTCCACCACACTGTCCGCAGGGACCGCGGGTCCCACTCCTTCAAAGTCAATAATACCTGCCGCCAGCCTGGCTCCGGTATAGGCATAAATATCCCTTCCGTGGAAGGTATAGCTTTCCCCGGATCCCGGAAGCCGGTTCACAGTCTCATCAATCACCCTGGCTTCTGTGATGCCGCACAGTTTTTTGATATGGGTGAGCGTCCCGTTATCCGGAGTCACCACATACTGCCCGCCTTCCGTCCTTGCCACAATGCTTCTTCTGGTGGATCCCACCCCCGGATCCACAACAGAAACAAAAACCGCGCCCTCCGGCCAGTAACTGACGGTCTGGATCAGCCGGTAGGATGCCTCCCAGATATCATACTGGGGAATTTCATGCGTCAGATCGGAAATCTGCAGTTCCCCGCATACGGTATACGCAACACCATACATAGCGCTTACGGCACCGTCAGCCCGCCCGAAATCCGATTGGAAAATTAGTGGATTCATATGATTATTACCTCTCCTTCCTGAACTGTTACTGTATCTTTTCTTGATGGTAACAGATTCCGGCTGCGGTGTCCATGCAATTATGCTTATGATTTTGCTGCGGTGTCCCACTCAGCAAAAACGGTTTGCCGCAGGACATCGGAATATCCTGCGGCAAACCGGGAAAAGCAAACCTATTGTTTATTCCCGCGAGCAACGAGCCAAGCAGCCATGCTGGCATGGATATTTGGCGACTGCCGCGAGGGTCAAATACCCCGTTGCTTGCAGCGGGGTATTTGATTTAGGACAGCGTAATCGTTCAGACCGGTCTGAATCGTTACAGGATAGATACCGTGACTTCTTCTTCCGGCAGGCCGTCCGCGTGAGCGCACAGGGTACAGGTCTTTCCGTTCCCGGAACCGTCGGACTGGATGATCACGAAGGCGCGTCCGTGGAAAGCAGGAATGCGGTGCCCCTTCAGACTTTCCATCCCCTCCGGATTTCCATTGTCAACACCGATTACGGAGGCCGGTCCCTGTACTGTAAAGGTGAGTCCGGTATCGGCCTGTACACACAGGTTTCCCCGTTCATCCACAAGTTCCGCCTCTATCTGGGCGATATCCAGGCCGTCCCCCTTCATTTCCCGGCGGTAGCATTTGAGCTTCACAGCCGCCGGTGCACCTGCCGTGTTCACGGTATGGCGGGCGGCTTCCCTGCCGTCCGCATAGCCCACCAGTTCGATACAGCCCGGTATATAGGGCACATCCCAGCTCAGGAACAAATCATCCGTATTTACCGGTACCGGCGCTTTATCAAAATGTCCGTACCGCTCCGTCATGCCGTAGGAAGGATAAGCATATGCCTTTCTTCCGTAGGATTTTCCGTTCAGAAACAGCTCTGCGCTCTCACAGCTGGTATAACCCAGCACCGGAATAATGGTTCCCTCTTCCATGTCCTGGTTCCAGTGCGGAAGCAGATGGGCCATAGGCTCGGAGCGTTTCCAGATACTCTGATAAAAATAAAAGCTGTCCTTTTCGAACCCGCAGGTATCCAGCACACCGGCGGCGGAGGAACGCGCAGGCCAGTGGGCTTCTCCCAGGTAATCAATTCCGGTCCACATGAAGTCCCCTGCGACATAATCGTGAGTCATAGTAAAATGCAGCAGCCGGCCCACCTTCACCGGCGCGCTGTAATAAGGCTGCTTCCACCAGCCGGCCTTCTCCTTCATGGATAACGGGTATTCTCCCCTCACCCCGCCGAGACTTCCGTTCTCCGTCCCGATCACGCACCAGCCGGGATGGGCGCGTTTGTCATCATCATAAAGCGTCTCCGCGCGGGTCCTCCACCTGTCCACATAATTGTAGCCCACCACATCCAGTTCGTTCAGGAACTCTTCGGAAGCCGCCCGGGGTTCCGCACAGATCTGGTCATTCGCCTGGGTCACCCTGCGTTCCGGATCCAGTTCCCTGCATATGCCCTTCAGCTTTCTTGCCGTCAGATACCCTTCCGGGACCGTTTGATCCGGTACCTCATTTCCGATGCTCCAGATTATGATCGAAGGATGGTTTCTGTCGCGCAGGAGCATCGTGCGGATGTCCTCCTCATGGCAGCTGTCAAACCACTCTGAATACCCTCTGCTTTCATGGGTATTGCTTCCCAGCTCCTTCCCCTTCATTATCCGCCATTCATCAAAGGCTTCATCCATAACCAGCAGCCCAAGCCGGTCGCATAAATCCAGCAGCGCCGGATCCGGCGGGTTATGGGACATACGCACCGCGTTCACTCCCATGCTCTTGAGCTTTTCCAGTCTTCTTTCCCATATCTGCGGATGGACCGCGGCGCCTGCGCAGCCGCCGTCGTGATGAATGCATACGCCGTTCAGTTTCACTCTGATCCCGTTCAGCAGGAAGCCCTGTGCGCTGTCAAAGCGGATATCCCGGAAACCGGTAACCGTGTGTACTTCATCCTGAAGAATCCCTTCTTTATAGATTCTGGTAACGGCCTCATACAGGGCAGGCTCTTTTGTATCCCAGAGTACGGGAGACGTCAATACGAACTCCTGGTCAAAAAGCAGCTCCTCTTTTCCGTATGCCGCAGTCAGCCTGCCCTGCCCTGTGCCCGCCTGTATGCACAGACTGCCGTCCGGCGCATAAATACTCGTATCCACGACAATTGTGCTTTTCTCTGCAGCCAGAGCCGCTTCCGGATCGGATTTTCCGTCAGCCTTGCTGTCTTTCTCCACACATACCCGTGTTTCCATATGTATCTTCGCCTGTTCCTTTGTCACCTCCGGCTGGCGGATCCATACCCCATAGGGAGCGATATGGATATCGTTTGTCCCATATATCCATACATTTCTCGTAATACCGGAGCCGGAATACCACCGGGAACCTGGCTGGGCGGAGTTATCCACCTTCACATCCACCACATTTTCACTTCCGTCCGCAGCCAGCAGCTGCGTAATCTCCCATTCAAAAGGGGTATATCCGTACACATGCCGTCCCAGGCTCCGCCCGTTCAGCCATACCTGTGCCAGCATATAGGCGCCTTCAAAATGCAGGAACACCCTGCCCTTTTCCACCGCGGCAGGATCGACGCGGAAGCATTTCTTATACCAGCCGATCCCCGTCCTTACATAGCCTCCGGATCCGCGCGATTGCGCATCCTCCTCAAAAGGATATTCCAGACTCCAGTCATGGGGCAGCTTTACCGGCCTGTAGCCCGTGGTCCTTGCATCGCCGGGAACCTTTTCCTCCTCCCCATGATAAAAGAACCAATCCAAATTAAAGGTTTCCTTCTGCCTTACATCCTTCCCTGTTAAATACATTCTCTCTCCCTTTTCCGTCTTTTACGGATACATTTTTCCGGTTGATTTACGCAGCAGCATTTCGTATCCAAGATTTGTCACTGCGCTGTAAGCTTCTCCCCGCAGCCGGTTTATAAGCTGTCTTCCCACCACGTTCCCAACCTGCCTTGCCGACACATTGACTGCCGTAACGGCAGGGGAAAAACAGTTCAGATTCATACTGTTATACAGAGAGGCAATAGAAATATCCCGGGGGATCCGATACCCCTCCGCCTGCAGGGCCGACATAACCCTGGTACAGATCACATCGTCTCCGCATACAATGCATTCCACCTTCCCGGCAAACATATCGCTTATGATACTGCTGAGTAATTCCGTATTGTCAAAATCAGGGTAACATAGCTGATGTGCTTTTGACAGCCCGTATTTGTCCAACGCGTCATAACAGCCCTGGCAGCGTTTCTGGTTCACCCGATACGACATTTCCCCGAAGAGCATGGCAAACCGGCGGTAGCCCTGCCCGATGAGAAGGGAAACAAGGCTGTTTGCCGCCGCTTCGTTATCAATGTCCACCTGGATGATCTCCTCATAATCGCAGGTCCCGGACAGAGCCGCAGGAAAATGCTGCTCCGTCAGATACTGAAGAAGCCGGTCATGCTCCAAATCACGCAGGAGAACAATACCGTCCACCTGCCTTTTCTCCACCAGTCTGCGGACGTTGGATATATCATTGGGGGAACCGATGGTTATTAACACATTATATTGGAGCATAGTTGCCATTTCACTGATTCCCAGAAGGCATTCCTGAAAGAACGGGACATTGGTGGAATAAGCGTCCACCGGAATCACCACCGCTATGTTTTCCGTTCTGGCCGGCCCCGTCCCCGGTTCTTTTTCCCGCCATATTCCCTGTTCCCTGGCATAGGCCTGTATTTTCAGTCTGGTAGCTTCCCCAATCCTGCCCTTCCCTGACAAGGCACGGGAAACGGTACTCTTGGACACTCCCAGTTCTTTTGCTATCTTTTCAAGAGTAATTTTCCCATACCTCCTATCATTGACATTCCCACGGGCAATGAGCCAAACGGACGTGAGGACCGACAGGCTCATTCCTCACGCGGGAAGGCAGAACTGCCGTTCCCTGCCAGCTTATTTACCCGCGGGTTGCCAGCCAGGCATCGTACTGTGTATAGAATTCGTCATATATATTCTGCAAACCTGCATCATAACATTTCGTTATCATCTCGTCCAGTGTGGTTTCCACGCTGTCCACAAGCCCCAGCTCCAGCATGGGCACATAATCGGTGAGTACCGCGGTAACTGCGGAAACATAAGATTTCACATTCGTATCGTCGAACACAAAGGTGATGGTGGGATTCATCTCCACCCGCTCTTTCCAGGCATCGGTAATGGCTTTTTCCCGTTCCGGCACGCCGGCTTCCGTCAGATCACCGTTCTTGATGGCCCAAGAAGCGGAAATGGCACTGGCTGAGAATTCCGTTGCCTTATCCAGCTCGGTATACTGCCCCTGATCGTCAATGCTGTAGTGCTCTCCCTCGATACCGAGAATCAGCAGTCTGTTCAGATAGGTATCAAACTTAATCATGTCCAGAACCATGGCTGCGCGTTCCGGATTTTTGGATCCGGCTGTAATCGCCATATCATTGTTGGAATATGCCTCTGCGCTCACCAGATGATCGGTCGTCAGGTCATAGGCCATGCATTCCACACCTTCTGTTTTTTCCGCCTGCTCCATGTAGGTAAATACGGAAGCGTTCCAGGCGATGGACGCACCCTGGAGATTGCCGAACGCATCGTCATCCGTTACCGTATTGGTCAGCGCGCTGCGGCTCCAGCAGCCTGCATCGGCCATTTCCTTCATATCTTTGGCATAAGCCAGGAAGGAATCAAATTCATAGGCAAGCTTAATATCTTCTTTTGCGGGAATATCCCCTTTATATTCATACATCATGTCCAGATAGCTGCTGTCCAGAGCCAGGAACGTATCTGTCTGCTGGCGGTACACATCCCACAGCTCATTGTTGTCTCCGGAAGCCGCCAGTGCATAAATACCGCTTTCCGGTGTTTCCTTTTCGGCAATCGTGAGCATATACTTTTTGTAGTCGTCCCAGTCCTTAAGTTCGGTCATTCCGTATTTTTCCATTAAATCCTGACGTACCGCCACGATTTTGCCCATAGGGGATGCCACATTGGAAGGGACCGCAATTGTCCGGCCGGATATGGTGGTTTCATCCCAGCTCTCGGGCGCCTGGTATTTCCTCGTCAGGGGCATATACTTGGTAATGAATTCGTCCGAAAGCTCATAGAAGGATCCTTTCGCCGCTTCGTTGTACATATAACACCAGGGTGCCGTAAAGATCAGATCCACCTGTTCGCCGCCTGCCAGCACCAGGGAATACATGGTCTGATAATCACTCCAGCTCATAAAAGTAACGGCAAGCTGTGTGTTATAAGGCTTCAGGTATT
The DNA here is from genome assembly GCF_003478085.1 of Eisenbergiella sp. OF01-20. Lineage (NCBI taxonomy): Bacteria > Bacillati > Bacillota > Clostridia > Lachnospirales > Lachnospiraceae > Eisenbergiella > Eisenbergiella sp. OF01-20. The sequence goes on along the minus strand of NZ_QUES01000003.1, from coordinate 277,620 downwards.
CATTGACCAGGCTGAGAGCCTTCTCCCAGTCGTTGGGGACATCACCTATCAGGTACATATTGACTGTGTAATCCTTGCTTAAATCTGTAGCTGCGTAGAATGCAGGGGATGCGGTGATCGTGCCTTCCCCTACCGCCGCCGGCAGGCTGTCAAGGGCTGCCGTAGAAGTCTCTTCCCCTCCGGCCGCTGTGGATTCTGCGGCCGGCGTCGTGCCGGCGGAGCTGTCGGACGTGGCGGCCGGAGAGCCTCCGCAGCCTGCGAGCAGGGTAACCAACAGGCATACAATAAGTGAAACGGACAGTACTTTTTTCTTTTTCATAGCTTTTTCTCCTTTTTTATAGTTTGTGATGCGAAAGTTGTGGACTGTACGGCCCTTTTCCGGACGCCGTCACCCTTTAACCGCACCAATCGTAAGGCCTTTCACAAAATAACGCTGGACAAACGGATACAGAAGGACAATCGGCCCTGTGGCAATAACCGTCATAGCCATTTTCATACTTTCCAGCGGCACGGAGGGGAGCGCCATACCTGACTTTTCCGCCACGATCCTCATAGCCTCCGCACTTCCCAGCATCCTCTGCAGATAATACTGAAGGGTGAACATATTTTCATTGGTGATATACAGCATGCAGTTGTACCAGTCATTCCAGTAGGCCAGCGCTGAAAACAGGCTCAGTGTCGCCAGCAGCGGCTTGCTCAGAGGAAGGATCAGACGGATAAATATTACCAGATCATTGGCTCCGTCCATTTTGGCCGATTCACTGATCGCACTGGGAATCCCTGCCATAAAAGACTTGGCAATGATCATATTCCATACGGAGAACATCAGCGGAAGCAAAATCCCCAGATACGAATTCTTGAAATGCAGATAACGTACACACAGCATATACCAGGGTACCAGCCCGCCGCTGAACAGGGTGGTAAAGAAAAAGAAGAAGGACAATTGATTGCGCCACGGAAAATCCTTTCGTGACAGCACATACCCTGTCATGGTGGCTATAAATACGGATAATACCGTACCCGCCATGGTAACGCCGATCGTAGTTCCGTATGCCTTCAATATGGATATCGGGTTTTTCAGGCACAGCAGATAGCTCTGTATGCTGAAATCAGTGGGCAGCAGCGGATATCCGTTCCGGATCAGCGAAGCCTCCGATGTAAATGAAGCGACAATAATCAGGTAAAAGGGAATTACACACAGCAGGCCGAACATGCCGATCAAGAGATAACCCATCACATTTATGGCAAGCGCGTCCCTGCTCATCGTCCTTTTGTGATGTATTTTTTTATTAGCCATAGCTCTACTCTCCCTCCATCAATATAAGGCATAATCCGGTTCTACTTTTTTCACCAGCTTATTGCATATGGTAATTGTTACAAAGCAGAGTACCGACTGGTACAGACCGGCGGCGGCGGATACTCCGATATCGCTGTTATTAATCAGCAAACGGAATACATAGGTATCTATGACGTCCGTCACAGGCTGGAGCAGGGCGCTGCTCTTAACCGTCTGGTAGAACAATCCGAAATCTCCCCGGAAGATGTTGCCGATTCCCATAAGTACCAGAATCATCATGGTGGGAATCAGGGAAGGAATGGTTATGTATCTGATCTTCTGCCACGCATTGGCTCCGTCAATGGCGGATGCTTCAAACATTTCCTGATCCAGCCCGGTAATCGCGGCCAGATAAACCACGGAACCGTAACCCGTCTGTTTCCAGATTTTCAGGAAAATAAGGACGAACGGCCATGCCGCCGGCGTATTGTATAAATCAAAGGCTCCGGCCCCCAGCATATTCAATACATGATTAAATACCCCCCGTTCATAGTTGAAAATGTTATACATAATCGCTCCGGCCACTACCCAGCTGATGAAGTACGGCAGAAACATAAAGGACTGCGCAATTTTCTTAAACCATTTTCCGAACAGCTCATTCAGCAGGATAGCGCTGCCCATTTCAAAGATAACGCCTAAAAAGAGAAATGCCACATTATACAATAAGGTATTCCGCGTTACCTGCCCCAGCTTTCCGGCGACCAGCAGCGCCTTGAAGTTGTCCAGCCCTGTCCATGGAGAACCATAAATGCCGCCGGCATACTGGTAATTTTTAAACGCCAGCACAATTCCTGTCATAGGCACATAGGAAAAAATAACAACATACAACAGTGCCGGCGCCAGCATCAGCAATAACATCCAGTGTTTTTTTGCGGTTTTCCAAAAAGATGGTTTGTACCGCGTCTGTTCTGCTACCTTCTTCATTTTTTCTTTTTTGCTCCTTTCCTCCCGTCCGGCTTCCATGCTCCCTATTCCGGGCCTGCATGGCATTCTGATAAGTGTAACTGTTCAGAATTTTTGCACACCTGAACCAATTTTACGTCCGGGGCAGTAAATGCACTGCCTTGCTGAACAATTGCATAAAAATATACATTATATCCAATTCATTTTTTGCGCATCCATTTGTTATCATATATTTTGCTGTATTTTTAAGTATATTTAATGATATCATTGTAATTTATCACAATCAATTCGCAATAAAAACAAAGATTCTTTATCCACACAGTATATACTTTCTAAATTTATTCCCCTTTTTTGCGCAACTGTGCGCAACGCAATAAGCGCAATCCATGCAACCCGGATTATGTCTGACCGGACTGCTTTCCGTTAAAAAAGGGATGACCCGCAGAACGGGCCATCCCTTTTTTCGTTATTCACACTTCTTATTTGTCATCCCTGCCGCAGGCTGTCAAGTGCCTTCTGCCTTGCCGCAATCACCCGGTCACACCAGGCGTCAAACTCCGGATCCTCCCTCTGAAGCTCCGGACGGGCCAATACCTGCGCTACGGTTTCCCGAAGCCCCTGCTCCATGGTCTTTGCCGGAGAAAAGCCGGGCACCAGACGTTTCAGCTTCGAGATATCAAAAACGACCGTATTGGCTTTATCCCCGAACAGCGAACCGCTGAAGTCATACCTTCCTCCGTCCGCGGCGGCAAGGAATTCTGTGGAAATATGAACAGCATGCAGTTTTACCCCAAGCGCATCGGCAACCACTTCATAAATCTGGTTCCACGTCATGCTTTCCGGCGACATGATCTGCACCGCCTGTCCCAGGGCATGGGGATTCCCAAGCAGGCCGATAAATCCCGGGGCAAAATCACTGTTATGGGTCATGGTCCAGAGAGAAGTGCCGTCGCCGTGTATGATCACCGGCTTTCCCTCCAGCATCCGTTTCAGAACCTGCCAGCTGCCATTTAAACCATGCAGACCAAGCGGCACGGAACGCTCGTCAAAGGTATGGCTGGGCCTTATGATGGTAACGGGGAAGCCGTCCTCCCGGTACCGCTTCATGAGGTAATCCTCCCCTTCTATCTTGTCCCGGGAATACTGCCAATAGGGATTGCACAGCGGTGTACTTTCCGTTATTAAATAATCCGCACATGGCTTTTGATAAGCCGATGCGGAGCTGATATAAAGAAATTGCCTGGTTCTGCCCTGAAAAAGCCGGAAATCCCTCTCCAACTGTTCCTTACGGAAAGCGATAAAATCTGCCACCACATCAAAAGACATCCCTTCCAGCAGCTTCGCCGCTTCTTCCTCCCTGTTGATATCCGCAATAATCTCCCTGGGACGGTTCCATTCCCCCGTGCCAGGCAGCTGCGCCGCCAGCCCCTCATTCCGGTTTCCCCGGTTAATCAGATACAGCTCATGTCCCTGCTCCAGAAGCTTTTTGGAGATCGCCATACTGATGGTACCGGTCCCCCCGATAAATAATATCTTCATTTTTCCTCCGTTCCGCCCGTTTCAAGGGCTGTTGTTGATCCTAAATCTGTCCGACAAGAATTTCTGCTATCTGTAAATCGGTTCTGTCAGGATCGGCATCTATCAAATCGGCAACCTCCCCGACATATGCCTCCTCCAGCTCCAGATCCTCCGCTATATCCGGCACGGTATATCCCTTGTTCCTTTTTTTACGGATGATTGCCACTAATTCGGCTTTCCCTTCCGCTTTTCCTTCTGCTTTTCCTTCCGCTTTCCCATCATTAAACAACATTGTTCCCAGCTTTGTCATCGCTAATATCTCCTTTACTCTGCTCAGTTCCTTCTCGTCCAGGAATTTATCCGCCAGCGTATAAAGCACGGCAAACATTTTTTCCAGTTCCATCTCCGTTACTGCATTACCTGAATTCTGCAGGACTTGTAAACTTTTAATAATCCTCTCTCCGATTTCCAGGCTGCCGGACATCAACGGCGTTAAAAGCAAAGGCACCAGATCTGCTTTTTCCAGTATTTTTCCCTGCTTTTGTTTCCTGTCCAGCCCGGAAAACAACAGATCCGAATCCGAATCCTTCAAACGGACAAGCTTAACCCGATACCTATTAATCCCTTCCGCCAGTTCAGTCCTCAAATATTTTACTTTTGAGGTACATATCACATAAGTAACCACCGGGCACTGAAATGTACGGCTGGTAGCCGCTTCATATTCACGAAAGCGCCTCAAATCCTCTCTGGTAATGGCATCGCTTTCAAACTCCAGATGCATCAGCACACCTTCTGCAGAAAAATAATTAAAATCCTGATACATCTGTCTCGCCTCAAGCTTCACCCTTTCGGTAGGTGCGATGTACTTTACCGTACCGGGAATACCCAGCAGAGGCAGCAGCTCTTTGCCGAAATACTGCGCTGCTGTTTTCAGTGCCAGATCCTCATGGTGTATTTCCCGTGCTTCGGTCTGTTTCTCTTTCTGTTTGTGTTTATCCACACAGCCTCCTGTTCCGTAAGCCATGTGTAAATTTCCGCCCTCCACATAATTATATCTGAAAATCCAACACCGGACAACCGCCTCTTACTCTTTTCCTTTTTTGGTTGCTACTCATTTTTTTCTCATTTTATGAATTGTTGTCCGAATAGGACAGAAATAACGAATTGTTTTTGAATAGGGTCTGAATGGAATTGCGGCGACAGATTTTTACACACCTTCGGCCGCCGGTGCCTTTTTATGATAACACAGTATCCACACACAGTCAAATACCCGTACCGCCATGCCGGGCGGTACGGGTATTGTGGTTTTCCTGTTCACTCCGTGACCAGTAACGTATTGTGCGATGCCGTCATATCATACTGCCGTCATCCTTTTCCGGAGCCTGCCTCTATCGGTGTGATCCATCTCATAGCCCGGCCCCTGCTCTGCCGGTCAAAGCAGTCCACCTTGCCGGAAGCCACGTCCACAGTCACCACGATGGCCCCGTCCCTGCCGTCCTTATATATGACGGCGATAGAGGTATCGTTGTTAAAAGCTGCACCCAGAAGTTCGATATCCTCTTCTGCAGACAGTTTTTTGGAAAGAAGGAACTGCCTGGTGATTTTTTTCGCCTCTTCCACTGTCGGAGGTCTGTCGGCATCTTCCCACACCGTATTCATCCCTGCCAGATAGATATCTTTGATCTCCCCGTTTTCCAGAAAAGAAACTATATATTCCGGCGTCACATATTCGCCATTGAAATACCCCGTTTCTTCTCTGTTTTTCGGGGAAGAAAAAAAGAGGGTGGTATTGGCTTTATAAAGATCCCCTTCATAAACCTCTTCCGGAGAAAAACGGCTGCCGATTTCAAAGTCCTCTGCATCCAGCGTAACATCAAAATAATAGTTCAGAGCATCCACAGCCTTCTGCACCAGCTCCGGCGGAGCCGCCTCCAGATTCGAGCCGGAAGGTTCCCCGGAAACCTGTGTGCCGGCTTCCGCTTCTATCTGTATGCCGTCCTGCTTCTTTGCAGAGGTCTCGATCCACTGCTGCGTCTGCCTTTCTGCCTCCGCGGAATCCCCCGAAGCCGTTCCGCCGCCGTCAGGCGCTTTGGCCGCACACCCCGTCAGCACCAGCGCCAGAAGCGCTCCCAAAAGCAGCAACAATTGTATCCTTCGTTTCATTGGTAAATCCTCCTCTTTCTCAGGCCGCTATGTACCTTTTTTGTTTTGCACGTAATACAGACTACCCGGTTTTTGTAACCTCTTTGTAACAGGGAAACATGATTTTTACCATTGTCCCTTTTCCCACCCGGGAAACAAGCTCGATTTTTGCCCCATGGATCCGGGCGATATCCGAGCAAAGGGAAAGGCCCAGCCCAACGCCGTTATTCTTCCGGTTTCTCACCTTGTCCACCTGGTAAAAACTTTCGAAAACCCGGGCCTGTTCTTCCTCCGGTATTCCTTTTCCTTCATCCTCCACCTCTGCGGTGACGGATCCGCCCTCTTCCCTGAGCCTTATCCATATCCTGCCGCCTGGTTCGGAGGCTTTTCCCGCATTATCAACCAGATTGCCGAACAGGGTCAGCAGCAAATCCGGTTTGGCAAGAAGCAGGACCGGTTCTCCGGGTAATACCGTCTCCAGCCGCAGTCCCGCTTTCCCCGCCGCAGGTTCATATGCCATGACCGCCTGCCGGATGATATCTCCTGCGTCACAAGGCTCCATATCAAAGGTATGCCTTCTTAAAAAGATCATATCCATCATCACTTCCGAAAGCTTCTCAATCCGTTTGCCCTCCCGGAAAATGCACTCGCCCAGCTCCTGCACATACTCTTCGTCACCGCTGGTGGAACGCAGCAGATCCGCATAGCCCACTACCGCCGTCAGGGGGGTGCGCAGTTCATGGGTGAAATTATCCGTAAACCGCTGCTGCTCCTGGTTTTTCCTTTTAAGCTCCTCCACGGTGGTCGCAATAGCATCCGCCATTTTGTTATAACTTTCCGCCAGTTCCCCCGCTTCGTCCTTCGTCGTGACAGGTATCCTCTCCGCATAATTGCCTTCCCCTGTTTTCCTCACGGAAGCCGTCAGTACGCGCAAGGTTTTGGTAAGCCTTCCGGTGAGCAGATACAGGCAGACAGCAAGCAGCACCGCCGTTCCCGTAGCTAGCCGGAAGAAAAAAGCATACTGCTTGGCCCGATCCGCATAGATACCGCTGATATCCACGAAAAAGAGGTTCCGTATTGTTTTGTCCTTAAGAGGGAAAAAACTGCTCAGAATCAGATACTGCTTTCCGTCAATTTCCTGTCTGCTGTACGTTGCAAGCCTGCTGGTATATTCAACCTCCACAGCCACCGGCTGTTTAAAATCCAGTGTACTGTACAGCACCTTGTCATCCGCCAGGATTTCCAATGCTGTTCCCTGGGAATTCACCCTGCTGTCCAGATAGTCCGTAACCGCATCCTTACTGCCGTTATCCCCGTTTTTTTCACGTTCAGCCCATACATACTGTTCAATCCCCGATGAAATACTTTCCTGCTCATCTCTGGCCTGCTGCAGGATCCGGTTGAAGGAGAGCTTACAGCTGTTTTCTATGGTCAGGATATTAGCTCCTGTAAATACCGCCATAAAAAGCAAAAGAGCAGAAATCATAATTTTTTGTCTCAGCTTCATTCCTTATCCGCCTCCAGTCTGTAACCGATTTTCCTTACCGGTACGATAACGCCTTCCAGCCCCAGCTTTTTTTTCAGGCGCTGTACATGCACATCCACTGTCCTGCTTTCCGGATCGTATTCCCCGCCCCAGACCTCTTCGTAGATCCGGTCACGGAACAGGGCTATGTTCCGGTTCCGCAGAAAAAGCAGCAGCAGATCCAGCTCCTTCATGGTGAGTTCAATTTCCGTCCCGTCTCTTTTTACCGTTCTGGATTCCCTGTCAATATCCAGACCCGCCACCTTTATCCGGGCCTGCCCCTTATGATACCTCCTCAGCACACTCTCCACCCTGGCCGTAAGCTCGGCCAGTTCAAAGGGTTTTGTAATATAATCGTCCGCCCCTGCCCTCAGGCCTTTAATCTTATCCTCCAGGCCGGATTTTGCCGTAATAAAGATAACCGGTATCCCGAACTCTTTGCTGTATTCCAGCAGCTCATATCCGTCGATTTCCGGAAGCATAATATCAAGAAGAATCAAATCATACCGTTTCTGCTCCAGGAAATCCGCCGCCGTCTTTCCATCGTAAACACATTCGCAGGAATACCCCGCCTTTTCCAGCCCTATCCGGATGAGCCTGGCAATCATTTCCTCATCTTCCACAATCAATAGCTTCACCGTCCGCCGCCTCCTTTCCTTTCTGTATAACCGCAGTATATCCCCCATTTGTAACAAACCTGAAACATCTCCGGACAAATACACCGGATATTTTCTGCACGCTAATGCAATATATACCGGTTAGATACTATTTAGAGAAACCTATGCTATCCTTTCCTAAAACTTCCAGGAGGGATAACCATGAATCCTAAAAAAAGAACGCTTACACTGGCCTTGATACTTGCCGCGGGAACCGTCTGCCGGAGAAGCTCCCGGATCCGGTGAGCCGGACGCAGAAGCGTCCCCTTCCCCTGAGCAGACTTCCGATCCCACTCTGGAAGGGCTTTTCGAACTCTATACGCCTGAAGAATATGAAAAGGTTGTGGAGAACGTCAGAAGCGTTTTCGGCGCCGGCAATCCGGATGTCAAGAATATGAAAGAAGATTTGGAGAAATTAAGATCCGACAACGGAAAAGGTAATTATGTCATTTATAAATCCGCGTTCGATACGACGGCGGAAGAGGACGGGGGACCGTCGGCACAAGCTTTAACCCTACGATAGTCATGAGGCCGGATTTGGTAAGGAGGGATACCCCTCTTACGGCAGAGAATTACCGGAAGCATACCTATGCATTCACCCCTCATTTTTCAGCAGCCTTTCCCTGTATTCACTGGGCGTCATCCCGACGGACTGTTTAAATACCTTATTAAAATACCGGGTATTATCATACCCCACCATAATGCTGATATCGGCTATGCGGTTTTCCGGATTTTCCAGCAGCTTTTTCACCTGTTCCATCCGTATTTCCGTCATATATTCCACAAAGTTTTTCCCGGTTTTTTCCTTAAAAAGCCGGCTTAAATAATTGGGGTGCAGATAGAACTGCTCCGCCAGCATATTCAGGGTAATATTTTTACTGTAATTCTTCCGGATGAAAAGCTGGATTTCCCGGATCACACCTTTCCCCAGCTGCTTTTCATCCGTTCCGTCAAGCCCCGAAGCCAGCAGCCTCACATAATCGGTCATACAGGCGATGGTGGTTTTATAGTCGCTGCAAAACAAGATATTCTCCAGCACCTTGTTCAGCTGTCCATGGAGATCCAGCCCCTTTGGCTCCATGCTTTCCAACATGCTGTTCATTTCTATCAGACACCGGATACAGGTGGTCTGGAACCGGGTGATCACAGGCCGCTGCATGCAGATATTTTCCAGGGCTAGCTCCATCTGTGCCGCGGCCTGGGCCCGTTCCTCCGGATTCATGAGTTTTCCGGTAAGCTCCATGACAATGTCGGGAACCTCCGGCGCGCTCTGTGCGTAAAGCGTTTCGATATTTTTGTACCAGACAATCCCCCGCTTTTCTCTCGCTCTGCGGTAGCGCAGGGCATATTCCGCTTCCTGATAGCCTTCCCGTAAATCCCGTACCCCATGTTTATATTTGCTTAGCCCGCAGGCCCATTCCTGTTCCACCCGGCAGGTCTGTTCCAGCATCACCGCAAACTTCTCCGCTTCCGTCCCTTCGCTGCAGGGAATCACTGCAAAGATCCCGTATACATCCTGATCCAGAACATAAGCGTCCGGCACAATCGCTTTTATGTTCTTCCGGAGCGCTTCCTTTTTTAAACCGATTTCCTCATCCGGCACGTCGTTTACCATGAGCCTTGCTGAAAATCCATACCAGCTTTCCAGAGACGGCAGCTGGTATTTTTCCTGTTCCACCTCGCTAACACCTTTGACCACCGATATCAGAAGCCCCTCAATCCGGTTATCGCGGATTTCCTTTTCCCTGCCCTCTTTTTCAAATTCCGCCTTCAGGCGGTCCAGTAGGGTTTCCACTTCCTGCAGATTCACCGGTTTGCTCAGATAGTCCACCGCACCGTAGCGGATCGCTTCCCGGGCGTAGGAAAACTCACTGAAACCGCTTAATATCACGGTCTTTATACCAGGGTACGACTGCTGCAGGATTTGCAGCATATCCAAGCCTGTCTTTCCGGGCATGCGGATGTCCAGGAAAATAACGGCGACCTCCATATGTTCCAGCTGCAGAAGCGCCTCCTCCACACTGTTGGCGCTTCCGGCTGCCTGGAACCCATGCTCCTGCCATTTCACAAACTGGGTAAGTCCCCTGCATACAATCTCCTCATCATCCACGATCAATACCTTGTATGCCATCCTGCTCCCCTCCTCCTTCTGTCTTTTCGTGTAACGGTTCCGTCCTGTCCTTATGTCTTTTCCATATTTTCCGAGCGGCTTCTCACCGGCAGTGAAATTATGATTTCCGTCCCTTCTCCCTTTTGGCTGGTAAGCCGGATCCCATAGTCCTCTCCGTAAAAAAGCCGGATTCTCTGATTGACATTCACAAGCCCTATGTTTTCTTCCGCAAAAGTCTCTTTTTCCATAACAGAGGTGAGTTTTTCCAGCTCCTCCTGCGACATCCCTTTTCCGTTATCCCTGACGCTCACAAGCAGCCTGTTTTCCTCCCTGCAGGCACGAATCGTAATCCCGTATCCTCTGCTGGCATCGCCGAATGCATGCACCACCGCATTTTCCATAATCGGCTGCAGCATAAACTGGGGGATATATAATTTTTCGTCCTCCGGATCCACCTGAAGCTCCAGCGAGATTTTTTCCCTGTGCCGGAAATTAATGACCTCCAGATAAGCCTTGGCGTGTTCGACTCCTTCCTTCAGCGTAATGGTATTTCCTCCGGTGCGCATCCCCATACGGTAAAGCTGGCTGAATTTCTCGATCATCTGCGTGACCGGGCTTTCCCCGCCGGCTTCATACATGGCCTCCCAGCGGATAATATCCAGGGTATTGTAGAGGAAATGGGGATTAATCTGCATCAGCAGCGCATCCAGCCTTGCATTGATCCAGCTGATGGAAACCTTCTGCCTCCTGATTTCCGACAGATAGACCTGTTCGATAAGCTGATCCGTTTTATCCGCCATCTCATTAAAGCGATCCCCTAAAATAGTGATCTCATCGTTTCCGGAGTTTTGGTATCTCTCGTTCCATTTGCCGTCCCCGGCCATCTGCATCACCTTAATCAGCTGCCCCACCGGCTCCGAGATACTGCTTGTGACATAATAGGATATCACCGTGCAGGCAATCACAACGGCCAGTAATACCAGAATACACAGGTTGCGGATCTGATAGGTCCCGGCATACAGTACATCCAGATCCGCAACATGGGCTACAAAGGTAAACGTATTGGGTATCCTCTCATATGCCAGAATCAGCTTCTGCCCGTCGCCGCTTATTTCCCGGATCCCCTTCCCCTGCTCCTTCATTTCCTGGAACAGCTGACCGTCCTTGGGAAAAGCCGGTGCGGATATACTGGGATTAAACCACATCAGGATCCCGTCTTCCCCTATCATGAACGTATTTCCGTCATTGTAGGCTTCATACCCCTCCATCGCTCCCGCAAACGCATTCAGGTCAATATTCAGAAGAAGAACACCCAGGAACTCCCTGCCTGCCGGCGCATACACCGCGATACCCAGCGTCACGATATTGGCAAGGCCATAGACGCTCTGTTCGTTTTTATAAAAAATCTCGGTCTGATCCGCGGTGTCAAACCAGACGGGATATCCGTTTTTTTCCTGGGGCAGCCTGTAAAAATCCGTCTGATAAAAGGCTTCCGGATCCCGGATGATACCGCCCCTGCGGTATCCGCCCGGTTCCACCATATAATATGGTTCCTCCGGCGTCACAAACTGGATATTTACGATATATTTCCGCCCATAGCCAATATTATAAAGCGCATTCTCGATACAGTACCGGTTCTGTTCATAGGCTTCGCTGTCCAAAGCCGCCCCCGGCTCCGCGTTTTCCAGCAAAGCCCGCACCACCTGGCTGTCATCATAAAACCGCAGGGCCTCCGCTTCATATTCCTGCATGGTGTCCTCAATTTTCAGCGCCACATTCTGGACAAGAAGGGAAATATACCTGTCTGTATTTTTACTGATCTCATCAGAATATTTGTAAAAGCTGAAAAAAGTAAGGAAAATAGCCGCCGTTATCAGAAGCAGCATAAACGACGTATTGAGCCTGCGGAACAGGCTTACCTTCCGGAGCATTGTTTTGATATGCCTGTCGGCCTTCCTGCCTGTTTCTTTTATTTTCTTAAGTATGCGCATATGCCGGCATCCCCCCACCGTCTGTCCTGCACCAAATTATACCACAGGTATTTGTAAATGCCAAAAAGTGCAAGAATGAATTCTCACACTTTCTGGCTGCAAGGTCTTATATTCCCCGGGTATCTGCAATAAGATTATCTTTTGTTCGCTTCATTAAAGGCATCCAGCGCCTCGTTTTCACAGAGCTTCTGGGCATCGGCGAACTCTTTTTCCGGATCCGCATTGGGATCCACCAATATCTTCTGTACGGCCCTGTCCACATAAGAGCCGAAGTCAGCCTTTCCGTAGAATTCCAGACGTCCTACTGTTTTGGCAGCTTCCAGGACTTCCTTATATTCTTCCGGGAATTCATAAAAATCAGTCACGCTCATATCATCACGGGGTATGATAACCGGATTGGGCGCTCCCTTGGTAGCGAGATTTTCAAAAAAGGATGTCAGATATTCTTTGCTTGTATAATAGCTGATGTATTCCCATGCCGCGTCTTTCTTGGCCTGATCCGCTTTTGCGTTGATGACATAGCAGGTACCGGCAATTGCGGTTGTCTGCTCTCCCGAAGGACCTGCAGGAGGGAGACAAAGGCCGATGTCATCCGGATCAATCCCGTTGCTGATGGCTTCCGATACCCAGTCACCTGCAAACGGCATCATACCGATTTTTCCAAGGCCGAAATTCGTTACGAGATCGCCGAATTTCAAAGTGAGGTCACTCTGGAGAACCCCTTCACTGCGCAGTCTCTGATAAAACTTTGCGGCTTCTATTACAGCGGGATCCGTAAAGGTAAGCTCCGCCGTCCCATCCGCATTTTCTTTCGTCAGATCCCCGCCGGCCTGCCATACATAATACTGGAAAAACCATTCGGTCCACTCCGCCGCCAGCGTTGCATAGCCGGTGATCTGGTTGGAAGGATCGTTGACTAACTTAGCCACTTCAATGGCTTCATCCCAGGTTTTAGGCGGTTCCGTCACGCCTGCGGCCTCCAGCAGCGCTTTATTGTATCCGAACAGCATGGGGGCAACCGAACCGGGAAGTCCGTATACGTTACCGTCCCGTGTGAACATATCCACATATTCTTTTGTGAAATTCCCCCACTCATCCCAATTGTCCGTATAGGTATTGAGCGGTTCCAGGATACCGGCAGCGATATAGGAATTCATCATAGTAAAGGAGCAGTTTACCAGATCCGGTGCGTTTCCGGCAGCCACGCCCTGGTAAAATTCGTTGCCCGGGTCCCCTTCCTTTACCACCTTATTCAGGGTAATCCAGGGATGTTCACTCAGAAACTGGTTTTCCATCTCTGTAGACCAATCATCCGTATTGCGGCTGGTCACCCATAAGGTGAGTTCCACCGGCTCCTTTTCCGTATCCTGTGCCTCAGTCACGGCTGCCGGCTCTGAAGTTTCCTCTTTATCCCCTGCCGTATCTTCCGCAGCGGTCTGCCCGGAAGGCGCGGCCGCCGTATTTTCTGCCGGCTTGCTTCCACAGCCGGCCAGCAGGCCGGCAGCCATACATAATGTCAAAACAACAGCCAATGCTTTCTTTTTCATTCTGTTTCCTCCTTTTTGTAGTCCCCCAACAACAGCGAACTCGTTTTGATAAAACTATCATAACAAAAAATAATATTTCTGAAAACGATACAATATTAACCGAATACGCGGAAAATGTCACTTTTCTTAAGCTTTTTCCGGGACGGGCAAAACAGCTTAAGAAAGGTGACATGATGGTTTATTTTATTGATTATGTACCTCTTTCATTCTATTTATAATAGGGTTAGTATCCGTACGCCCACTATGGTGTGCACCTTCAAATAATTTACTTCGGGGAGGATTGATCTATGAAAGGAAACAAATTTACCGGAAGCTTCGGAAGCTACACATTCCGGAAAAAAGCGGCGCCCTGGTGCATCCTGGCGCTGCCCATGGCCTTTACCGTATGGCTGAAATACTATCCCATTCTCAGCGCCTTTTATATTTCCTTATTTAAATACGACCCTATTAACCCGCCCGGCAGATTCGTAGGCCTTTCCAATTATATCGGCATGTTCCGTATGCAGTATTACTGGGATGCCTGGAAAAATACGTTTCTTTTCCTCCTGCTGCAGCTGGCGATGTGCTTTTTCATCCCTCTGATTCAGGCTCTGCTCCTAAACGAACTGATCCGCCTCCAGAAATGCCTGACCACCCTCTATATCCTGCCGGCGCTTATCCCTACTTCCGTAAACGTCATTATATGGAAATGGATCTGGCATCCCGATTATGGGATTGCCAACCAGATCGTGAAGTTTTTCGGCGGCCAGCCCCAGGCCTGGCTCAGCGATCCCGATCTGGTCAAATTCTGCATTATTTTCCCCGGTGTGCTGGGGGGCGGGCTTACCGTTCTTCTGTATTTGTCCGCCATACAGGGCGTATCCTCCGACATCATGGAATCCGCTGCGCTGGACGGCTGTACGGGCTTCGGCAAAATTTTCCGGATCATCCTGCCCAACATTTCCTTTATGATATTTATCCAGCTGATCATGTGTGTGATCACCACCATGCAGCTTCTGGACGCCCCCTACATGTATGCCTCCGGCGGCCCCAGCGGGGCATCCACCACACAGGGGATCTTCATCTATAATGCGTTTAACCAGGATTTGAATTACGGCCGCGGTTCCGCCGCTTCCGTCATTCTTCTGCTCGTCATCGCCGCCCTGACCATGCTGCAGATGCGCTTTGAAAAATCAGAAAAAGAATAGGAGCCGGTACTCATGAAAAAAAAGAACGGAACAAAAAAGAACCACATTAAACCGGGAGCTTCGGAACGCAGGCTGAAAATCTGTGCGGTCACCATCTCGCTGCTCTTTGCCGCCCTCATGCTCTATCCTCTGATTTTCGCCGTTTCCAGCGCTATGAAGGACAATGCCAAGATCTATGAGGTACCGCCGCAGCTGCTTCCGGACAGCGCCAACAGCCTTTCTCTCGTCATAGACTATTCCGGAAAGGATTTCGGCGATGAAGCACAGCTGAAGGATGCCATGCTCCAGGATAACATTCTGGCAATGCTCGGCATCAACTATAAACTGGCCGACCAGTCCATTATGGAGATCCAGGTCTATGGGACAAAGGACGGCAAAACCCTGTTCTATTCCAGGGCACATCAGATGAAGCTGCAGATGGAACGGGATTATGGAATTTATTCCAGAACGACCATCAAAAGGGATGTCCTGCTTCACGGCGACCGCTATCTGAGGGCCTGCGAATCCATCGGCTATGAATTCGATCCGGACGGAATCACCCGGACACCGCCCGAAGGCCTGGCAGACACCTTTTACCAGCAGGTCTCGGCGACGCTTGCCGAAAACTACGCGCTCAACGGCACGCTTGCCGGCGCAGGCAGCCGAACCAAGAATCTGCTCAATCTGGAAAGCTTCCAATATTATCTCCAGATGCCGGCCTATATCTATCCCCAAAGTGAAACCATTGTCAAATTCGGTTTTATGACCTTTGTCATGAACAGCGTGATCGTCATCGGCTTCGCCATGATCTCCCAGGTCATTCTCTGCTCCGTCTGTGCCTTTGTCATCAGCCGGCTGCTGACGAAAAAAGCGGGGAATTTTGTACTGCTCTTTTTTATGGGAGGCATGATGGTCCCCTTTGCCAGCATTATGCTGCCCCAGCTCATCATGTACCGGCAGATGGGCGCTTATAATAACTATGCCGCCCTGCTGCTGCCCTTCCTCTACCCCTTTGGTTTTTATGTGTATCTGTACAAGGGCTTTTTTGACCAGATCCCCGGAAGCTATTTTGAAGCCGCTTCTCTGGACGGTGCCAGTCATTTTTACCTGTATACCCAGATCTGCATGCCGCTGTCCAAAGCGATTATTTCCCTGATCGCCCTGCAGACCTTCATCGGGAACTGGAACGATTTCTTCTGGGCATGGCTGGTAACGGAGGATCAAAAGCTGTGGACGCTGAATGTGGCGCTGTATAACATTTCCAACAATATGGGAACCAAACAGAATGCATTAATGGGCCTTGCCGTCATAACCATAACCCCGGTAATCCTTCTGTCCATCCTCTTCTCCAAACAGCTGAAGCAAAGTATTATGGCGTCCGGCGTGAAAGGATAACAGGAAATGGAAAAAACAGATACTTCTTTTATGGAAACACTTGAAAACGAACTGGCAGGCCTGCACATCCGCAGACCCGCCCCGGGGCGCAGTGTCAGCGTTGCGGACTTTGGTGCAAAACCGGACGGGAATTCCTGCAATTATAAGGCCTTCGCCCGGGCGCTTGTCTGCTGCCGGAAAGAAAAGCTGGAAACCCTGCTTGTCCCCAGGGGAGTCTATCGCTTTAAAGAATGCGGCGGGAACGCCCATCTTGATCTGGATGGAATGGAGAACTTTCTTTTAGACGGCCAGGGAAGTGAATTTATTTTCGAAACATGTAAGCCCTATCTTTCTGTCTGCGGCGCACACCGGATTATGATCCGGGATTTGGTTCTTGACTGGAACTGGGAAAAAGCCCCTCTTGCCAGCGCCGGCATTGTAACGGAGGTCGCAGCGGACGGCAGCTATATCGAATGTACCTTTCCCGCCTGTAAAACCATTCCCGACAAGATGCATTTTACTATTGTAGGTCCCTTTGATCCGCACCGCTATACGCCGGGCTGCAAAAACGGCATGGAATTCCGTCCCTATAAAAATGAATATGTAAAAGACAGCGGGGATGAAGAAACAGACGCCCGTATGCATGAACTGATCCGGGAACTGTCCGGGGTGTTCAAGCCGGTCCAGGAGAGAGTGGATGCCAATACCATGCGGTTTTATACCGCGGATCCGGATTTTACAAAGCAGCATTTTCATCGCGGAGACTGCTATAATTTCCGGCATTATGAATACAGCATCCTCACAATCCCCATTCGGGATACGACCGACTGTACCCTGGAAAATATCACCATTTATTCCTCCCCCGGAAGCGGTTTCGTAGGAAACGGGGATATCCATGGCCTGCATTTCAAAGGCTGTAAGGTCACCGTCCGGCCGGGCACCGCCCGGAGCATTTCCACTGCCACAGACTGCCTTCACATCTGTAATTCCCAGGGGAATTTTATCATAGAAGACTGTGAATTCGGGTTTGCGGGGGACGACTGCATCAATATCCACGACAATTCCTGCATGGGAATAGAAATTACAGGCTCCCATTCCCTGATCGCCCAACGGGCGGTAAAGGAATCCGTGCTGTTTGAGCCTGGTTTCCCTGTGGAGCTGCGCAATCCGGATTTGTCCCCAACCGGTTATGTATCCAGGCTTACGGGTGCCGATTATAATCCCCACAGCCGCACCTGTATGCTCACCTTTGAGGATCCCCTTCCACAGTCCCTTTCTCCCGGCACCGTTCTGTGGAACCGGCGTTTTTCCACCCAAAACTATATCATACGAGGCTGCCGCTTTACCAACAACCGGGCCAGAGGCATCCTTCTCCAGGGTTCCAACGGGCTGGTGGAAAACAATGTCTTTGAAAACATCCAGGGCGCGGCCATCCAAATCGAAACCGGCTGTGAATCCCGCTGGAGCGAAGGCCACGGCGTGAGCGGCCTCCTTATCCGGAACAATATCATCCGCCACTGTGACCTGAACGCCTGGCAGATGGCAG
Source organism: Eisenbergiella sp. OF01-20 (assembly GCF_003478085.1). Classification (NCBI taxonomy): domain Bacteria; kingdom Bacillati; phylum Bacillota; class Clostridia; order Lachnospirales; family Lachnospiraceae; genus Eisenbergiella; species Eisenbergiella sp. OF01-20. Next base: position 259,806 of record NZ_QUES01000003.1, on the reverse strand, counting down.
TGCTGTATATGGGTGTGTACCTGCCGGGCGACAGGACGGAGGAACCGGTTTTCCGTAATGTAGTAATCGAAAAGAATACGTTTATCGACTGCCCCAGGCAGGCCATGTTCCTTTCCTCCTGCCGCAATGTCATCGTACGTGACAATGTCATCATCAACGCGCTGCAGCTTCCTCTGGAGGAAGCCTGCTACGGATCCAGCACCATGGAAAAACCGGTGTACGGGGAAACCTACCGGGGGGTTATCCAATTTGAAAAGGCATCCTGCATCCTGGAAGAAAACAATACGGTTCTCTCCATGCTGCAGCATTAGCAGGGCAAAAACCTCCTTGAATCGCTTGTATTATTAGATTCTTTTGTTATCTGATGGATTTATTATATGACAGATTATCGGCAGTTCTGTTTGCATTTTGTTTGCGAATTATTAAGTTATAAATGCAGCGATACCTATCCCTTGCACCGCCTCACGTTGGAAAAACACGGGCTGAAAAACCGCCCCGGGGAACAGACTCCGGAGCGGTTTTTCTGATTGGCTCATTCTGCAATTTTCTTTCTCTCCCGCCCGGCCAGACGGATCATATAGATGCCGATGAACAAAATAATCACACATACCGTTCCTCCGGTGATTTCATTTTCCTGACCCGAAGCATATGGATAACCGACGCGGTAACTTTATAAAACGTATAGGCCGCCGGCTCTTTTTACACCAGCAGTTCTCTTTCCTTTACAAAGCCGGTATGAAATCATATAATTAGAGTTAAACATTAGTACTACAGGGGGGACGGACATGGAAAATGTAACTCATGGATTTTGCTCACGTGAGGAGTGGACACAGTGGTTTGCCGATTATAACCTGATTGTGTCGGAAATAAATGATGCCAGCTATGAACTCATAGTAAGCGATCTCCCGGCAGACGAGTGGATTGCGGGATACCGCCATAACTCCAGGCAGATCCGGGAGGCTTACGTACGCAATGAGCAGATGCTGGATCGCCATGTCCGTTGGTTCACACGTACGCCCGGGCGCTGGACCAGGGAAGTGGCAGACCCGCTGACAGACTCCCTTTTCCGTTTTATCACCCGCGTGCAGGATCTCGGTTGCGCATATGAAATCGCAGATTCACTTGTGGATTTTTATAGTCCGCTTGGTGATGAGACAGCATTAATGAAATGCTATACGGTACGAGCCTTTTCCTATGGCTTTCTGGAACCCATCCACCTGGGTTCCCGGGCTTATGAGGATTGTGTCCGTGCCGCCGTATTCTATGAACGGCATTTCATGGAGCTTACCCCGGAAGAGCAGAGCATGGGGTTATCCATCTATGACTTGGAATTTGACCGCTTTATCAACTGTTTAAAACTGGGAAGCATCACCCCCGGACTGTTGGATGACATGTTAGCCTGCTATGAAGCGGCAAACCGTGCTGCCGCATATGTTATCCGCACCGATCAGGGGTATGAATTCAACCGGATCATACCTGACTTTGCTTATTATATGGGTTTTGGGGCCTTATGCCTAATGCCCGGGATGTGTATGGCCGCCCAGGCAGAGGTCATCTATCAGGCCGCCGCACACCGCCAGCATGACCCTGATCGATCCGGAAAAGCTCCCTCGTTAAATTACCGGGTACGAACCGGGCTGGTTTACCGGATGGCCCAGCGTCTGCTTGGCCTGTGCACGGATGAGACGATTCTCGCAGAACTCACACAGCTGACACAGGAGTATTTTCCCACACTGTTTACAGGTGCCACCTACAGCCAGGGAGCAGTAGAGGCCGTGAGCGCCATCCAGCTGGCAACCGAAAATCTGACCCGGCACGGAGAAAAAGAACCGGCTCTTTACCAGGCGGTGCAGGAGCTTTTCGCCCGGTATTTTACCACCCGGCCCTATACTACCTTTGTGGATTACGTCTGCGGTTCCTATAATTACTGCTATGTGCTTTCCGCGCTGCCTCATATCTGTGATGAGGAAATTCTGCTGCAGACACTTCTGAAGCTGACCATGTTCCGGCAGGTACAGACAGCCATGCACTCCATCATGGTCGGCAGGCTGGCGCTTGAGCTTCTGGACCGTCTGATCGACCGTCGTCCGGATCTGCTGTCAGGCCAGTTAGGAACCACTTCTCCGGAAGAGGTGGTGCGCCGCAGGAAGGAGTTCCGGCGTTATCTCTATTCCGGTGCGCTGCTTCATGATATCGGAAAGGTATTGTGCTCCAGTGTAATTAACGCCCAGAGCCACCGCCTGGGAGAGCTGGAATTCCAGGTGCTTATGTTCCATCCTGTCACCGGAGGTGAAATGCTGGAAAATCTGCCCTGTCTGTCGGTTTTCCGGGATATCGCGCTGGGACACCACAAAAGCTATGACGGTACCCGGGGATATCCGCAGGAATTTGACAATACGGCTTCTCCCCAGAAGATTTTTATTGATATTATCACTATCTGTGACAGCCTGGATGCCGCTACCGATCACCTGGGACGCAATTACGCAACTGCCAAGTCTTTTGATACGGTGCTGGAAGAGCTGAAAGCCGGACGTCAAACGAGGTATTCCGGGGATCTGGTCGATCTTCTGGACGGTGATAAAGACCTGTGCGCGCAGGTGCGCAGTATTCTGGAGGAAGGGCGCCGGGATGTCTATTATGATGTGCACAAAATGATTCTGAGCGAATTGTCCGTTCCGCTAAAGCCGAAGAAAGATCACGACTGGCTCTTCGATTTGGGCCTTCCTTATGGAATCGACTGATAAAGAAACCTGACGGAATAAAGCCATATGTTTCTGAATAAGAAATGCAGTATAACAGATAATACTGCAAAAAGGAAAGTGAGGAATCCCTCATGCACTGCACCTGCAAACTATCAGATTCCGTATATTGGACGGGCGGCTGTGACCGCCGTATGGCTTTATTTGAAAATCTGTTTCCCATTCCCCATGGGATCACCTATAATTCCTATCTTATCATGGATGAACACACCGCATTAATCGACACGGTGGACGCTTCGATCTCCCGTCAGTTTTTGGAGAACGTTCTCCATACGTTAAACGGACGCCCGCTGGACTATCTGGTAATAAACCATATGGAACCGGATCATTGCGCCAACATTGAAGAGCTGCTGCTGCGTTTCCCGGATATAACGCTGGTGGGGAATGCAAAGACCTTTGCGCTGATGCGCCAGTTTTATGATTTTGATTTTACAGGCCATATGCTCACGGTCAAAGAAAAAGACAGCCTGGGGCTTGGTTCCCACACGCTGCGCTTTTATTTAACCCCAATGGTACATTGGCCCGAGGTCATGATGACATATGAAGAAACAGAGAAGCTGCTCTTCTCCGCCGATGCTTTCGGCAGCTTCGGCGCCCTGAGCGGTAATCTGTTCAATGACGAAGTAAACCTGGAACAGGACTGGCTGTCCGAGGTCCGCAGGTATTATGGAAATATTGTGGGAAAATACGGGATTCAGGTCCAGTCCGCGCTGAAGAAGCTTTCCCTTTTGGATATAAAAATGATATGCCCGCTCCATGGCCTGGTGTGGAGAAGCCGCCTGGATCAGTTATTCCATCAATATGACCTGTGGAGCCGCTATGAGCCGGAAGAGCAGACCGCGGCCCTTTTCTATGGATCCATGTACGGTGATACGGAAAATGCGATTAACATCCTGGCGCACGGCCTGGCAGGCGCCGGCGTGAAGAATATCTGCGTATACGATATCTCCAATACCCATGTATCCACCCTGATCGCCGAAGTTTTCCGCTGCAGCCATCTGCTATTGGCCGCCCCCACCTATAACAACGGCATTTACCCGGTCATGGCTAACTTTCTGCACGATATGAAAGCCCTGAATCTGCAGAACCGTACCATCGGCCTGCTGGAAAACGGATCCTGGGCCCCTGCGGCGGGCAGGCAGATCCAGGCCATGCTGCAGGAAATGAAGGATGTCAAGGTGCTGGATCCTGTGGTTACGGTCCGCTCTTCCCTGAAGGGAGAAACCCTTTCCCAGTTAGACAGACTCAAAGAAAACCTTCTCCTATCGCTTTCCCTATAACCGGACGGATACAGGCGGCGCCTTCGTCCCCCGGCAGCCGCCGTTCTCCGGATTAGCCGCACAGATAAGGAGTGATCTCCTCCAGCAGCTGCTCCGCTTCATCCGTGTTGATACAAAGCTTCGTTTTGTTCCCTACCCCCACGCCGAGCACGCCCAGGATAGACTTGGCATCCACCACGTATTTCCCATGTACCATATCAATATCATACGGATATTTTGTAACAATCCCATTTAAACGTACAGCATCCTGTTCTGTCTTGAGAAAAATATATTTTTCTATCATACTGCCACCTCCCTGGTGATTTGTTTACAAACTACTGTGTTCTATTATACTCTCTTTATCCCGAAAAGGATACGACTTTCTGTGCCGGCCGTCTGAACTGTTACCATAATGCCTTCCGATTGTCGGAATTTGCGTTCTATAAATACCGGATAACATTGACATGAAGGCCCGCCGTGATATACTGGGCTGGTAGATGCAGCCTTCCGGCTGCATACGAAATAGAAAGAGGTGATAAAACCATGGAAAAAAAGGTCGCTGAAATGCTCAATGAGCAAATCAATAAAGAATTTTATTCCGCATATCTGTACCTGGATATCGCTAATTTTTACTCAACCAAAGGGCTGGACGGTTTTGCCGGCTGGTTTGAAATACAGGCTAAGGAAGAGCGTGATCATGCCCTTCTGTTTTATAAATACCTGCACAACAATGACGAATGCGTAACCCTGCAATCCATAAGCAAACCGGAACAGCTGTTTGATGATGACCTGTCCGCCCCTCTAAAGGCGTCGCTGGAACATGAAAAATACGTAACCGGGCTGATAAATGCGATTTATGCTGCCGCCCTCAAGGCCGACGATTTCCGTACCGTACAGTTTTTGGACTGGTTTGTCAAGGAACAGGGGGAAGAAGAAAAGAATTCTCTTGACCTCATTACCAAAATGCAGCTTTTCGGCAGTGATACGAAAGGGCTGTATATGCTCAACAGTGAATTGGCCGGAAGGACCTATACAGCCCCTTCCCTGGTTATTTAGCAGCGTGCGGACGGCCAGCTTTTACGAATTCCCTTAATACGGAAAATAACCGTTCCGGATCAACCGGCTTCGGTACAAATCCGTCCATCCCGGCAGACCGTGCCTCCTCTTCATCCTGTTTAAAGGAGTTGGCTGTCATGGCAATAACAGGAATATCCGCGTCCGGCCGGCCGCTGGCACGGATTTCCCGCGTCGCTTCATAACCATTTTTAACCGGCATAAGGATATCCATGAGAACCGCCTGATACGTTCCCGGAGCACAGGCAGTGAATAAATCCACCGCCTGCTGCCCGTCGCAAGCGCGCTCCGTATGAATTCCCTGCGTAGCCAGCAGTTCCTGTGCAATCTCGGCATTGAGGTCATTATCCTCAGCCAGAAGAATCCGCACTCCATCCAGACTCACGTCAGGAATCTCCGATGCTTCGCTGCGCTCCTTTTCTCCGGTATCCAGCGGGAACCGCAGCGTCATGCAGAATGCCGAGCCTTTTCCCGGTTCACTCATTACCTGCAGCTCTCCGCCCATTAATTCCACTAAGCTGCGGCAGATCGGCAGCCCCAGTCCGGTGCCGGCACTGCGTGATACACTAGGTGTCAGCTGCTCAAAGGCATCGAAAATCCGCTCCTGATCCTCCGGCGGGATACCGACTCCTGTATCTTTCACACAAAAATAGTATTCTGCCGTCTGTCCGTCATCGTTTATTTCATCTGCCTGAAGAGTTACCGTCCCGCCGGCCGGTGTGAATTTAATCGCATTGGAAAGCAGATTTGTCAGGACCTGCCGCAGCCGGACAGGATCTCCCTCCAGAAAATCATGCGCCGTCCGTATGTCCACCATAAACGTAAGCCCCTTTTGCTCCGCCTGGACGCCCATCATACCCTGTAAGGCATCCAGTACCTCGGACAGAGAAAAACCTTGCCGTTCAATCACCATTTTCTGGTTTTCAATCCGGGACATATCCAGGATATCATTGATCAGGGAAAGCAGGTATTGGGAGGAGCTGCGGATTTTATGCAGTTTTTTCCCAATTTCAGGAGGCACATTCTGTTCCATACAGGCCAAATCGGTCAGCCCTATGATAGCATTCATCGGTGTGCGGATCTCATGACTCATACGGGACAGGAATTCACTCTTTGCGTGGCTCTTTTCCTCCGCGGCCTCCAGCCTGCTCCGCATAATGGAGTTCTTCATACGGCTTCTTATAAAGAACAATGCCCCTGTTGTAGCCGAAAGCAGGATCCCGCTGAAAAGGAGCAGCGTCACAAGAGGATTCGCATAAATCAAATCCTGAATTGACATCCTGGTATATCCTAACGACACCATATTCCGGTTTAGCATCGCCGTTTTTTCGTGTGTAGGAATATTGCTAATCGCTTTGTTTAAAACAGTCAGCAGCTCAGCCTCCGCAGGCATGGCGATTGCAAAGGCAGCCTGCGTATTGTCATCGCTTGCCTGTGTCACCGGCAAAATATTCAGATAACGGTGGTTCTGCATTTCCTGTTCCAGCATGGCTGATACCCCATATAAATAATCTGCTTCCCAGGTATTGACCGCGGTTATCATTTCAGCAAGCGTGTCATAGTAACGGATTTCTGCCGGATTCAGGTTGGGAGGCAGCGTACGGCCGGTCAATACCGCACATGTCAGCCCCTCTCCCGGATAGCTCACCGACTTATTCTTCATCACGATGTTGTTCAGTTCGATATAAGGCTGGGAAAGAGCCAGCCCGTCTGCAAATGCCTCTTCATCCCCGTTCAGATAGGCCCCCAGAATATCCGCCTTTCCCTGCTGCACCAGCCGGATGCTTTCCGCATAACTGTCCGAATAAACATAAGTAAACTGAAGTCCGGTAAACATGCTGATTTCCGAAAGGAGTTCGGGAATCAGGCCTTCATGATGATCCGCTGCGTTATCACAGTAAAGGGGATGCCAGTCTTTTGGCAGGGCAACGGTAATGGTCTGTTTCTCGTTTATATACGCCAGTTCTCTTTCGCTGAGCTGAATATCCATCAGTCTTACATCCGGGAAGTTGGCATTATAGACCTCTTCCGCAAAGTCAGGCGTGGATTCCAGAATATATTCCAGCGCCATGTTCAGCCCGTCCAGAATATCCGTTTTATCAACCGTTGTAACTATGTAATAGGGCTGGGCCTGGAAGGAAGTCACCATGCGGAATTCCCCGCCTATCTCCAAATCATTTCCCAGAAGCATATCCACCTTTTTGTCACGAAGCTGACGGTACAGGTTACCGGTATTCTCCATTTCCTCATAGGTATAATAAATAAGCTGACAATCCAAATCATTACTGCTCAGGAATTCATTCAGATAACGTATTTTATCCACAGCCTTTTCATAGACTCCAATCGTTTTCCCGTTGAGCGAAGTCAAATCGTACCCCTTCAGGCTGTCATCATCCCTTCGGCAAAGAAGTACCGCCCTGCTCCTTCCCGTGTTGTAATCGGGATAAGCAAAGAATTCTTCAAAACCGGCTGAGTAAAAAGCACCTCCCATTAAATCGAACCGGCCCTCCTCAAAACCAGGAACCAAATCCTCGTTTTCCACCTGGATATATTCATATTCCCAGCCCGTATATTTGGCAATCTCATTAAGATAGTCCACCAGAAGGCCCGTATAGCTGCCATATTCGTCAACTTCACTGATTCCTTCCAGTTCAGGAAAGGCAACCCTCAGCACACGCCTCTCCGGTACTTGTCCCGGAGTTTGCGCCGCCGCGTGTACCGCCGCGCTGAAAAAAATCATCATGCCTGCTATAAGCCCCAGTCCCCCGCATAACCAACGGCAGCTTTTTTTCTTATCCATATATGCACTCCATTTTCCGTCTTACGTCATACCGTGTAATACTGCAGCAGTTAAGGACATCTATTCCGCATGGCAAACGCCCCGGACTTCAAAACTTGCCCATGTAATCGCTCTGCAGGCATGCACCTTGCTCTATTCCTATTTATAACAGTATAACAAAGCAGGGATGGAAGAGCAACCCTCTGCTTTTTTTAGCCTGTACCTGCATAACTGGCCGCATAACCCCATAATTCCGGCATATATTGTAACAATAGATTTACCGGGTGCAGCTTATGCTAAAAGATTTTATCCATCTCATACAATGCAAGATAAAAAGGCTCCGGGAAGCGGAGGATTTCAAGACCAATCTGCGTAACCAGATTATCAAGTCCGCCCTTTTTCTTCTGGGCGTAGTGGCCTTTGTCAAATGTGTTACCACCTTTGTGCCCCAGGCGGTCTCCGTCTCAAGCACGATCAACGGAAGAGAGCTTCCCATTTACTGTGTGGAAACCGATGAGAAAAAGGTGGCCCTTTCCTTTGATGCCGCCTGGGGAAATGAGGATACACAGAAAATCCTGGAAATCCTGGCCAAACATAACGTACATGTGACCTTTTTCATGACAGGCGGATGGGTTGACAGCTATCCGGAAGATGTGAAGGCCATCCTCGCGGCGGGCCACGATCTCGGCAACCACAGTGAGAACCATAAAAACATGAGCCAGATTTCCAACGATGATAAGGAACAGGAGCTGATGAAGGTCCATGAAAAGGTGAAAAACCTCACCGGCTATGAAATGTTCCTCTTCCGTCCTCCCTACGGAGATTATGACAACGACGTCATAAAGACGGCAACCAAATGCGGCTACTATTCCATCCAATGGGATGTGGATTCCCTGGACTGGAAGGATTACGGCGTGGATTCCATTATCAGCACCGTATGTAATAACAAACATCTGGGAAACGGTTCTGTCATCCTCTGCCACAACGGCGCGAAATACACGGCGGACGCATTGGATACCCTGATCACCAATTTGAAGGGGCAGGGCTACGAAATCGTTCCTGTATCCGAACTGATATATCGTGACAGTTACCACATGAATGCAGAAGGACGGCAGATTAAAGATAAATAAACCGGCGGCTCCCACGCAGACAGAGAAAATTCCAACACCCAGATACCTGCTTTTCCCATCCTCCTGATGATAGAAAAGGCCGGGGCTTATGTCCGTGCATACGCACATTCATAAGCCCCGGCTTTTTCCGCTTCCTTCCCCATTCAGGAAGGAAACACCACGGTAAGCAGCATTTTAAATGCTTCCACCGCATACACGGAATGCGGCTTTTTCGCAGGCATCACCAGCACTTCTCCCGCCGTACACAGATGCTGTGTTCCGTCCACGGTAAAACGGCCCACGCCCTCCAGTACCTGCACCATGGCATCCCCTTCCGAATCATGGGTACTGATTTCTTCCCCTTTGGCGAAGGCAAACAGCGTAAGGCTGACCGCCTTATTCTGCGAAAGCGTTTTGCTCACTATCTGTCCCGGCTGCGCAGAAACCTGCTTTACCAAAGGCAGAACGGCCTCATGGTCAATATTTTTAATATAAGACATTACCTGCTCCTTTCGTAACGGTCCGGCAGCCGCGCAGTTGCGGGCAGACCTGCCGGACCGTTATTCTCTGTCCTTCTTAGTATCGGCATTCTCTTATTCTAAAATACGTCCGTCCGTAGAGATAGTGACTACCTGCCAGGGAATACATTTTCCGCTGTTCTTCAGCGCTTCCACGGCTGCATGCTCTATCCCTTTGCAGCAGGGGACTTCCATCCGTACCACGGTCAGGCTCTTAATGTCGTTACGGCTTATGATTTCGGTCAGTTTTTCGGTATAATCACAGGCATCCAGCTTGGGGCAGCCTATCAATGTCACCTTGCCCCGGATAAAATCCTCATGGAACCTGCCGTAGGCATAGGCGGTGCAGTCCGCGGCAACCAGCAGGCGCGCCCCGTCGAAATAAGGCGCATTGACCGGAGCCAGCTTAATCTGTACCGGCCACTGTCCAAGCCGGGATACGCTGCCGCCTTCTTTCTGTATCTTTTCCTTTTTCTTTTTCATTACGGCGGCCTCATCATAAGCGGCAGCTTCCCGTTCCACAAAAGTAATTGCCCCTGTGGGGCAGGTGGGAAGGCAGTCTCCCAGGCCGTCGCAGTAATCGTCCCGCAGCAGCCTGGCTTTTCCGTTCTCCATGCCGATCGCCCCTTCATGGCAGGCACCGGCGCACAGGCCGCATCCGTTGCATTTGTCTTCATCAATATGGATAATTTTACGAATCATCACCGTTTTCCTCCTCGGCTGTATCTTGACTTTATGCATCCAGTATAATACAATGACTCACACATGTATGTTGTTATAACAACGAAGGAGCGGAATGGATTATCAATTTTTACAAAAAACGCCTTTATTCAGCGGTTCTTCCCTCGATGAAGTGAAGTCCATGCTGGACTGTCTCGGTGCTGAACAAAAAACATTTGCCAAGGGGGAAACCATTTATCATGCCGGCGATACGGCCCAGTCCATGGGGCTGGTGCTTTCGGGACGCGTGCAGATAGAGAATGACGATCTCTGGGGAAATAAAAGCGTCCTGGACAGCATCGGTCCCGGGCTGGTATTCGCGGAAACCTACGCTTGTATCCCAGACGAGCCGCTCATGGTCACCGCAGTGGCTTCTGAGCCTTCGGAGATCTTATTCCTGAACGGGGCACGGATTCTGCAGACCTGCCCCAGCGCCTGCCTCCACCACAGCAAGCTCATCCGCAACCTGCTGACGATATCCGCCCAAAAAAACCTGAATCTGTCCCGCCGGATTTTCCATACCTCTTCCAAGTCCATCCGGGGGCGCCTGGTTTCCTACCTGTCCTATCAGGCCGCGCGGAACAAAAGCCTGGATTTCACGATTCCTTTCAACCGGCAGCAGCTGGCGGATTACCTGAGCGTCGATCGCAGCGCTCTTTCCAACGAGCTGGGGAAAATGCAGAAGGACGGCCTCCTGACGGTGGATAAAAATCATTTTTGCCTGAAGGAAGATGTATGTGATTAACTCCTGCTTCCTATACGCCAGGGGGCTGACCATAACGGGCAGCCCGGAATGTTTTGGGGAAATACTATGCACAATGGGCGCATTGGCTCGCTTCCGGCGGGATTTGAGGACATTTTTCTCCCCTTTTGTAAAAACTTAGGGATGTTTTTTCTCAAAAAGCCCATGGACTCTACGGTTTTCTTGATGTAAAATAAAAAGGAGATCCTTGCAGCGGCATAAAACCGCCGCTCTCGGGGAGCAAGAAACAGAACAACTATCAGCAGACGAGGCTTTTATGGAAAACCAAAAAGAAAATCATACATATCTGGAAACAAACGGTGATTACCGAATGCGGGAGCTGGACAAAAGTGACCTGGAACAGTTTAATGCCCTGCTCCAATACGCATTCCAGGTCACCTCTTATGAACTGCTCCAGACCGGCTGGGAGCAGGATGAAATCAAATATGCCAAACGTCCCATCCTGGAGGAAGCATATGTGCTGGGATGGTTTTACAAGGAAAAACTGGCATCCATGATCGTGGTCTATTCCATGAAGGTGAATATCCACGACAACATTATGGACATGGGCGGTATCACGGGAGTGGCTACTTATCCGGAATACACGGGCAAGGGGCTGATACATTCCCTGATGAAACGGGCCATCAACTATATGCATGACCAGGAATTCCCCATATCTTTTCTATATCCCTATTCCATACCCTTCTACCGGAAAATGGGCTGGGAGATCGTTTCCGACAAGCTCACCTTTACGGTAAAGGATACCCAGCTGCCCAAATCCAGGCCTGTGACCGGAATGGTGGAACGGGTCAGCCTGGAATCCGAGGATTACAAAAACGTTTATTCTTACTTCGCCTATCAGCGGCACGGCGCCATGATCCGGGACAATCTCGCCTGGGATGAATACTGGCGCTGGGAAAATGATGATATGATTGCCGCCGTCTATTACAATAAAGATCATAAACCACTGGGCTATGTGGTTTATTACATTGCCAACGAAATATTCCACATCAAAGATATGGTTTATCTGAATATAGAAGCGAACTATGGGCTGTGGAATTATGTCAGCGCCCATTTTTCCATGATCACCCAGGTGCAGGGGGATAATTATTCCGGGGAACCTATGGCCTATCTGTTTGAAGACAGCGAGATCACGGAAACTATATCCCCTTATATCATGGCGCGTATCATTGACGTGAAGGATTTTCTTACCGAATACCCTTACCAGATCCAGCCCGAAGATTTCAAGATCCATTTCCGGGTCTTTGACAAGATGTCCTCCTGGAACAACGCTGATTTCATGGTTTCCTGGCACAACGGGGAAACGGTCTGCGAACAGGTGGAGGATAACCAGTCCATCAATGTGGTGGAGCTGAGCATCAATACCCTGACTACCATGCTCATGGGCTACAAGAGGCCTACCTATCTCTATGACCATGAGAAAATCCAGACCGAATACTATATGCTCACCTGGCTGGAGCGGCTGATTCCGGTTGAAAAACCTTATTTTTCCGATTATTTCTAAAAGTATCACCGTTCACGGCCTCTCTATGCCCGGGGGAGATTCCTTCAGGACTCCAGGAGCAGCCCGGCCAGGTACTGCGCCGCGGGAAGAAGGGCATCCGGATCTGCCCGGAAGCCGGGCTGATGGATCAGCTGCCCTTTTCCGGTTCCGATCTTGATATAACAGCCCGGGATCCGTTCTGTGTAAAAAGAAAAATCATCTCCGCCCAGGGAGCGCTCTTCCTCCGCGACCAGGAATCCCTGCTCCAGCGCCTTGCGTTTTCCCAGTTCCGCCATGCCGCCGTCATTATATACTGCGGGAGGCCCGGGAATCCATTCCACATCCGCCGCGGCCCCATAGGCCCGCGCCGTCTGCTCCGCTATTTCCCGAAGCCTTTTTTCATACAAACGTCTGTCCTCCCGTTCCATGGTCCGCACAGTCCCTTCCAGCCAGGCCGTTTCCGGAATCACGTTCCAGGTATTCCCCGCCTGGATTCTTGTGACGCTCAGAAGGGAGGGATGGAAGGCATTTACATTTCTGCTTACAATCGTCTGAAAGGCCTGCACCATAGCTGCCGCTGCGGGAATGGGATCCGTACCGTCGTCGGGATGTGCCCCGTGGCAGCCCACTCCCTGTATGGTCACCACAAACCGATCCACGGCAGCGGCCACATAGCCCTCTCTGATTCCGATGGTATGCACCGGATTAGTGGGATCCGCATGGATTCCCCAGATCCGTTCCACCCCTTCCATCACATCGGTTTCCAGCATTTTCAGCGCCCCCAGGGAGGATTCTTCCCCCGGTTGGAAAAGGATCCGCACACTTCCCTTAAGCGCCTCTCTTTTTTTCTGGAGGATCAGGGCTGTGCCGATCCCCGCCGTGATATGGAAATCATGGCCGCATGCATGCATTTTCCCCGGACAGAGGGAGCGGTAGGGAAGGCCGGATTCCTCCCTGATAGGCAGCGCGTCGATATCACAGCGCAGCGCCTGCACAGGCCCCTGCCTTTTTCCCCGGATCACGGCTGCCAGGCCGGTTTCCAGCTTACAGGGCAGGATTTCTATCCCCTCTTTTTCCAGAAGTTCTCTGATTTTTGCTGTTGTCTTATATTCCTCATAGGATAGCTCCGGGTTCTGATGGAACCAGTAAAAAGCTTCCTTCAGCATCTGTTCCGTCATAGCTCTCACCTCTTCCTGCTTATATACATACCGGCTGCAGTACTAATTCCTGCTGTTGGGATCCAGCGCGTCACGAAGGGCATCCCCAATGAAATTAATGGCAATGACCAGAACCACAATGAGCAGGCCCGGAGGAATCCAGAGCCATGGCTGTTTGGTGAGCACCGTCAGCGACTGGGCGCCGTTCAGCATATTTCCCAGGCTGGCCGTAGGGGGCTGCACCCCCATTCCCAAAAAGCTTAACGCCGCCTCGTCCAGCATGGACAGCGCCAGGACAGAGGTGGCATACACCAGGATAGGAGCCGCCGTATTAGGCAGGATTTCTGAAAAAAGGATATGCCGAAGCGGCATTCCCGCCACAATATTACCCTTGATAAAATTGGTTTCCCGCAGGCTCAGTACATTTCCCCTGACCAGACGGGCGATTCCCGGCCAGTCCACAAAACCCAGGATCAGAATGATATTCCAGAGCCCGGGCTTAAATATCGAAGCGGCCACCAGCACCAGAAGGATGTAGGGAAAGGACATGACCATATCCGTAAAGCGCATGATGATCATATCCGCCACTCCGCCGAAATAGCCGGCGATCAGGCCAAGCACCACTCCTATCACCGTGGAAATCAGGGTTGCCATCACGCCTACCAGCAAAGAAATCCGCATGGCATACAGAAGCCTGCTGAACACATCTCTTCCTATCTGATCCGTTCCCAGCCAGAACTGCGCGTTGGGCGCGCCGCTGAAGGTACCCACAATGGCATCCGGATCATAAGGCGCGATCACCGGAGCCAGAAGTGCCGCCCCTCCCAGGATTATCAATATCACAAGACTGACCGCCGCCAGATGATGACGGCGGAAACGCCGGAACACGGTCTGCAGATAGCTTTCTCTCGTTATATCTCTTTTTTTAGGTTCTTCCGTTTGTTTATTCTTCCACATATCCCATTGCTCCTATTGCAGCTGAATCGTAGGATCCACCAGTGCGTATAAAATATCGGTCAGCAGATTCGCCGCCAGAACCACCACCGCGGACAACAGACACACACCCATGATTACCGGATAATCCCTGTTTGTTATGGCGCTCATGGTCATCAGGCCCAGCCCGGGCCAGGAAAACACCTGTTCAATAATTACCTGTCCGCCGAAAAGCATCGGAATTTCCATACCGATTACCGTCACAATAGGAATCAGGGCGTTGCGCAGGGCATGCTTGTTAATCACCTTAAAGCGTCCGATCCCTTTTGCTTTGGCGGTACGCAGATAATCCTGCTGCAGGATTTCCAGGACGGCGCTCCGGATATACCGGATGTTGGTGCCTGCCATGGAGGTGGCGAGCACCAGCACAGGCATGACCATATGCTTTGCCACATCGGCCGCTCCTCCCGCTGTCCCCAGCGTGGTCATCCCGCTGGAAGGAAGCCAGCCCAGCTTCACGGTAAAGATAAAAATAAGAAGCAGGGACAGGAAAAATCCGGGAATACTGCTGCCCAGAAACGATAACGTAACTACCGTATAATCCCCTTTGGAATACTGGTGGATGGCGCTGTATATCCCCGCAGGCACCGCCATGATAAGGCTCACCACCAGAGAGGCGCCCATAAGCAGCAGGGTAGGTCCCAGATGGCTGCCGATCATGGCGCTCACCGACTGGTAACTTTTAAGGGAATACCCCATATTTCCCTGGAGCAGCTGCCCCAGCCAGACAAAATACTGGACATAAAAAGGCTGATCCAGCCCCAGGGCAATCCGTTTTGCCTCCACAGCCGCCTGGGAAACCCTGGGACCCTGGAGCATTTCCAGCGGGCTGCCCGCCAGACACATAATGGCATAATCAATAATGGTGATCCCGATAAGGACGGGTATGGCAATCAAAATCCGTTTTATGATATATTTGCTCATACTTACGCCTCCTTCCTCATTACGACGGGACAAGCCGCCATATGGCCGCTCCCGGGAACCGTTTCTGCCATCCCGGGTTCCTCCCTGCTGCAGCTTTCCACCGCATAAGGGCATCGGGGATGGAACCGGCAGCCGGCGGGAGGATTGGTACTGGAACCGATTTCTCCCTGCAGCAGGTTCCGTTTTTCTTCCGCTCTGTCCGGATCCGCTATAGGTACCGCCTGGATGAGCGCTTTGGTATACGGATGCACCGGCGAATGAAACACCTCCGACGCTTTCCCGATTTCCACTATTTTACCCAGATACATCACCGCGATCCGGTCGCTCACATAATTCACCGCCCCCAGGCCATGGCCCACAAAAAGGCTGGTAAGGTGCAGCTCCTTCTGCAGCTGGCGCAGCAGGTTCAGGATCTGTGCCTGGATAGACACGTCCAGGGCGCTTACCGGCTCGTCGCATACCAGGAACCGGGGATTTAAGGACAGGGCCTTGGCAATCCCGATTCTCTGCCTCTGCCCGCCCGAAAACTCATGGGGATACCTGCCCAGCACATTCCTGGAAAGCCCCACCATGTCCAGGATTCTGTCCACATCCCCGGAAATGGTGTCCGGCGTGGAAATATGGTGATACAGCATGGGCTGGGATAGTATTTCATAAATATGCTTCCTGGGATTCAGGGAGGAATAGGAATCCTGGAAAACCATCTGCAGCTGGGTACGGATTTTTTTCATTTCCCCGGGCCTGCATGCGGACAGATCCTTGCCGTCATAATAGATTTTCCCTTCCGTAGGCTGCTCCAGCCCTACGATCTGCCTCCCGATGGTGGACTTCCCGCAGCCGGATTCCCCCACAAGCCCCAGGGTTTCCCCCTCCATCACGGAAAAACTAACGCCGTCCACCGCTTTTACATAGCCGGTGGTATGGGTGACGATCCCGCCCTTGATGGGATAGTACTTTTTCATATTTTCCACTTCTATCAGAGGAACTTTTTTTCTTTTATCCTGATCCATCCTTACTTTTCCTCTTCCTTCATAACAACGCATTTCGCCCTGTGATTTTCCCCGAAGGAATAATTCTCCTGGGGCTTATCACACTCGGGCCTGCGCAGCGTGCACCGATCGGCAAACCGGCAGCCCGGTATATCATCGTAGCCCTCCGGCACGATTCCCGGTATGGATACCAGCTGTCTGTCCTCCCCGTCGTAAATGCTGGGTACCGTAGCCAGAAGCGCCTTGGTATACGGATGTTTGGGGGCGAGGAAGATTTCCTTTGCCGGCGCTTCTTCAATAATCTGCCCTGCATACATCACCAGGACCCGATCCGCCATGCTGGCTACCAGTCCGATATCATGGGTGATCAGGATGATGGACATCCCGATTTCTTCCCGAAGCTCCTTTAACAGACTCATAATCTGGGCCTGGATGGTCACATCCAGCGCCGTTGTGGGTTCATCCGCGATGAGCAGGGCCGGATTGCAGCAAAGGGCCATGGCGATCATGGCACGCTGACGCATTCCCCCGGAAAGGGTATGGGGGAATTTGCGCATGGCTGCATGGGCATCCGGCATCCCTACCTTTTCCAATATACTTTCCGCTCTTTTGGCCGCTTCCGCTTTAGGCAGATGCATATGCTTGCGGATGCTTTCCGTTATCTGGTTGCCCACGGTAAAAACAGGATTCAGGGAGGTCAGGGGATCCTGGAAAATCATGGTGATGCGGTTTCCCCGGATATCATCCAGCTCCTTTTCCCCCATTTCCAGAAGATTCTTACCATCAAACAGGACAGAGCCGTCTATGACGGCCCCGCCCCTTCCTAACAATCCCATAATTGAAAGTGAGGTAACACTTTTTCCGCACCCGGATTCCCCCACGATGCAGACCACTTCTCCCTCATCCACGTAAAAATCCACATGATCCACGCTGACCGTTTTTCCATAATCACCGGTAAAAGCGGTGGTCAGCCCGTTTACCTCCAGTAAATGCGACATATCGTTACCTCACTTGCTTTCCATATTATTGCACGATATCCCAGTTCTGTACGTCGTTAAAGAATCCGTATACACTGGGAACCGCCCCTGTCAGGCGCTTGTTTACCGCTCCCTGTGCACTGATGATATAGGCGGAAATCATAGGGACATCTTCCTGTACTTTTTTATCGACGATGGAATAAAGGCCTTTGATCTCTTCCACATCGCTTGTCAGCTGGGTGGAGGTCAGCGCGTTGGTAACTTCTTCGTCCCCATAGCCGGTCCAGCTGCCTTCGCCGCCCAGCAGCCATGCCACATCGGGATAAGGATCCACGGGTGCATACGTATACTGTACGGCCAGGATATCATAATCTCTTGAGCCTCCCACGGACATCAGTGTGGCAAAATCCACAGTCTGGACTTCCGCTTTGATGCCTACGGCCGCCCACTGGGCCACCATTACGGTCGCCGCGTTCACAAAGGTGCTGTCACCGGAGTTCACATAAAAGCGGAGCGTCTGGGATCCGTCCCAGCCGGCCTCTTCCAAAAGGGCCTTTGCTTTTTCCGGATCATAGGTAATCGGAGTGATGCTGTCATCGTAAAAAGGGCTGGCGCTGGACAGGAAACCATCCACGACTTCCCCGTGCCCGTTCAGCAGCTCCGTCAGGATCTGCTCTCTGTTAATGGCATACAGCATGGCCTGGCGCACCCTTACATCCGGCACGTTTGCGGTCTGGATGAACATGGACTGGTTGGTCACGGGAGAACCGTAAACCACTTCCACATTTTCAAGAGCTTCCACGCTGGCATAATCCTCCGGAGGGATTACACTCATGGTATGCTGGGTAATATCGATTTCGCCGGACTGCAGACCTGCATACAGCTGGCTGCCATCCACGATTTTAATATTCAGCCTGTCAATTTTAGGGGCGCCTCTCCAGTAATCCGCATTTGCCTGATAGGAAATATAATGATCCACATCAAACTCCGTCACATAAAAGGGGCCGCTTACAACATCCGGTTTGTTGAACCATTCTGCTGTGGAAAGCTCTTCCTCGCTGTACTTCTCAATCACATGCTTGGGAAGGGTCAGCAGATATCTCGCATAAGAGTTCTGGAAGGTTGTCAGGGACATGGATTCCTTCGTGGTAAACTGAACGGTCTTTTCATCAATTACCTGGACGCCGTCCACGCTGTCCGCGCCGGCTTCCACAAATCCGTCCTCGCCCACGCCTTCAAACACATAATACATCATGGAAGTATTGTTGATTACCGGACTGGTCAGCCGGAGAGCCGTGTAAGCCACATCCTCCGCCGTTATAGGCGTTCCGTCGGACCAGACTGCCGCATCATCGATATGGACTATAAAATTCCGGTTATCCTCCGTGGTGATGGAATCCGCCAGCATTCCCTGGAAGTTCAGATCCGCATCCAGCTCCATCAGAGGAAGGAACATAAGAGCCGTGGCATATTTATTGATCTCCCCGCCGTTTAACAAAAGCGGATTCAGGCTGTTCAGGGTATCCGTCACGCCCACATTCACAATTTTCTCACCGGAATTACCGGCAGGCTGCGTGGAAGCGGTACTTTCCCCGCCGGCTGCGCTTTCGGCAGCTGCGCCGCCGTCTGCGGTACCACCATCTGTAGCACCGCCGCAGGCTGCCAGAGATAAGGCCATAACGGCTGCAAGCAGCAGGCTTAAGGTCTTGCTTATAAATCTTTTCATGGTTACTCCTCCTTCACTTTTTACGTATCCCTACGTATTATAAATAATATAGATACTATAGTTTTCCTACCTGACAGATATGAAATAAATTGGTTTATTATATCGTTACACAACCCCCTTGTCAAGATTTTCTAAAAAAAAGTTATGCCTAATCGCTGTACTTTTCTTGACAAAACAGGCCCGTAGGGTTATATTACAATCACTTTGCGTTTTCTGTCCTTTTTACAACCTTATCTATTTTACTACACTCTGTGAAAAAGGTACAATAAAAATGAAAAACTTTTTAATTTATCAGTCCTCGGAATATGACTGCGGCCCCGTTTCCCTTATCAACGGCATCCGCTATTTATTTGACAGGGAAGAAATATATCCTGATGTCATTAAATTTATTATGCTCTATTGTATGGATACTTATAATGAAGCGGGGGAACTTTGCAAACACGGCACCTCCGCAGCGGCTATGAATTTCGTTTCCAGCTGGCTGAACCATTTCAGTCAGGTCAAGCCGTTTCCCATCCATTGTGAGTTCCTGTCCGGCGAAACCGTGACCATCACAAAAGGAAACCAGATATATAATGCCCTCCGGCAGGGGGGTGTGGTTTTGCTGCACGTCTTTCTTGAGGTCGGCCATTATGTGCTTCTCACAGGGATAGAGGATGACAGGGTCCTTCTGTTTGATCCTTATTATGAGGAAGAGGGCACCCCGGAATTCGACGCGGAATATTATACGGAAGGTATCACCTTTATTAACGACCAGCCTAAAAAAGCAAACCGGGCAGTCTCGATAGAGAGGCTGAACCGGTTCGGTAAGAACTATTATGAAATGGGGGATTACTCCTGCCGGGAAGCCCTGATTATGTTTAATACCGGAAAATAATGGAAAGCCCCCCTTTAATGAAACACGGCCTTTATCCACTGATGGGCAAGCACCGGCCAGATAACCACTTCATCATTGGGGCTGTTTTCCGCAAGAAGCGCATCCGTTTCCTCTTTGCTGCGTTCGAACTGAGGAAGAAAGCTTGCCTTCACCTCCTCGGATACCGGAATGGTTCCATTCTTCACCTTTTCTGCTATTTGCAATGTCTGTTCCATCGTATAGGGATCGCCGTATTCTCCTTTTGCCCACTTTTCATCAGCCAGGGAAAGGCCGTGCCTGCCGGCAGAAAATACATGATGGGCAAAGGGTACTCCCTGTTCCTTCAACGCCTCTGCAAACAGATAGCTGTTTTCCACAGGCACCGCGTCATCTGTAGCTGTCTGCCACAAAAAACAGGGCGGGGTCTCGGGCGTAACCTGCTTCTCCAGCGACATATATTCCAGCTGCTCCTCCGACGCCTCCTCTCCCAGCAGCGCCTGGAAGGATCCTCTGTGTGCCTTGTCCCCCGCCGTAATAACCGGATAGGACAGGACCGCGGCATCCGGCCGGTTGGAAAAGCAGCCGTATCTGTCATCTGCCACATCCTTGTAATGGACACAGACGCTGGCACAAAGATGACCGCCTGCCGAGAAACCGCACAGGAATACTCTGCCGGGATCGATATGGTATCCGTCCGCCCGGCTTCTTATCAGCCGGACGGCCCTGGACAGATCCTTCATAGGCTGTTCCTTTAAAGGCTCCAGCATCAACGGATTGGTAGTATATGTCAGAACAAAGGCATTGTAGCCCTTTTCATAAAATTCCATCGCCACAATTTCCCCCTCGGTTGGCGATACCACACAATAACCGCCTCCCGGGACCACAAGCATGCAGGGCCTTGTCTGTGTATCCTCCTCATGGATATACCCCACCAGATTGGGAACGAATCCAAACGCAAGGGGATATCCGTATTCCCCCTCCTCCCATATTACCAGTTTTTCCTTTTTCATATCTTCCTGTCTCCTTTTCCGTCCTTTTTTCCTTTCCCCGAGCGTGTGTCTGAACATTGCGTTCTGCAGACGTCCGGCACCCTATCCTTTTATGCACATGCATCGCCGTGCTTTATCGGTTTATACACATACATACTATAATAAACGTTTTGTCTCTTGATTTCTATCCTGAATCACTAAAAATTTCAGTTTTGGGGAGTAACCGTTGCGGCAGGAAGATGATTCTTGCTATTTTCCTCCGGGGCTTATATGATAAAGTAACAATAAGCCACCACCTTTTCCCCCGCCGGACGGTATTTCTGCAGGCGGGGGAACGGACAATAACGGACGGAGGAGCCTGCCCATGCACTCTCATCTGTATTCCCGTCACCGGCGAATATACGCTTGTCACCATGGACGAAGCCTTCCATATCGGCCCCCGTGATGTGTCTTACACCCGGCCCGGCTGCATGCACAAGTCCTTTGTTTCTTCCGGCAATGAGCTTCTTATCCTTTATTTCGGCGAACTTTTCCTCAACCGCTTTTTTACCCCGGAAAGCCGCATCCTGCTTCTGCAGGATTTCAGGCTCACACACTTTCGCATAAAGACGGAGGTTTTTCCCGAAGTTAAGGCCCTTTGTCTGCAACTGGGTGATCTGGCGGCAAAGAATGACTATGCCCGGATTTATCCACGGTTCGTCAGACTTGTGCATCTGTTATCCACAGAGTACCGGGAAGAGAGCAGGGAAACCGGCCGCCTTGCGGGCAGGGC
Organism: Eisenbergiella sp. OF01-20; assembly: GCF_003478085.1. Classification (NCBI taxonomy): domain Bacteria; kingdom Bacillati; phylum Bacillota; class Clostridia; order Lachnospirales; family Lachnospiraceae; genus Eisenbergiella; species Eisenbergiella sp. OF01-20. Next base: position 237,959 of record NZ_QUES01000003.1, on the reverse strand, counting down.
CTCTGGCCGCAGGCATCCTTTCCTATCTGGGGCAGCATTATCAGGACGCTTTTACCCTGGATGATATCGCTTCCCATTTTTTTATTACCAAATACCATTTATGCCGCAGCAGCTATCACGCGGCAGGCAGCTTCCCGCCGCAGGCAACGGGGCATTACTCCGGGATGCCTGCATATTTCAGCATGAAATACAGGCCCCAGTCCTGATCATTCGCCCATGGGTCATAAAAACCGGCCTTACGCCCGTTGACACACATAGGATACACACAGGCACAGGAGGCACTCCCATCTTCCCGGAACATGCTGAGGACGCCCCGGAGTGTTTTTTCCGTTTTCCGGCTGTAAATGCCGCTTCCTGCAATCTCTTCCGTCTCCCGGTATGCAAGGCCGGAAAGGGCGCTCCAGTAATGAGGAAAGGTATCGCCAAAGCATCTGCGTTTTCCAAACCAATAACCGTCCCAATGCCGGATGGCCACCTCATTCATATGATAATCCGGCTGAAAACCCTGGAATAAATCCAGGACCGCAAGCTGCGTCCGGGCCGCTTCCCGGTAGGCCCCCTCACCGGTGAGCCGGTACAGATCACACAGACAGGCCGCGGCGGGGGCTACGATACTCTGCTCATAATTTACCTCATGGGGCGGATAATTCTTTCCGCATCCGGCGATATAATCCCCATGCTCCCGGAAATCCGAAAGAAGGCTGTCCGCTTCCTGCTCCATGCCGTTCTCACGCAGCAGCCCTGTCATCTCATACATGGGAATCCCGATGGCATAGAAATGACTGCCGCCGCCCCGGTAATAGGCTTTCATACAAGCATAAGCCTCTTTCAGATATTCCCTGTCTTTTTTCAGACGGAACAGCTCCAGGAACAGGACCGTGATCCAGGGGAAATTGTACATCCGCTTCCAGTCATTATTCCGGCAGACATCATTATACACTTCTCCGGTCCGGGTATCAAAAAGCTCCCGTTTTACATAGGAAATATACATATCCAGGCTTTGTTCCAGCGCCGGATCCGGGTAATGCTGCAGATACAGTGCCAGCAGTGAACCCATTCCCACGCGCTCCCTTCCCCCGTTATGATCGTCCAGATGGCTGTAATACTGCTGTTTTTCCTCGTTGTCATAGATCAGGTAAGCGCCGTCCAAATGGCTCTGCGGATCCCGGCACTGCTGCTTTTTTGCGATGAAACGGCAGCGGCGCTCCGCCAGCTCCTGAAGCTTGGGCTGTACCAGGAAAACAGCATGGGAACGTTTTCCCCTCCACAGGATATCGTACCGGTATTCCCCTGTTTTCTTCGCTGTATGTCCCTGTCCGTCCGTATTTTCAGGCCTGTCCTCCACATAAGCCGTCCCGTTTTCCCATACAAAAGGGATTTCCCTTTCGTTTTGCAGGATGAGAGGTTTCTCCGCCCCTTCCGCGCCTCCCACATGGGCGGTAAAGCGGACGGATTCTTCTCCAAGCAGAAGGAAAGCCGGGGCATCTACTGTTACAAATCCGGGATATCCGTTCAGCTTCTGCAGGAAGGCTTCCTTATTTTCAAACCAGAAAAGCTCCCAGGCTATCGTATACGTTTCCCCGGGGTGAAGATGCAGATTTTCCGGATGCAGGAGAAATACCCCCCTGTCGTTGCTCAGCTTTTCCTCATCCCTCTCCACACTGTAGCCCTGCAGGCTTCCCTGTGTCAGAACCATGCCCAGATTCTTATTTCCCCCGCCCATACGCAGTGCGCAGATATAGCTGCTGTTTCCGCCGCACCACAGATGCGTATTGCAGCAGCCCGTCATGCAGGTGTGCGCATCTGCATAAAAATCGGGAAACGGCACATAGATGCCCAGAGAGGTTCCCAGGGACCAGATGTCGAATGGTGTCTCATTCCGGAACGTATAGGTTTCCAGCAATGTATCCCTTTCCGTAAATTCCCTGCTCACCCCAAGGCTCAGCTCCAAACCGCTTTTCACCTTCCCCCATGGCTCGTTTCCCTTCACCCAGTTCATGCCGTCCTTGTCCTTCGGATGCTGTAAGGACACAAGCTGTCCTTCCCCGTTATATTCCAGGGCGAACCCGGGATTGGTCCCTGCCGGTTTCTCATATACCGCTTCTTTCATTGCCTTCCTCCTATATGCACATGTTTTCTCTCTGGTTTGTTTCCCGCGGGAATACAATAATTGTATAGCAATACTCTGAGTTTTTCTTTCATTTTTTTGCCTTTATTCTACAGATTTCCTTCTTTTTATAACAATATTGACATCATATGTACCTAACTCAAACTTCGCAGGAGCAAAATGGCCTTCCGCCCGCTGGCAGAGCGGTGTCCCCAGGACGGAAAAGGAATGTTCACCAGATCCTCTCAGGCCATGGAGATGAGCCCGAAAACCGGCGGCCGGAATAATCCGGCCGCCGGTTCCTATACTGTATTGCCCCTTTCCGGTTTCCCGGGCAGCATCCCGGGACCGGTGAGGGAAGAAACCGTCTCCGTATCAGGCGGTAAAATCAATATCATAACGATGGCCGTCAGAAAACAGGACTCCGTCCGTAAGCCGGACACAGAGGATACAGGTATTCGTATCCTTGAAATCGTTATGTCCGTTGTCAATCCATTCCGCAAATGCTTTCCTGAGCTTTTCCGCAACTGCATGATTTTCATCTTTGCAGAAATACCCCATATTGATCCCCTCTCCATGCGCGGTAAACCACTCTCCGGCTATGGCTGCCACGGGATTTTTTTCGATCTGCTTCATTTTGTTGGAAAGGGCGTATGTAATTATATAGAAAGCCCCGTCCAAATAAAAGCCGTCCACATAACGGACATAAGGAACTCCGTCCGCTTCGGTTGCCAATGCTATTATGCTGTCTTTGCCGAAACGCTCTGTCATGATCGTCTCAGTTGCTGCCGTTAGTTTCTCCATCGCTTTTATCCCTCCGCTAATGCTGCAAATCACCAGTTGGTTACAGGATCAGCATACCATCAAACCGCTTCCAGTTCAACTGTTACCGTTTTGCAGTCCCGGGCCTGCAGGGTTACGGTTATGACGCCTTTCCGGCCCGCTCCCCTGACGGCCGCTCTGAGCCTGCCTTCATAGGCCCTTGCCGTGGTATCAAAATAATTTTCCTCCGATTCCGGATCGGCGCTGCCATACCCCAAAAGGATCCCCGGCCCTTCCACGCTGATATGGACTGTCGTATCCGCTTGCGGATTCCGGTTTCCTTCTTCATCCGCCACACAGATTTCCACAAAGGCGATATCGCTTCCGTCCGCCGGAATTTCCCGGCGATCCGCCTCAGCCTGAAGCATTGCGGGACAGGCTGCCGTCACGATTCGATCCCTGCCGCTTTCTATTCCGCCCCGGTAAACGACAGTTTCAAGAATCCCGGGGGTATATACCGTCTCGAAGAGTACCCTGGCTTTCTTTTCCTTCCCCGCCTCTTTTTTCTCCTGAAGCACTCCGTTTACATAAAGAGCCGCTTCCTCGGCATCCGTGTATACTTCTACGGTTACAGGCCTGCCCTCATATCCGGACCAGTTCCAGCTGTGCACCGCATTGGTCATACTCCAGCTGCTCATGTAATGCTGTTCCCCGTGGTGTTCGGGCGGCTGCACCGCCAGATAAGGCGCTTTCCGCAAGCCCCAGATTATCTCTCTCCAGTAGGATACCGGCCGTCTGTCTCCCAGCAGGTTCATATCCCCGCAATACGCCGCTTTACATGGATACTCCGCGTAAAAGCTCATTCCCGGATTCTGTCCGTAGGAAATCTTTCCGATTCCGGCTTCCCCCAGGTAATCCCAGGCCGTCCAGGAGAAATCCCCGATAAGGTAAGGATGTTTTTGCACCAGTTCCCAGTTCACATCCAGATCCTGGGGAAAGGTTTCCGAACCCACGATAATCCGGTTAGGATAGGTTAACCCGTCCGGCTCATACCGGCAGGCGGCATAATTATACCCCGCGATATCCACCTGGGCAAAGGCGCTTTCCGTCGCTTTTCCAGCGGTTTCCCCCGCCACAATTTGGTTCATCAGTTCTCCCAAATTGCTCATGGCACTGTTGATTTCCACGGTTCCCTCCATGGAACCCTCTGCCGCCGGGGATTCTTGCGCTGCTATGGAATCCTTTGCCGCCGGGGAATCATTTGCCGCCATACCTGCCATCAGCTCTTCCATCCGATCCATAATACTCAGCATCAGGTTCACGCTGTTGGTTACAAAACGGGTATCATCCAGGCTGCGTATTTTATCTGCCAGCTTCTTTCCCCATGCCGCATCAAACCGGTTTCCGGTTTCCGGGATTTCATTTCCCACAGAGTACATGATAACGCAGGGATGGTTATAGTCCTTATTCACCAGATTGGTCACATCATGCTCCCACCACCCGGCCATATGCATGCCATAATCAAAATCCACCTTTGTGGTGGTCCAAACATCCGAGAATTCATCCATCACCAGCATGCCGTACTTGTCGCAGGCTTCCAGCAGCTTTCTGTTCATGGGGTAGTGAGAGCTTCTGATGGCATTATAGCCCGCCTCCTTCAGTTTTTTCACCCGGAATTCTTCCGCATGGGCAAAAACCGCAGATCCGATAATCCCGTTGTCATGATGGATACAGCCGCCCCTGAGCTTTACGGTTTCCCCGTTAATCCGGAGACCGTGAACCCTGTCCAGCTGCAGTCTGCGGATACCAAAGCTGCCCGTCTCCTCATCCAGAACGGCCTCTCCTTCCCTGATACGAATCCGGTATCCGTACAGGTAAGGGGTATCTACGTTCCAGAGCCTGGGTTCCTTCACATACAGTTTCTGCCGGAAGGCATTCCGGGTATGCTCCTCCACCGTAACCGGCATACAGTCCGACGCCGCTATCCTGCCTTCTTCGTCAAACAGTTCCAGCTCCAATACCACATCCCTGGTTTTGCAGCCGGTATATTCCAGTACCGCTTCCGCCCGGATCACTGCAAGATCCGTGTCCACATCCATACAGGCCAGATGGATTCCGTCGGGAATAAAGTGCATCCGATCCGCAATCATCAGATTTACATCCCGGTAAATACCTCCTCCGGTATACCAGCGTCCGCTGGGCACGCCGTTCTTCACCACTACTTTGATCCGGTTAGCCGCTCCGAAATGAATAAATTTTGTGGCATCGATATAGAAGTTCCCATAGCCATAAGGACACTGCCCTGCAAAGGAATTATTGATATAAACAAAAGCGTTCTGATATACACCTTCAAATTCCAAAAGGACATTCTTATCCTTCTCCGCTTCCTCCACCCAAAACTCCTTGGTGTAATGGCAGTTTTCTTCTACAAAAAAGCCGTTTCCGCTTCCGTTCACGGCTTTACCGTCACGGGGTTTTCCCACAGAGGCATCATGCGGAAGGGTTACCGGTTTTCCGGTATTCTGCCCCTTTTGCATCAGTGCATCCAATGCCCCTCCCCCGCCGTCATGATAGTTCCAGTTGTCATTAAACCTGATTTTTTTCACGTCCGCTCCCTTCCGCGCCTGCGCGCATACCGGTTTCCTTTTTCACCCGGTTCGTGTATACTGTAAAACAAAAGCAACTGTTTTGTACCGCTACCAACAGTATAAAAAGCAGGGCGTGCCTCCGCAATAACGGGAACCGAACCTCATCGGCCGCACTGTAACCAAAACCAACCTGGAGAAAGCAATGAAATATGAATCGGTATCAAGGGAAAAATCCCTGGAACAGCTGCTCCGTGAGGCCCCGGATAATCTTGTCGTACTTAATCCCGACAGCAGCACCCTGCAGCTGTATGAGCTGCACACGCCTTTCATGATACTGCTGGAAACCTGCCATGAAAAAAGGGATTTCATCTCCATGTACCAAATTACAGAACAGGAGTCCTTTTCTTCCCAGCTGACCTTTTCCGGCTATACAAATCTGATAAACAGACCGCTGCACCAGCACAGCTGCTATGAAATCATGTTTGTACTTTCCGGTTCTGTCACCAATCATGTGGAAAACCAGACCTTCACCTACGGCCCCGGCCAGTGCTGTGTAATGAATAAAAATATCAAGCACTGTGAGGAATTGTCCGGTGATTTCCAGGTAGTCTTTTTTATGATACAGGATATTTTCCTGGAACAGCTTCTGGCGGAATATGAGCCGGCTTCCCCCTCCTCTTCGGCGGATACCGGCCCTGTGTTCCAGCTTTATCTGGACAGCCTGAATAAAAACAGGCGTTTTGACAAGGTATATCTGGATTACCTGCCTGTCATCCCTGCAGACGACGCTCTGGAACGGCTGCATCCTCTTTTTAATTTTATGGTGGAAGAGATCCGGAAAACAGAACCAGGCTCCCGGTTCTTTCTTAAAGGGGCTTTTTCCCGCTTTCTCCGTATCCTGCACACGCCGTCCCTTTACTGTATGGACAGAGTGCAGTCTGATGCCAGCGGCCAGGAATACATTTATTCCAAGGTATGCCATATCATGGAAGCCAGCCGCGGCCGGGTTTCCCGGGAATATCTGGAAATGCAGCTGCACTATAACGGCGAATACCTGAACCGAATCGTTAAAAAATACAGCGGAAAAACATTATTGGAATATGGACAGGATATCTATCTGGAGGAAGCCCGCAGGCTGCTTTTGGATACAGATATGAGTATATCAGATATTATTACGGAGCTTGGGTTTTCCAACCGCAGCCATTTTTACCGGGTCTTCCGGAGGACCTTCGGCGAAACGCCGCTCGATTACCGCAACAGGCAGTGAGACGGGGGATATGCCCTCACGGTGTCAGCCATGCACAAGTCTGCCTGCTCACGGCATCAGCCAGGAACAGGTATGCCTGCCCCTGGCTGCTTGCCGCAATCCCCCGCATCAAGCTGCTGTCTATTTTACTTTCCTTGCCAGCATCTGTGCCTTCACACACAGCTCCGCCGCCTTTAATGCATGGGCCTGGGTCATGGCATTTTCTGTCCGGTTGATACAATCCAGTATCAGCTGCCCGAAATAAGGGAAGCCCACCTGCCCGCTGACATTCCTGTAATGCTCGCCGTCTTTGTCCGCCCAGAAAACATGGTCGCCGGCCTCTTCTTTGGCCACATCCACATATTTACGCAGTTCTATATAACCTTCCGTTCCCAGGATAAAGGTACGGCCGTCCCCCCAGGTGGAAAGGCCGTCAGGTGTGAACCAGTCCACACGGAAATAACCCATGGCACCGTTATTTCCCACAAGAGTGGCATCCCCGAAATCATCCAGTTCGGGATATTCCGGATGATTGTAATTCCCAATCTCACTGTTCACCACCGTGGCATCCGTTGCCCCTGTATAATACAGAAACTGCTCTATCTGATGGCTTCCGATATCACAGAGAATCCCGCCGTATTTGTCCTTTTCAAAAAACCAGTCCGGCCTGGAAGATGCACTCAGGCGGTGAGGCCCCATTCCCAGAACCTGGATTACCTTGCCAATGGCTCCCTGCTGTATCAGTTCCCCTGCATATATGGCACTTTCCACCTGGAGACGCTCACTGTAGCTGACCATATATTTCCGGCCGGTTTCACGGATAGTCTCCTTTACCATTTCCAGCTGCTCCAGCGTAGTAAGAGGCGCTTTGTCCACAAAATAATCCTTTCCCGCTTTCATGGCACGCACACCCAAAGCTGCGCGTTCCGAAGTAATACAGGCAGCAGCCACCAGGCGCACCTGGGGATCGTTGTAAATCTGCTCCTCGCTTTCCGCCGCTTTTACCCCTTCCTTTTCATAGGTTTTCAGAAAAGCCTCCACCTTGGCCGGATCCGGATCGTATACCCACTTCAGGGTAGCCCCTGCTTCCAGAAGTCCGTTACACATCCCATAAATATGTCCGTGATCCAGCCCTATGGCCGCAAATACAAATTCCCCCTTATTCACCACCGGATTGGGTTTTCCTTTGGGTGCATAGTTCATACCGCTTTTATTCATTTTCTCTCCTTTCCGCCCGGAAACCAGACGTTCCTTCTATTTATAATTTCCCACCGTAATGTCTTCTGCGGCAAAATTCTCCACGCTTGCGGATTTTTCATAAAAATGGACCGCGTTCCTGAGAATTCCCTCCATGGTGTAGTATTCATCCGCCTCCGCAATCGGAAGGCCCACCGTCCTTTTCTGGAAACCGGCTTTATAGATCGCCGTGATCAGTTCCACTGTTTTTCTTCCGTCCTCACCGGTAATAAAAGGGCGGGTTCCTTTTTCCAAAGCGGACAATACATTTTCTATTTCGCCCGTATGTCCCTCATAGGGAAGATCCTCTATGGAATTATAGAAGGTATCCAGTTCCTTCATCAGCTCCTGGTTATGCTCCGGAACGGGAAATCCGTTTGCCTGCGTCACTTCCGCCACACAGGACCAGGGTGCTGCCAGCTTGGCATTTTCACATTGAAGTACAATGCCCTGCTCTTCCCCATGGTGGACTACGGAGCTGGTCACCTCCGCCACTGAACCGTCTTTATAACGCAGGGCGGCAAAGGAAAGATCCTCCACTTCCGAATTATCATGCATTACATTCGCCAGAACGGAAGTCACCTCTTCCGGAAGCCCGCCCTGGATCCAGTTAATCATATCGATGTGGTGCACGGCATGGTTCAGAGTGGGACCGCCGCCTTCCTTTTCCCAGGTGCCTCTCCACCATAAATCATAATAGCAATGCCCCCCTCCACCACAAGGAATTCACATGGGCACAGCGTATGCTGCCTGCCAGGCCGCTGTCCACCGTCTTTTTCAGCTTGTATATGCTGTTCCGGAAACGATTCTGGGCAACAATCCCCATAGTTACTCCGTTTTTCTTCTCCGCCTCCAGCATGGCGTCACATTCCTTCAGACTAGGCGCCATCGGTTTTTCCACCAGCACATTACAGCCTGCATTCATACAGTTTACAGCTATTTGTGCATGGGAAGACGGCGGCGTGCATACATGGACCAGATCAATTTTAAGCCCCGATGCCAGAAGCGCTTCGTGGCTGTCAAACACCTGCGCCTCCTCCAGCCGGTATTTCTCTTTGGCCGCCTCCGCTTTTTCCGGATAAATATCCACAAGCGCCACTATTTTACATCTCTCCGGGAAGGTAAGAAGCCCCTGTATATGGCTTACCGATATATTCCCTGTTCCTACAACTGCCGCATTAATCATAAATAGCCTCCCTTTTTATTGAATCTTTCCCGGACTTGGCTGCGGCGGTGCCACATCCACCCCCAAGAAAAAAACTTTTTTATCCTCCGCTGCTGCTTTTTTTATCTTAGCACAGTCTCGGCACAAATTCTTTGCGTGTTTTGCCATAAAACATGCGTTTATTGTGTTTACAGAAAACGAAAAAAAGAGTATAGTAGACGAAACGATAAACAGTAAATAAAAAAACAAAAGAGGGAGACAACGAATATGGCGCTCATTCTGTCCAGCATAATTACCGCAGGTGTCAATCTGCTGGTATTTTCTTTCATACCCTTTCTGTGGTGGTTCTTCCGGCACAGGAAGGAAGATTCTTTTTTTAAGTGGCTTGGTTTCATCCGCCCCAGGCTGAAAAGTAAATGGTGGATGCTTCTCCTTTTTGCCGTTATCTACTACTTTTTTTATAACTTTGATTTTACGCAGTGGATTTCCCCGGAAACCATGGAATACCTGGAGGGAAGCGGCTCCGTATCGGTGAATGCGTTTGCCGGCATAGGAGCGGCCGCCATCCTTCCTGCGTTTATTGAAAATTTTATCGGGAACGGAATTGCCGAAGAAATCCTGTACAGGGGCTTCTTCTGTAAACGCTTCTGCCAGAAGCTGGGCCGTGTAAAAGGAATCCTTCTCCAGGCCGTTCTGTTCGGCCTGATGCACAACGCCCTGTATCTGCTGGCCGGACTCCAGGTAGGTCTGTGGTATCACCTGCTCATGTTCCTGTTTACAGGAATGGCCGCCCTTCTTTTAGGATGGCTGAATGAAAAAATCTTTAACGGTTCCATACTGCCGGGAATCCTTCTTCATGGTGCCGGCAATTTTCTGAATTCCATGCTCATGGCATTTTCCATTATGTAATGCCGATACCAAACAGTTTTCCGTGGTCCGCCTGCAAGAGATGGGAAAAAAACGACGCGCCCAAACCGGAGAAAAAACCCGGAACAGGCCGCGTCAGTTTTTTATCTGCCCCCGTATCTACTTCATGAGAAAGCCTTTTTGATATTGTCCGGGTGATATTCCCGCTATTTTCTTAAAGGTACGGATAAAATTATTGTAGTCATTAAAGCCGGACAGATAACAGGCTTCCGTCACGGTCTTTCCCTCCGTCAGAAGCTGCTTGGCCGCCGCAGTTTTTTTAATCAGAATATAGTGATACAGCGTATTTCCGGTCTGCTGCTTAAACAGGTGGCTCAAATAATACCTGTCTATGGAAAAGCATTCCGCTATGCTGGCCAATGACAGCTCCGGGGAAAGGTGGGTATCGATATAATCCAGGATTGCCGTTATGGTTTTATCCGGTATTACAGGCTTTTCCTGCCGGTATTGCCTGTACAGGGAGTTGACATACACCAGAAGCTCCGCCAGGCAGGATGCGGTAAGGATATCCGCTCCGTATTCCAGGGAACTGCTGACGGCATCCAGTCTTTTACATAGCTTAATCAGGTTATCCATTTGTTCTTCAGACAGCAAAATTACATTGTCCCTTCCCGGGCGGTGGTTCTGAAAGCAGCCGAGAAGGTTGGTCGAACGGGTGGACATCCCCTGAACCAGCCTGGGATTGAAATGAACGGCTATCCTTTTGTAAGGAATCTCTCCGTAATGGCAGGCTCTGTGAATTTCCCTGTCATTGAAAACAGCAAGATGCCCTCTCTGCATGTGATGAAAGGATTGCTCGATATACAGATCCACATCTCCGCCCTGGAACAGATATATTTCATAATCTTCATGAAAATGAAACCGGGCGTCATAGGGCTCCTCCGTATATAGATCCATGATGGAAATAGAATCCCGTAATTCCAAATAATATTCATCACTGTTCATCCTATTCTCTCCCCGTCCCACCTGTTTCTGCCGGCAGGTTTTCACCCTATATTTGGTGCTTTTACCTTTCCTTTTTTATCTGTACCGCCATGTAAGGCTTTCCCGGAAGCTCTACACGGAATTTACCGCAGAATACCCCTCTGTCCTCCACATTCATATCCCAGGTATCGATCACCTTTATGCGGAACGGTGTGGTATCATCAAAATGGAACTCCCGGAAAGAAGGACGCATGAAGCTGTAGTAAAACAGATAATACTCTTTAACAGACTCCCTTTCTCCATCCGGTTCCTCCGGTACTGCACATACCTCATCCCAGCTCCGTGGATACGGCATCAGGCCGCTTCCCGGTGTTTCGCACATAATCTTATGAAGCAGGCCGAAACGTTTATAGCTTTCCCCGTGAAGCTTACCTCCATGGGACCACCACAGGATATCCTCTGTGTTCATATAGGTTTCCCCGTGTCCGGGATATCCCCCGCGGCAGGCAGCCTCCCAGAAACGCCTGAGCATCTCCTCTCCGCTGATATTTCCCCAACCATGCTGGATGTTACCTTCATAGGCGATTTCATCCATCACAACGGGCTTGCGGAACTTCTCTCTCCATTCGTTGACCAGCTCCGAAGATTTATACAGGTCTACCCGCTGGATGCTGCAATGGGTAATCCAGGGCCTGCTGTGATCATACATTCTCATGCAGTTATGGATGGAACGCAGATGATGGTAGGGATCCTTTTCCACAAGGATGGCGCCGTAGCGTTCCCAGTCCTCCTCCGTTTTGCTTTTCATCAGATCAAATTCATTGGCCAGGGACCACCAGACATTACGATAGGACGAAAATCTGGCGATTACATATTTCCAGTAATAATCGTCCTGATCTTTATCCATGACGGAAAAGCCCCACCGGTCATAGGGATGCATTACAATCAAATCCGCCTCTATGCCCAAATCCCGCAAGGCAAGGATACATTTTTCAATATGCTTGAAATGCGCCGTATTGAAGCGGTAAAAATCCCACTTGTTTCCTTCGGAATATCCATTATAGTCCCAGAAATTTTCCCTGGTCAGAACGCTGGAATCCATAGGGCTTCCTTCATAGGGATAGGAGCGGGGTTCTCCCAGATTATAGTCGTAATGCTTGGGGAAAATGCAGAAACGGATTTTATTAAATGCACTGTTTTTAAGTGTTTCCAGCGTCTCGTCAATCCTTTCATCCGTCTGAAGATCCCATACATAGCAGGTAGTCCCTATGGAATAATAAGGAGTTCCGTCTTCATAGGCAAAATGATAGGTATCGGCCACTCTCACCGGCCCGTGATTGCCATCCCCCGCCGGGGTAGAGACAAAGCTGCCTTTTTCTTCCTCCTCAAGAAAATCTGCTGTAATGGTAAATGTATATTCTCCTTCATAGGAGGGCATAAAGCGTACTTTATAGATACCATCCCCGTCATAAAAGCCATCCGCCTCAACCTTCTCCTGTCCGCGGACAAAACTCCCTTTTATCTTATGATCCGCAAAGGGGTTGCCTTCTGCAGGCCCGGGGCAGCTGACTTCCCATACATCCCATCGTTCCACCTGTTCCTGATAGCTTATTTTACGCATTACTCATTCTCTCCTTTTATGTTTTCCCGAACCGTTTACCGGGTGAGGGCTTTTGCCACTGCGGCGTTCCATCCTTCTTTTTTATGCAGACGCAGGTTTTCATCCATGCCAGGAGTAAACCAGGTCCCTTCCTTTCCGGCAAAGAGGGCGTCTTCCTGATACAGGCCTGCAGATATACCGGCCATATAAGCAGCCCCTATCCCGGACAGTTCCTCCGCAGCGGGGATCCGCAGCCTCTTTCCGGAGATATCGCTCTGAAACTGCATCAGATAACGGTTTCCGGCAGGTCCCCCATCCACACGCAGCTCCTTCATGGGAATTCCCGTATCCTGCTCCATAGCATCTATCAGATCCGTAATCTGATAAGCGATACAGTCTAAAGCCGCTCTTACCAGCTCTGCCTTTCCGGTAACCCGGCTCATGCCCGTTATGGCTGCCCGGGCATTTTCATCCCAATAAGGAGCTCCCAGACCTGTAAATGCCGGCACCAGATACGTCTCATCCGCGGGATTGGCAGAAAACGCCAGCGCTTCCGTTTCCCCGGCGGACTCAATCAGCTTCATATCCTCCTTCAGCCAGGTAATTACCGCACCCGTATAGTTCAGGTTCCCCTCCAGCACATACTCTACCCTGCCTCTGCGTTTCCACGCCAGGGAGGTAACCACTCCGTGGCTGCTGGAAATCGGTTTGTTTCCGATATTCATCATCAGAGAGGATCCGGTTCCGTAAGTCGCCTTACTCATACCCGGCTGCAGACATCCCTGTCCGAACAGAGCGGCATGAGAATCTCCCAAAACTGCGCATAGGGGAACCGGCTCTTCAAACAGCCCTCCCATAAGGGTGTGTCCGAACACCGAATCGGAGTCGCAAATCCGGGGCAGACACTTCAGGGGAATCCCGAAAATATCCGCCAGTTCCTCATCCCATTCCAGCGTGTGCAGATTCAAAAGCTGGGTCCGGGACGCGTTGGAATAATCGGTTTTAAAGGCATGCTCCTGTGTGAGCTGCCACACAAGCCAGCTGTCAATCGTTCCCAGACAGACCCCGCCTTCTTCCGCCCGTTTCCGTTTTTTTTCATCCGTCTGCAGCAACCACGCCATCTTGGCTGCCGGGAAATAGGCGGATAGGGGTATCCCGGTCTTTTCCCTTATTATACTACCGAATCCTCTGTTTGCAATATCCCTGACGATACCGGCCGCCCGTCCGCACTGCCAGACTACAGCTTGCTCCAGCGGTTCCCCGGTTTCCCGGTCCCACATAGCCGTGGTTTCTCTCTGGTTGCTGATACCCACAGCCGCCACCTGCGCCGGGCTGACGGATGCTTTTTCCATCAGAAGCTTAACTGCCCGTATGGTATTGTCCCGTATTTCCCAGAGGTCATGAGATACCCAGCCCTGTTCATTTATCAGCTGTTTGTGAGACAAATCTTCCCGCAGAAGCATCTTACCCTCCCGATCAAACAACAGCGCCTTTGTCCCCTGCGTGCTCTGATCAATACTTATAATATATTCCTGTTTCACGTTTTCTCACCTTCCCGTCCTATTCCCGCGCTCAATGAGCCAAACGGATATGCCCGCATAGAACCAAAGGTTCTATTATCCACTTGGCGTCAGCCGCTTACCCCAGCTTCAGGCCTTCTTCCGCCTTTGCCGCTATCCCTTCTCCATTCAGCCCATAATAGTCAAATACCTCCCGGGAAGTACCGGATATTACCGGGGCATCGGGCAGCGTCATATTCAGTACCCTGCGCGGACAGGAGCTTCCCACCGCCTGGCTTACCATGGAACCCAGGCCGCCGAAAGGCGCATGCTCCTCCACGGTGACTACCACCTTTACCTTTTCCGCCGCACGCACCACTGCTTCCGCATCCAGCGGCTTCACGCAGTACATATCCAGCAGACCGGCCCGGATGCCTTTTTCAGCAAGGACTGCCACCGCGTCCAGAGCCGGGCGCACCATTTCTCCGCAGGCTACCAGCAGTACATCGCTTCCTTCCGCCAGCACCGTAGCCTTATCCATGACAAACGGAACCTCTGTTTCCTCATAAATATCCTCTACCGGATTTCTTCCCACCCGTATATAAGCCGGCTTTTTATCCTGGAGGAGGGCCTCTATCAGCTTTGCGGTCTGAAAGCGGTCACTGGGAATATACACGCGCATATTGGGTATAGCCGATATTGCTGCAATATCCTGGGCGGAATGATGACTCATCCCCAGAGCGCCGTAACTGACGCCGCCGCTTATCCCGATTAACGTAACATTCGTATCCGAATAAGCACAGTCGATTTTCACCTGTTCATAGCTTCTTGCGGAAAGGAAACAGGCAGGGGAAGCTGCAAACGGTTTTTTGCCGCATTTGGCGAGGCCGGCAGAAATACTTACCAAATCCTGCTCTGCTATCCCCACTTCCACAAACTGCTCCGGGAACTCCTCCGCGAACGGCGTCAGGGAAGCACTTCCTCTGGAATCACTGCACAATACCACAATATCCCTGTCTTCCTTTGCTTTTTCCATAAGCACATCACAAATAGCCTGTCTGTTGGGTATTTTATTCATGGCAAAATGCCTCCTTCCTATCCTCCAAATCCTGCATAATCTGCCTGTACTCCCCGTCTCCCGGCACTTTATGATGCCACTGGGCTTTGTTTTCCATTACGGATGAGCCGCAGCCCTTCACGGTATTGGCGATTACCACCGTGGGTTTTCCCTTGCAGGCTCTCGCCGCTTTCCATGCATCGCACACCTCCTGCATGCAGTTCCCGTCCACACTGATAACATTCCATCCAAAGGCCGCCCAGCGCTCATCCTGGCTGTCCTGCCCCATCACGTCCTCTGTATTTCCGGATATCTGCAGCCGGTTCCGGTCCACTACAGCGCACAGATTATCCAGCTTATACTGCGCCGCAGCCATGGCGCCTTCCCATACGGAACCTTCTGCCAGTTCTCCGTCCCCCATTACGGTATATACCCGGTAATCTCTGTGATCCATTTTCCCGGCAAGCGCCATTCCCACACTTACGGGAAGGCCATGCCCAAGGGAGCCGGAATTCATTTCAATGCCCGGCAGTTTGTTGTTGGGATGTCCTATGTATGGGGTGCCAAACTTGGAAAACTGCTCCATCACTTCCTTTTTCGGGAAAAAGCCTTTCGCTGCCAGCACCGCATAATAAGCCTCCACCGAATGCCCCTTGCTCATAATAAAACGATCCCTGTTTTCATGATCCTGGTTTTCCGGGCTTATATTCATTTCTTTAAAATAAAGGGATACCAGAATATCCATCACGCTCATATCGCCTCCGATATGCCCGCCTTTTCCTTCCACTACCATATCCACCACATCTTTGCGGAGCTCATAAGCCAAAGCAGACAGCTTTTTAATCTCATCCATTCTTTTACCTCCATTTACTGGGATAATACCATCATTTATAACAGTTCAGACCCGCCTGAACCTTATCCTCATTCCCCTCTTAAAAACGCTTTTACCTGTTCTTCCTTATCATCATAAAGATCCGGAGTAATCCCCATATATTTGCAGGCTTCATAAAGCACCGGCACCACATCCTGATGGATACCCACGCAGTGGTGGATATACGGCCCCTCCACCAGCCTGGCTTCCAGACGTTTCAGATTTTCCACCTCTACCCATACATAGGTTCCTTTTGTATAAGGGCCTTCCACTCCCTTTGCATTTCCCAGAAGCAGGGAATATTCTCCGTTGTCTCCGTCAAAACGCGCCAGTGTCATTTCCCCCAGCTTAGCCTGTGCTTCCACCGCACCGGGATGTTCAAAAGCCAGAGGGTAACCGAAAACCGGCTTTTCCTGTGCTACGGAAAGAGGCCATGGCCCGCAATGCTGCAGCAGCTCTCCATTTTCATTATCCGGATGGCGTACCGTCCAGTCCGCGAAAAAGCTTCTGTTCTCATCCATTCCCGCCGCTTCCACCAGCAAAGCGGTAACAGCACCATGAATATCCGTTTCACATACCACCGGGATCCCTTCCTCATTCAGCAGAGAATTGGCCGCACAGGGCATAATCCCAATCTCTCCCTGCAATGCATTCCAGCACTGTATGGCAATGGCATTACAGCCATATTTATCCGCCAGGTTTTTCATGGCCGCCTTAAGGGCCGCCACGTTTTCCAGCTCTTCCGGTTTGATTTTTACACACATCTTATCCTTGCAGTAAGCAACGATTTTTTCCACTTCCGATCGTTCCTCTTTTACCTTTTTCATTTCATCCGTCAGTTCCGGCATGGGGATCGGAGAAAGCTGGATATTGAACCTTTCCAGAAGTTCTCCCTCATTACACATGGTAGACCAGAAGTCAAAAGGTCTGGGCGCTATCTGCAGGATTCTGGTATGCCGGAACACATCCACCACGTTGCAGACGGCAAGAAAGCAGCGAAGCCCTCGTTCAAATTCCGGATCCGTCAGACGGCAGTTTGTCATATAGGTAAAAGGCACACGAAACCGGCGCAGTACCTTTCCGGTGGCAAACAGCCCGCACTGGCTGTCACGAAGGCGGATCCCCTCCTCGTCCGGCCTTTCATCCCTGGGGCCCCAAAGAAGTACCGGCAGATTCATTTCTTTTGCCAGTCTGGCGCATACATATTCCGTCCCAAAGTTACAATGGGGCATAAAAATACCTTTAACTTTTTCATTCCGGAATTTTTCCTGGATTTTTTCCCTGTCCGCTTCCTCATAAAAGAGCCCTTCCGCGTTTATGTCCGTTATATCCACAAATTCAACGCCCAGTTCCTCCAGACGTTCCCTTGTCAGATTGGCGTACTTCACCGCGTCCGGTGCGCTGAAAATACTTCTTCTTGTGGGCAGAAAACCGATTTTGATTTTTTTCATAGAAACTCCCTTCCGTCGCAGAGCATGCGCACAATAAAATCAATAAACTCACATTTACTAAACTTATTTAATCGTTAATTTAATATTATTGAATTTCATTGAATTTGTCAAGGCATATACTCTTTGTTTTTATTAAATTCACAGAAGAATTCAAACCGGTTTCTATGATTTGAATCGAAACTTATGGTGTTTTAACGCTTCATATAACTTAATCCGTAACAGTTCAGATGCCGCATGACACAAAGGGGCATCTGAACTGTTACCCTTAATCCAAGTAAATAATAAAAAAATCAAGTATTAATTTGACTAATAATTAATTTCGTATTAAAATTAAACTAAAAATTAAGTAACCGGGAGAATCTGCATGGAAATTTCAGCAAAAGAATTGGCACAGTTAATAAATGTTTCACCTGCAACCGTTTCCATGGTTTTTAACAATAAACCGGGAATCAGCGAGACTACCAGAGAATTGGTTATGCGTACTGCCGCACAATACGGCTATACAGGAAAGACCAGTCAGCCCGCCCCTTCCGCCGCTAAAATCATTCAGCTGATTAATTATAAAAAACATGGAAAAATTGCGGCTGATACCCCTTTCTTTTCCCAATTGACCGAAGGGATTACCCAGGAATGCTATCGGCAGAATGCGGCTCTTCATATTTCTTATTTTTATGAGAATATGGATATGTCCGCCCAATTGTCCTCCCTGAAGGAAGTGGACTGTATTGGTATTCTGCTTCTGGCTACGGAAATGGGGAAAGAGGATTTTAAGAAATTCAAAGACTTTCGGGTACCGATTGTGGTTCTGGATTGTTATTATGATGAACTCATGTTTGATTGTGTACTGATAAATAATATTCAGGGTGCTTTTAAGGCCACCAGTTACCTGCTGCAATGTGGGCATCAAAAAATCGGCTATCTTCGATCGAATATCGAAATCAGTAATTTTGCCGAAAGGGCGGACGGTTATTATAAAGCCCTGCGGGCCCATAATATAAGTACCTCACATCCTTATGTGCATGCGATTTCCCCCACTGCGGAAGAAGGCTGCCAGGATATGCTTGCGGTTTTGGACAGCAAACCCGATTTGGCGGATGCGTATTTTGCGGATAATGATATCATAGCCGCCGCTGCCATGAAAGCCTTTCGGGAACGGGGTTACCGCCTGCCGGAAGATATTTCCATCATTGGATTCGACGACATGCCTTTATGTGATATGATGGAACCATCCCTGTCCACCATGCGGGTGAAAAAGCAGGAACTAGGCGCTACGGCTATCCAGCGCCTGATGGATCGGGTGGAAAATAACCAAAGGGAATATCTGAAGATGTGCATGGCAACCAAATTAATAAAAAGAGAAAGTGTCTCCGTAATATAAGGTTCTCTCTCCGGTTTGTGCGCTGCGTTGACGAAGCATGCCGTGCACAAACCGGAAAAAGAACCTATTGATAGATGCATTCCGTACCGCGCTCCATACCTTATGCATCCGGCCGGTTCATGCACTGTGCGCTTTTGGATTTGCCACGTGTTTGTTTAGAATGGTATGGATCCTTTCTACTTCATCCAATATAATTCGTTCTGTATTTTGTATATCATTTTTCAAATTGCTTTCCGTGTTTATAATCTGCAGCTCCATATTCTTAAACTGCAGCTCCAAAAAGTCGATTCGGTTGTTTGTCTTGCCCATTTGCCGGTTCAGGTCTCCCATACCGTCTGTGAGCTCTGCCGTCTGTCTGATTAAACTCTCCACCTGCTCCGCCGTGTTATCCATACGGAGGGTCAGAGTGTCAATCCTGTGGGTTATTTCTACCATCTGCACGTTAAGAACGGCGATCTGTTCTGATAAACTGTCCATTCGGGTTTCCAAAGTGTCAACACGGCTTGTCAGGGTTTCTACATGGTTTGCCAGCGTATCTGTACGCTCTGCTAAAGTGTCTACCCGCTCCGTCAATGCATCTACCCGCTCCGCCAGTGTATTTATTCCCTCCGACAGATTATCCGTCCGTGCATCCAAGGCTGCCACGCGGTCTGCTATTCCCTCCATACAGCTGCTCATCTTCGCTGCATGGTCCCTTATATCATCTGAACTGGTACTCAGGGTGTTCATCCTTTCCGTCAGCACATCCATCCGGCCGTTAACCGCCTTCATCTGCTCTGACATCTCCAGATTGATATTCAGTATCCGATCCATTTTTTCGCTATTTCTCATAACTAATACCTCCTGCATTCATAACCTGGAACTATATAAGGAAGACTGCATGAAAAACCGGGAAAGAACTATACTGAGAATACTGCCGGCATACCTGCCGCCTCAGCCTGACCGACTTTGTGCATACAGCTCTTAAAACAGATGTGAACAAGCCCGGTATGCCTGACTTTATGCATACCAATACAAAAATATCCCGTTAAATTATGTTTGGCTCACTCGTCAATAGGGAAAGTAATACCGGACTTGTATAAGGAATACTGCCTCACGAGGTCATTTTTGAGAACAGTAGGCAGAAATTGGCGGTGCATCAGATACAACACCGATTGTCCTTCCATACAGTTACTTTCGGGAAACTGCATCCCCTTACTTTTATAGAGTGACGAATTGAAATCGTCCTTGATTGCTATGATAACCGGTTACATATAAAATTACAATTGGCAAAATGACGTTTTTTGTTACGCCCTGGTATGAAAAAAATCGTGGCAAGCCGCATAAATACTGATTTTTTACATGTCAAAAGCCTCTAAAATTTTGTAATATACATCAGTATATATGTTACTGTATTGTAGTTAAAAAGCTGCCGTTTTCCCTCTTCCGTCATATGGCCTCCTCTTTTCACTACAATACAGTTGTTATATTTCTCCGTGTTCTTTGTCTCGGTATCCTGGTATAGTGCTTCAAAGCGCCTGCCCTTTAAGTTCTTTTCTGAATTGTTCCACCGCCGCCTTTCCTTCTTCCGTTACGGGTTTTATCCATTTCCCGCTCCTGGTGTAATACAGTTCGAAAATCAAACGTATGATCTCATCCGTATAGATGAAGGCAAACACCGCCAAAAACGGAAGATGAAGCACCATACCCGCAATCCAGGTGGCAGGTACGCTGATGGTAAAAAGACACCCGATTTCCAGTACGGTCCCGAAGATCGCTTCCCCGCCGGCACGATAACAGCTGTTCATAATATAGTTGCAGGTACGGATAGTCCCGGCTGCCAGATATATCATTATCATATATTTTCCATAAAACATGGCCTCCGTCCCCAGGCCGAACAAGCCGAGCAGAGGTCCGTTGAGCGCCAGTCCTACGGAACAGATAACAAAAGTGATCGCAGGGCAGAGCATGGCAAAGCCTTTCACATACTGATATCCTTTCATATGATGGCCTGCGCCCACCTCTTTTCCCACCACCACGGAGCTGGCATCCGCCAGCCCTCCGAAAAAGGCGAACACAAACCCTTCCAGCACACGGAACGCCGCCATGGCGGCAATAGCGGATTCATCCTGTCTCCCTATTACCACATTGATCAGCATCTGCCCGATTCCATAAAAAAGTTCATTGCAGAGAATAGGAAGGCACTTGCTCAAATAAATCTTCGAAAAGCCGTCTCCCCAGCTGAACATATCCCGGAATCTCAGCTTTACCATTTTCCGATCTTTCAGCAGGAAGATAAGCAGGATACACAAATTTACCATGCCGGACACCAATGTTCCCACCGCTGCGCCTGCCGCTCCCATTTTAGGCATACCGAAACGGCCGTAAATCAGGATCCAGTTCAATACAAAATTAGTGACAAGGGCCAGTATGGAACTGATTAAAGGCGCTTTTACCCGTTCCGTGGATCGCATCAGGAAGCTTACTATCACGGCCAATACCTGGAGGGGATAGGCAAAACCAACGATGCGTATGTAAGGAATCCCCACCTGTATAATATTCTCTTTATCCGTATAAATTCCCAGAATGAATCCCGGATTGGTAACCGCCACCGTACCGAAAAGCAGGGCAACCACCAGCATACATACCATGGAAAGGCCGAAGGTCTTATTGATACCTTTGTTATTCCCCGCTCCCCAGTACTGGGAAAAAAACAGCAGGCCCCCTGCCGCAAAACCGAAATAGCAGGAAAAAAACAAAGATGAAATCTGAGAACAGATCCCCACCGCAGCCACGGACAGTTCCCCCTGGCTTCCTATCATAATCGTATCCACCATACTGGCCGTAGTGGACAGGAAATTCTGCAGCGCAATTGGCAGCGCTATCGTCAGAACCGCCTTAAAAAATATACTCCAGTCAATTTTTGTCTTTTTCAATCCCAATCCCCTCACTTCTGAAAAATGCAACAGTTCGGACAAGCCTTACCTGTTACGAACGCAAACCGGGCAGGTGCCGAATGGCCTTCCGTCCCGGGGCCACCGCTCTGCCGGCGGACGGAAGGCCATTCGGCACCTGCCCGGTCTGCGTTATGAATAAATACCATTAAAAAGCCGGTACTTTTCATTATATATATCCTGCGGCAGATTACAACCACAGAATGAAAAAAACAGCAGGAACTTAAAGTTCCTGCTGTACCTCCCTCTCCGTACTTATTCAAATACTGCCGCAACCTCATGCAGATAATCCCTCACAGCCAGATGCTGGGGGCAGATTTTCTCACATTTTCCGCATTTTATGCAGTCTGAAGCCTTCCCTTTTCCCATGGTGTTATTTTCATAATATACATTGCTGTTCCAGTCCTGATATTGTATTTTGCTGTTATAGCAGGCAAACAGATCCGGAATGGGAATGTTTTTGGGGCATCCGTCCACACAATATCTGCAGGCAGTACAGGGAATGGTATCCTGCTTTTTAAGGATTTCACGTACCTGCTCCACCGCCTCATATTCCTCTTCGGTGAAGGGTCTGAACTCCTTCATAAAGCTGATGTTATCCTCCATCTGCGCCAGCGTACTCATACCGCTGAGTACCATGAATATCTGTTCAAAGGATGCGGCATAACGGATGGCATAGCCCGCACGGCTTCCGCCCTGCAGCTCATCCAGAAGCTTCCCGGCGTCTTCCGGCAAATCAATGAGTCCGCCGCCCTTAACCGGTTCCATGACAATTACAGGCTTCCCGTACTTTTCGCAAATCTGGTAGACCTTATAGCTCTCTATGCTCGGGTTGTCATAATCGGCATAATTAAACTGGATCTGCACCACCTCGATTTCCGGATGTCCGACAAGAATCATCTCCAGCACCTCCGGTTTATCATGGAAGGAAATCCCCATATGCTTTATTTTTCCCTCCGCCTTGAGCTGTTTTACTTCTTCAAACGCATGGCAGTCTATAAATTTCTGGTAATTCTGCGTATTTAATGCGTGAAGCAGATAATAGTCAAAATAGCCGACCCCTGTTTTTTCCAGCTGTTCTTCAAAAAAGGGCCGGATATCCTCTTCCCGCTGAAAGAAATCTGCTGTCAGCTTATCCGTGAGTATGTACGCTTCTCTGGGATATCTTTTTACCAGGCAGTCCCGTATGGCCGTTTCGCTTTTCCCTCCGATATATCCGTGAGCGGTATCGAAATAACAGAAGCCGGCGTCCATAAATTTATCAATCATGGCGTTGAACTGTTCGTAATCCACCCGCTCCTGTGTCCCGTCATTTCCGCCGATCATAGGCAGACGCATACACCCGAAACCTAACTTTTTCATAAAATCTCCTTTCCCCGTGCTGACGGAACCTGCATGGGAACGGCTCTTTTAAAAAAGCGCATCGATTTCCCGGCAAATTCCGTTGTTGATAGTTGTATCGTAGCTGTTAAGTCCCCCACAGTTACGCTCTATTCATCTTAGCACTTGAAGTGAACTCCAGGTCAAGAAAGAATTTTCCCGGGGTCCCGGGGTGTAGATAAAAAAGTTCGGTATCCCCTGCCCCTGCTTTCCTGTGAGGCCTGCTGCCCTGCAAGGATTCCTGTAAGGAGCGTTATAAGCACGCCGGTCCTTAGGCTGCGTTCTTTGCAGCCTTAGTACCGCTGCGTGAGTATCCGAGCGAGAGCGAAAACGACTAAAGTCGTTCTCCTGGAAGGAACCTTGCAGGGCAGCAGGCCGCACAGGAAAGCAGGGGCAGGGGATGCCGAACTTTTTTATCTACACCCTTTTCCCGGCAAAACAAACACCAAGGTAAACAGCGGATATTACTTACGCTGCCGGAGCAGGAACACATAAGTCCCTTCTTTTCTGGATATTTCAAAGCATTTGAATATATAAAACCGGTTACGCGGTGCGAACCGTTCCACCAGCTCTTTATTATGGGAATAAAGGACCAGCAGAGCATCCGGGGTCAGAAAATCGGAAATCACATGGAAAAAATGGGAATAAATATCTGTTATTTCCTCCTCCGTGATTCTTCCTATCACAAAGGGCATGTCCGTAATCACTTCATCAAACAGGTATTCATGTGCAAACCGGAAAAAATCACGGTTCATATAATGTATGATCTGACCGGCCGCCTCTGTGTTTCTTCTTGCTTTTCTTATCGCATCCTCCTGGATATCCACACCATATGTGGATCCGGCCTTAACCGCCTTGTACCGTTCGATAAGCATCGTTCCCACACCGCAGAAGGGATCCAGGACCTGGGCGTTTTCTTTCAGGTACTCCGCTGCCAGGGCAACTGTCAACGCAGCATTCACAGGACGGATGCTGGTGGGAATAACTTCCCTGCGATAGGAAAAACGGGTGTCCTTCCATGTAAATAATTTGACAAGGAGATTGCACTGCCCTTCTTTGTTTTCGATGATACGCAGCTCCAGTTCATAATTGGCCGTATTATTTGTTAATTTCCGATCCGACAGCCGCTCCACCTGGGCGGACAGCTTTTTCACAAAGGCGCTCTTTTCATCCAGGGGCTTTTTACTTTTCATTTCCACACGGAAATAATAAGGAGCTTCTCCGGCATGTGTTTTTCCAAGCCAGTCCAGAAGATCCGATTTTACAATACGTTCTGCCATCTTCTGCGCATCCATAGGGGATGTTTCCATTCCCTCTATAAGGAATAAAAGCTCATGGTAGGTTCTGATTTTAGTTACCCAATTGAGATTTTTCACCCGGGCTTTTACCCCTGCGCCAAACGGCTTCGTTATGGCTCCGGGAGCCAGGCTGAGAAGCTCATTCTGCGTAATTTCCGCAAAATTCCGGTTGGTAAGCAGGATAATATCATACGTTTCATTCCAGCCGGTAAAACGATGGATGCGTATCCCTTCCGCCCGGACAATCAGGCCGGATAATTCCCGCATTTCTTCCGCCAGATGCTTCTGGTTATCGGCAGTCACCTCTGTTTTTTGAAGGTTTTCCAGGCAGGCCTTCATATCCTGCAGGTATTCTTCATAGTCAAAATGACCTATCGCCGCCAGATAGGAGCTTTTCACAAAGCGCTGCTCTTCTCTCAGGTATGCCTCAAATACAGGCGCAAGAAATTCCTGCCGTCCCAAATCCCCCATCAGAAGGGCCGTATTTTTTCTGGTCTTGGCATCTTCGGAAAAAAGCAGGCCGGGCAGTATCCCGTCTTCCTCACGGATAAGCACGGATAACCTCCGCAGCATGTCTTTCTCCTTTATTTCCTGCCTGAGTCTGCTCAGATTCTGCCTGACATCCTTCTTTTCCAGGATTTGCTTCCATTCTTCATTTATCATGATATTCCTCTCGTTTTCCTGACCTTTCTTATTTTCCCCTTTATCGGCCTGGTTTGAAGGCATTCCAATACCATGGCCCCTTTCCCATTCAGGATTTCCACATAAGTCAGGCTCTCTCTGATATCGATAATGCCGATGTCGGAAACCGCCATGCCCGGGATTCCGCAGATGGTACCCACAATGTCGCACGCGCGGAGTTTTGACTTCCTTCCGCCGCCAATGGAAAGACACAGGATACCCGCATTCAGCGCCTCTCCTTTTGCCGGCTTTATGACCGCTTTGCTGCGCTGGCTTTTCCAAAATGCTTTTTCCTTCTCTTCCCCGACAACAGGGCAGGGCAGAAACGGCAGTTCCCGTCCGGTATATTCCTGCGTCTGTTTTGCCATGCGCATTTCCTCCGGTGAAACCAGGCTAACCGCCGTCCCGCTTCTTCCGTTTCTCCCCGTTCTGCCGATCCGATGTACGTAGGTTTCTCTTCCAGTAGGGAAATCATAATTAAAAACATGGGTAATGTTATCAAAGTCAATTCCCCTTGCCGCCACATCCGTAGCTATCAGATACCGGAAGCATGCCCGCCGGAAGGCATCCACGGTCTTCAGCCGTTCCTTCTGCTCCATATCCCCATGCAGCATCCCGCAGAAAATACGGTCCCGCCTGAGCTTCCGGAACAGTACATTCACCATTTCCCTCGTCCCGCAGAAAATAATACAGCTCTCTGGATTCTCATCCATGAGCACCTTAAGGAACGTCTGATATTTTTCCTCCGTGTCAGTACGATAAGCCTTCTGCGTAATACTGTCCGGACTTTCTGCGGAACCTTCCACTGCAATGGGTACCATATCCTGAATGAACTCCTCCACCAACTGCCGGATTTCCGGCTTAAGAGTTGCGGAAAACAAAGAAATCCGGCAGCCCGCAGGAATAAGGGCACAAATTGTCTTCACCTCATCAACAAAGCCCATGTCCAGCATCAAATCCGCTTCATCCAGAATAAGCCATTTAATATTTCCAAGTTTCAGGCTGTCCCGGCGCACATGATCCATAACCCGCCCCGGAGTACCCACCACAATGTGGGACTTCTGCCTGAGCGTCTGTATCTGCTTATCAACAGGGACTCCCCCGAACACTGCAGGAACCTTCAGTCTCTTTTTTCTTCCGATATGGAATATTTCATCCCTCACCTGTACGGTCAACTCCCTGGTGGGTTCCAGGATCAGCGCCTGGGGCAGGTTTTCCTCCCACTCCATACTTTCGCATACCGGTATGGCAAATGCGGCTGTTTTTCCGCTTCCCGTAGGTGCCTTTACCACCGCATTTTTTCCCGCAAGCAGGACAGGCAGGACCTCCTTCTGTATGTCTGTGGGGCGGTTATAGCCCAAAGCCTCAAGTGCTTCCAGTATCCGGTCCGACAGGGGATAGTCACTGAATTGCTCATTCTCCTGATTACTCATAAAATCCTTTCTGCGGCAATGCCATTACGGCAACTGCCCCCCGAAACAGGATACGTGCCCGGAAAACGGCTGATTGCTTCTGCCGGCCGGCTGTTTTCCAAGAAAAGGGACTTTCCTTAAGCCAGGAAAGTCCCTTCCGTTTTCTATGCCTGTTCCCTTATTCCTGCTGCCGGATTGGTTTCCATACAGCGTAACTTTGTTCTCATTGTAAGGCGCGCTGCTTATTTCTGTCAAGGAAAACCTTCCCCTGTATTGTTTCTTTCGGTGCAATAAGATATAGTATAAAAAAGAAATAGAAGCGGGGTTTCAAAGGTTATGAAAATCAGATATTTTATCATACTTGGCATGCTTTTTCTTTTTACCGGCTGTTCTTCTGTCAGAAACGTTTCCGCCGGTATTCGCATAAAATCAGGAAAAGAGTTCTGCACTGTTTTCGGTGCAGCAGACCGGATCCGGCAGCATTCGGAAACCTTTTCCGCAAAAGCCGCCATCGCGCTGTCTGCTCCCACAATAACGGAAACGGATTGGTCAGATTATTTTGAAGGAATCAACGGTACTGCTGTCCTTTATAATCCGCTTCAGAAGAATTACCGGATATATAATCAGGAACTGGCCGAAACACAGCGTTCCCCATGTTCTACCTTTAAAATCATCTCGTCTTTGATCTCTCTGGAATATGATATCATTAAGCCTGAGGATTCCGTGCGTACATGGAGCGGGGAACGGTTCTGGTTTGATGCATGGAACAAGGATATTGACTTTTCCGAGGCCTTTTGCACCTCTTGTGTCTGGTATTTCAGGGAAGTCGCAGATGAAATCGGAAAAGACAGAATGCAGACAGAATTAAATAAGCTGCTTTATGGGAACTGTGATATTTCCGATTGGGAAGGGCGCCGGAACCAAAATAACGGGAATCCCGCCTTAACCGGTTTTTGGATTGAATCCTCCCTGAAAATCTCAGCGAAAGAACAGACAGAGGTAATGGAACGTATTTTTGGAAGCCATACCCAATATAAAGAAAAAACGCGGAATCAACTGAAGGAAGTGATGCTGTTACCGGAGCAAAGCACAGCAGCATGTCGGATTTACGGTAAAACCGGAATGGGGAAAGCCAATGGCATCGTCATAGATTCGTGGTTCACCGGTTTTGCGGATACTGCTGACGGTACCATTTACTTTTGTGTCTATTTGGGAGAAACGGACAACCAGAATGTATCCAGCCAAAAAGCCAGGGAAATTGCGGTCAAAATAATAAATGACGTTATCATTCCCCTGTAAGTTTCCGTATTCCTTTTTTACCGTATCGTACCGGGCAATATGACTCACCTATCCCTGTGCCGCTCTCTCCCGGATATCCGCCACATCCCCGGAATTGTCCCCGAACCTGTCCATATTGGCAAGCAGCCTCCTGCGCAGTTCGGAAACCACCTCCCGGTATTGGGCATCATGAATCAGGTTTTGCCGCTCAAAGGGATCCGCTTCCAGATCATACACTTCATGCACATCCTTCTCCGTGGCAATATACTTGTAATTCTTATAATACAGCGTGCGCTGGGCGGCCCGGATTCCGAAGTGCCCGAAATGCTCGGCCATAAAATCCTCCCGCCACCCGGTATTTTCGTTATGAACCAGGCCGGACAGGCCTGCCCCGTCCATATAGTCCGGGACGTTAAGTCCCGCCGCCTCCAGCACGGTAGGCGTCAGATCCAGATTGCTCACCAGCCGGTCGCATACGTTTCCTGCCGGCGCTCCCGGCCACCGGATTACCAAGGGGATATGCATCACTTCTTCCATCATATCCCCGGCCTTATCCACCAGGCCGCCATGGCTTCCCAGGGCGTCTCCGTGATCGGCGGTATATATGACCACTGTATTTCCGGCCATCCCTTTTTCCTCCAGCTTATCAAGCATTTCCCCTACCGCCTTATCAATATAAGAATAGTGCTCATAGGCCCGTTTCATCAGCGGCTGCCATTCTTCCCAGGTCTGCAGCGGATTCCTGTCATGGATCCGTTCCCAAAAATCCTGTACCATCTGCGCCTTCTGTGTGGGCGGTTCCTGAAAGGTGGGATATTCCTGTATCTCCTCAGCACACAGAAGATCCTTCATTTCCCAGGGAACCTGATACGCATGGTGAGGCCCCCACATATCCACACGCACGGCAAAAGACGCTCCGCTCCGTGAGCAGTCTTCCATCCAGTCCAACGCGGAATTGGTAATAAAGTCGGATTCATGTACCTTACCGGTATCCTTCAGGATTCCGGCGCAGTACATATTGAAATTATCCGATTCCGTCAGATCATAATCCCCGTTTTCATAGGTTTTCTCCGAAATCACCCTGCCGTTTTCCTGCTTAAATACGGTGGACATCCCCCATTCCTGCTGGTATATGGGATTCCCGTAACCGTTTTTTGCCAGATAATCCCGGTATTCCTCCATATGGTACGGATTCCCGTAGCCCTCCGGGTAAAAGCCTTCCAGCCCCTTTTCCCTGAAATTTTCATAACCGCTGTGATTTTTTCCGAAATATGCGGTACGGTATCCCAGGCTCTGCAGGTAGTCCGTGTAGAACGGCAGCCCGCAGTCCGGGTATTCTCCGTTATCCAGTTTTCCGTGATGGTTGGCATAAACCCCGGTGAGCATGGCAGCCCGGGCCGGAAGGCATAAGGGATGGACGGAATGGCAGTTTGTAAATTCACAGCCCTCCCGTGCCAGCCGCTCATAGGCAGGCAGGACCGGCACGGCCCCCTTCATCAATTTGTAATGCCGGAAGGTTACATGATCCAGTACAATCCACAAAATATTAAGCTTTGGCCCGCTATTTTCCGGTAATCCGTCCGCCGCGTATCCTTCTTTTCTCTCAGGTTCCATTTGTTTCCTCCTTAACGCTATCCCTACAGCCTGATACGGATCATATTCCAGGAATAAGCCGCCAGCTTCACCGTCAGTTTTCCGTTTTCCAGTTTGTAATCGCTGCCGGAATGGGGAACCACCCTATCCGGGCAGTCTGCGGAATTGGTCAGCTTCAAATCCGGGCTGGTCAAAACCTGCATATCCTCTACCCTGCATCCGGGATAATCCCGCAGATCACAGTCGGTTATCAGGTCGCCTGTCCCCTTATTCAAGGCAAAGATCGTGAGATAATCCTTTTCCTCACTCTCCACCGCCACGGCATCCAATACCGGGACATCCGTATAATCCCTGCTGTCATATTTGGGCGCGTCCACCAGAACCTCCAGAGCGGTTCCCCTTCCGTAAACGGAAGTCTGGAGGTAGGGGTAATAAATCGTCTGTTTCCAGATACGCCCTCCATTTTCCGTCATAATAGGGGCGATTACGTTTACAAGCTGGGCCTGGCAGGCTACCTTCACACGATCCGCATGACGGAGCAGGGAAATCAGCATGCCGCCTACCAGCAGCGCATCCTCAAAGGTATAAATATCCTCGTTAAAGGAGGGGCCTTCCTGCCATTTGACGGCTTTTTCATTTTCGGGGAAGGCATGGAACCACACATTCCACTCGTCAAAGGATATGTTGATTTTCTTTTTGGAACGTTTTTTTGCCTGTACATAATCACAGACAGCTATGATGTTTTCAATGAAATGATCCATGTCCATGGTATTGGCAAGGAAATTCGGGGTATCCTCCTGTTGGTTCCCGTAGTACTGATGCATGGAAATATAATCTACAAAATCATAGGTGTGATCCAGAACCGTAGTTTCCCAGTCATAACAGGTCGCCATCCCGGAATTGGAGCTTCCGCAGGCCACCAGTTCAATGGTGGGATCCACCCATTTCATTACCTTGGCCGTCTCGCTGGCAAGCCTTCCGTATTCTTGTGCTGTTTTATGCCCGATCTGCCAGGGGCCGTCCATCTCATTTCCCAGGTTCCACAGCCTGACATTATGCGGTTTTCTGTATCCGTTCTGAATCCGCAGGTCGCTCCAATAGGTACCGGAAGAAAAATTACAGTATTCCACCAGATTCCGTGCGGCATCCGCCCCTCTTGTCCCCAGATTCACCGCCATCATCACATCCGTGCCTGCCCTGCGGCTCCATTCGCAGAATTCATCCGTGCCCATCTGGTTGTTTTCCACAGCAAACCAGGCCAGCTCCGTACGCTTCGGCCTCTTCTCCTTCGGCCCGATACCGTCCTCCCAATTGTATCCGGATACGAAATTGCCGCCGGGATAACGCACAATCGGTACCTGCAGCTGTCTGGTCAGGTCAATCACATCCCTGCGGAACCCCATATCATCTGCCAGCGGATGACCGGGATCGTAAATCCCTCCGTATACCGCCCTGCCGATATGCTCGATGAACGATCCGTATAACCGTTTGTCAATCCTGCCAATCCGGAAATCCTTGTCCAGTTTCAGGACCGCTTTCCCCGGAGCCCCCTCATGTTTTTTGGTTACATTTTGTTCCATGTCTTATCCTCCTCCATGATATTGCCTATTATCCTACTATTATCGTAACCATCCAGACAAGCTCCAGCCCGGACGGTTACATAGTATTGTTACCATTAACGTTAACATAGCATGTTAAAAAAAAGAGGCCGCCTGCTGCCGCCCGGTACGGAAAGTGCACCCCCGGCAAAACTTCTCTCCTGCACCGGATGCACATTCCCATGACAGACCACTACCCGGAGCGATCCCCGGGCTGTCTCCCCGGGCGGCCGGTTAAAATGTCGCACAGGGGGACTGCCGCCTGTATGATGCCTGTATTGCTCTTTACGGTCCCGCAACCGTTCCCCCTTCCACAACTGCGGTTTCCAGAACCACGCATTCCTCCATGTCCCCCTTCTGCCCTTCCAGCTTCTTCAGCAGGATTTCCACGCTTCTTTTCGCCATGGTGGTTTTGGAAGAGGACACCGATGTCAAATGCACCGGATAGGGATACTTAATATTGTCAAAACCCACAACGGAGCACGTTTCCGGCACTTTCCTTCCCAGTTCCCCCAGAATACAGATAACCTGCCAGGCAAGAATATCATTAAATACCAGCACCGCCGTATACTTCTCCTGCCGGGACAGGATTTCCTTCATTTTCTCCGTCCCCCTCCTGGACGCAACCGGCACCGTTTCCACCAGGTCGCTGCGAAAGGGGATCCCTCTTTCTTCCAGCGCCATCCGGTAACCTTTCAGACGTTCTGCCGAACTGGAAATCCCCTTCGGCCCGTTCAGGAACAGAATATCCCGGTGGCCCCTGTCCAGCAGATACCCGGCGGCCGCATATCCTCCGTGTACGTCATCACACACCACATAACTGGCATCCTCTCCTGAAAAATGCCTTCCTATCATCACAAAAGGCTTCCCATGCATCTGCAGGAAACGGATATTCTCCTCCCCTCCCGGAGCCGGGCAAAGAATGATCCCGTCCACGTTCTGGCTCAGCGAGGTCGTAATCGCCTGCCTCTCCAAAGCCGCCTTTTCTTCCGTATTAAAAATAATGGAATTATATCCCCTTCTCTGGAGCAGCGTCTGCATCTCTTTCACCATCACACTGAAATGGGGATTGGAGATATCCCCCACCAGAATCGCTATATTCCTGCTCACCCCCGACCGCAGGAAACTGGCGAGCGCGTTGGCAATGTATCCCATCCGGGACGCCTCTTCCCGTATAACCGCCTTTGTTTCCTCCGATATATCCGGTTTATCCGCAAGCGCCCGGGATACGGTATTCGCAGAGAACCCCGTAGCCTGGGCAATATCCTTTAATGTCACATTTCCTGTTTTTTTTCTGGCTGCCATCTCTTCTCCTTCGTCAGGTACTGCACCGTGCGTAGTTCTTCCGTGGTAACGGTTCAGACATGCCTGGGCCGTTACCCTCCGCGTTCCGGATTGGTTTCAGTTTATCACAGAATGAAAATAAGTCAATTCTGTAATACCTACTATTTTTGAAGCATATTTTTTGTGCAACTTGTCGTTACATTAACGTTGACATAGAAATATTTTTATACTATACTTCAATTAACGATAACGTTATCGTTAATGTAAATTCACTTCCTTTCAATCGGAAATGAGCCAAACGGACGCACTCGTTTAGAACGGAACGTTCTATTGTCCGCATTTCACACGATAACTTCACCTCACGGGAGAAAAAATCCTATGGAAAAAGGAACGATCTTCGACATCAAAGAATTTGCCGTCCACGACGGCCCCGGCGTACGGCAGACCGTATTTCTGAAAGGTTGTCCGCTGCGCTGTCAGTGGTGTCACAATCCGGAAGGCCTGGAATCCCGCCCTCAGCTTTTGTTCAGCCGCAGCTCCTGCATCCGCTGCGGAAAATGTATGGAGGTCTGTCCTCTTGCCCCGGACCGCCGGGAAATGACAGCCGGAAAACAGGACGGCGGCGAAACCCCCGGTGCATTTTTTCCCGGCCCGTCCTGTACTGCCTGCGGGGCCTGCGTTTCCGTATGCCCTATGGGACTCCGACAAATCAGCGGCCGTGTCATGACCTCTGCCCAGCTTGTGGAGGCCATACGGGAAAACAGCGATTATTACGCTGCGCTGGAAGGAGGTGTCACCTTTTCCGGCGGGGAGCCTTTGATGCAGGGCGCTTTCCTGCTGGAGGTACTGGAAGGGATTCCCGATTTACATACCGCGATAGAAACCTCCGCCTATGCATCCCCGGATCTTTTCCGCCAGGTTCTAAAGCGTCTTTCCTTTGTCATGATGGATGTAAAGCTCATGGATGCCGGCCTTCACAAACACTATACCGGCGTGGACAATGCCGTTATCCTGGAAAATCTCCGCATGCTCTGCCGGGGCGGCAAACCTTTTGTGGTGCGCATTCCTCTGATTCCCGGTGTAAACGATACCCGGGAAAACCTGGAAGCGACGGCATCTTTCCTGGCAGGGGCCGTTTCCCTGCTGCGTGTGGAAATCCTGCCCTACCACAAAACCGCAGGTGCCAAATACGGCATGCTGGGAATGGAATACCGTCCCGGCTTCGATGTGGATGCCCCCCTGCGCCTGCCTCTGACTGTTTTTGAAAACTATAAAATAAGGAGTAAAATACTATGACAGACCGAATCCAACGTTTACGAAAATTTTTTGTAGAAGAACACCGCCACCGGGAACAGCGCAGCAAGCCCTGTGATCCCTTCCGGCTTGCCGCCGCTTTCCATGAACAGAACCTTCCGGACTCGCAGCGGGCGGTAAATAGGCTGGTTTTCATGCTGGAAGAAGAAAAACCTCTCCTGTTCCCGGATCAGACGATACTTTTCCTGCGCACCAATCCCACACTCCAGGCCCTGTTTACGGTAGAAGAAAAAGAAGCTCTCGCTGCTTCTTACCGGCTGCATGAGCTTGGGGAGCTGTCCAACATTTGTGTGGATTATACACGCTTCCTGCGCGCAGGCTTTCCCGGCATGCGCCGCCGTCTGGAGGAGCACAGGGAGAGGTTCCTCGCCGCTTCCCAGCCGGAAAAGGTCTCTTTTACGGAGGGCCAGCTCGCTATCCTGAAGGCACTGGAAGCCTTGACAACACGCTACCGTGACGCTGCAGCCGCCGCAGGGAACACACAGTCCGCAGCCTCTCTGGACCGGCTTCTTTCCGATGCCCCGCACACGCTCCGGGATGCCCTGCAGCTGCAGCGTATCCTTCACTTTACCATGTGGTGTGCCGGAAATTACCATAATACACTGGGGCGTTTTGATCAATATATGATGCCCTATCTGCAGGCGGATCTGGATGCGGGAAGGCTTACGGAGGAAAGCGCGCTGGAACTTCTGGAGGAATTTTTCCTTACCTTTAACCTGGACAGTGATCTCTATCCGGGTATGCAGCAGGGCGATAACGGGCAGAGCATGGTTCTCGGCGGCATGACACCGGAAGGGAAGGACGGCTTTCATCTTCTTTCCCGTCTCTGCCTGCAGGCCAGCCTGGAGCTTCGTCTGATCGATCCTAAGATCAACCTCCGTGTCAGCAGGGACACCCCCTTGTCCGTCTATGAACTGGGTACGCAGCTGACCAAGCAGGGACTGGGTTTCCCCCAGTATTCCAATGATGATGTGGTTATCCCGGGACTTGAAGAGCTGGGCTATCGAACGGAGGATGCCCGTAATTATGCGGTTGCCGCCTGCTGGGAATTCATTATTCCGGGACGGGGGATGGAAATACCCAATATTGACGCCTTGTGCTTTGCGGATGTCATGCGCACCGCCGTAATGGAACATCTGACAACGGCCCCGGATTACGATTCCCTTTTCCGGGAAGTCGTTAAGAATCTGAAGGCCAGGGTGGACGAAATGTGTGAAAATACGAAAAACCTTTATATTTTCCCGGCGCCTTTCCTGTCCCTTATGATGGAAGGCTGCCTGGAAAACGGACGGGACATTTCCCTTGGCGGCATCTACAACAACTACGGCTTCCATGGAACCGGCCTTGCCACTGCCGCCGATTCCCTGGCTGCCATCAAAAAATACGTTTTCGATACCGGTGAGGTGGATCGGATGGATTTACGGAAAGCCTGTGAAACAGATTTTGCCGGCTTTGACCGTCTCCTCCACCTGCTGCGTTATGAAGCGCCTAAAATGGGAAATAATGAAGAACTGCCCGATACCATAGCCGGTGAGCTGCTGGAAGCCTTTGCGCAGGCTGTCAAAGGGAAAAAGAACGAACGGGGAGGTATTTTCCGGGCAGGGACCGGATCCGCCATGTACTATCTGTGGTATTCCAAGGATATGGGCGCCACCCCGGACGGCAGGCGGGCCGGGGAAGGGTTTTCCTGCAACTATTCCCCCAGCCTGTTTATCCACACCAAGGGACCGGTATCTATTGTCAAATCCTTTACCCGGCCGTGTCTTAAACACACCATCAACGGCGGCCCCCTCACCATGGAGCTGCACGACACCCTCTTCCGGGGAGAGGAAAGCATTACCAAGGTAGCGGCACTGGTAAAATCCTTCATTGATTTGGGCGGCCATCAGATGCAGATCAACGCGGTAAACCGGGATACCATGCTGGACGCTCAGAAGCATCCGGAAAAGTACCATAACCTCATCGTCCGGGTATGGGGCTGGAGCGGTTATTTCGTGGAGCTGGATAAGGAATACCAGGATCACATTATTAAACGGATGGAGCTTACGGTCTGAAGAAGCCCATGAAAAAATTCCACGTATGCGGCTAAAAGAACCGCATACGTGGAATTTTTATAACTGTCCGGTCTACAGTAAATGCGCAGCCCTCACTGAATTGTTGCGAAGTTTGAGTACGAATTTCTTCTGTTTACCAATTTGTATCTATTTCCTCTCCTGTCAGCAGATGGATAAGTTCCGTGCGGACCTTATCCAGATACGCAATACGTCCCTCAAATTCCGGTTCCCCATTCACCACCACACCCATTCTCCGTGCATCCTCCAGCGGATACGCTTCCACCGTATCGCCTGTTCCATCCTGATAGATATAATCAATTCTCATCACAGGATTTCCTTCATGGACATCTGTGTTAATTTTCTCAATATCCACTTCCAGCAGGAAGGAATAGAAGCTCCGGAAGTCAGACGCATCTACCTCTTGCCCATTTACTGTAACCGTCAACTCCTCTCCATCCTGCCCTTTTCCCTGACGGGTCAGAAGAAACAGAAACTCATCCTCCCCCAGCTTCAGAGATACCTGCTGCACCTTATTTATATCTGGAAGCAGCGCCAATTCAAAAAAAAGATCATCTGCACTCGCATGGAGAAATACCAGTTTATCCTCTGCTATCGTATACAACAGTTTGGAATTGCTGCATATCATATATCTGTCCGTACCCTCTCCTGCCGCTGCACCTATAGTAAAAGTATCCGTGACACCATCATGGCTTACCGTCATAACCATAGCCGGCCGATCCATTCCGTACGCCGCAGCCTCTGTTTCCTGATACCATCCTTTTACGCTGTCCGCGGAAAACCCCAGCAGGGAACCAATTTCCTCATTCATCGCCTTCAGAGAGGTTTTCACATGAACGGGGCTGGTAAGTTCATAAGATGAGATATAAGCCTGCGCCGGTTCCTCTGATACTGCAATCCGAAGCGGTTCTTCCAAATCCGGCCTTTCAACCACAATTCCCGTAAGTCTTTCCGTCATGCGTTCTGTCTGCGGCTCAATAGGGGGGATCAGGGTAGTATCAAAATAAACGAACGGAGAATACACCATCCAGTCCCCTATCCCCTTTCCGATAGAAAAAAGTCCGTCCTGCC
Source organism: Eisenbergiella sp. OF01-20 (assembly GCF_003478085.1). Classification (NCBI taxonomy): domain Bacteria; kingdom Bacillati; phylum Bacillota; class Clostridia; order Lachnospirales; family Lachnospiraceae; genus Eisenbergiella; species Eisenbergiella sp. OF01-20. Next base: position 201,234 of record NZ_QUES01000003.1, on the reverse strand, counting down.
CTTCCTTGCAGACATACCAGGAGGAGGTACCTTCATTAAAGGACCCCAGATACAGTGTCGTCTCTCCAAAACTTCCCCTGATATTCACCTTAGCCTCCGGCTCCTCCAACCCGTATACCTTCCTGTCAAAGGGTTCCTCAAAAATGATATCCGCCGATATGGACAAAAGATTCCTTACTGCTGTTTCCAGACTGTCCTTCTCTATTTTATAGTCCTCATAGCCGGTAAGCACCCATTCCTTTCCGTCCTTTGCAATGCTATAATTACCTTCTTTATTTTCTATGCTTATCCTGTTGATTTCCTCAGCCTCAAAATCCGTGAGCATACATGTCCCGCCGGAAGCCTCCGGTTTTTCTTCCTTTTCTTTTGAATGAAGAAGAAACACAAGGGCCGCTGTCAAAATAAGCAGCGCAGCACACAGGCTGAAAAGCATTTTCTTTTTTCCCGCCATCACAGCCTCCTCCTGCGTATCGATACCGCAGCTCCGGTTACAACGCATATTCCCGGCAAAAGAATTCCCAGCACGATAGAAACAGCTGTGTAGGAAGACTGCGTAATCTGCAGCGGTTCCGAGGCGAAACTCACACTGGGAATGCTGATCCCCTTCTGTTTTCCCGCCAGGGAATTGATAAGCTCCACGGTGAAATCTTTATTGTTGAAGCTGCTGCTTACGGTCTGCGATGAAGTGAACATGGCGGCAGAGGCAAATGCTGCAACGTAAGATCGGTGTTCCTGTGTCCCCACATATTTCAGACGATCGCCAATAACCACAATTCCCAATTCTTCTTTTATCAGAGGATTTTCTCCGTTCACCTCCCCGGTATCCGGCTGATACAACGAACAGCTTTCCGGCGCCTTCACAAGATACTTAGCCGTTCTGTTATCCTTTTCCTCCCAAAGTACGCTGAGCGGCCTGCAATAATAGCCCACAAAGAGAAGAGACGGATTTCTTACCCCGGATAGATAGGGCTGTGCCGCTTCGTCAAAAACCGCACCGAACATAAAGCCCTGCTTATCATAGGTATTCTTCTGGTTTGTTTCCACAATAAGGCTGTTCCCGATGCCTATTCCCCATTCTGACAGAAAGCTCTCCAGATTAGGCAGCTTCGGCTGGTTATGGGAGGCCACATATATCAGCTTTTTCTCAAATTTCCCTTCATTGTCCAGAAAACGATCCAATTTTTCCAGTTCCTGCTGCGTATAATCCGTCATCGGTGCAAACAGAAAAGCGATCTCTGCCTCCGGGTCAATTTCCTCTGCAGCTATATTCTGCCGGGTAATCACATAATTGTTTTCTTCCAGATAATTGATAATATCCGCACAGCCTGCCTCAGAATGGCCGGTAAGCACCGATACCCTGAGAACGGAATCCTCCGTTACATAAAGAATTGCAGAGGTGAGTACCTGTTCCGCTTTTGATTTATAGGTATAACTATAACTGGAATCATTCCTTTCCATTTCCACACAATCATTCAGGGAAACCATTTTTATACGTTTTTCCGACTTTATTATAATGCTGTTATTCTGTATCCCATAATCCGCATATTCTGCCGCCAGCTCCGGTTCCTTCAGCAGATCAGCAAACCGCACCTGTATTCCCGCGTTATGCCTTGCATATCCCTTAAGGATCTCATCTGTCTGTTTTCCATATTCCGTGCTCCGCAGATCCTCTTCGTTATGGCACACTATGATTTCCACCGGCTGTGTCAATGACTCCACAACATCCAGGGAATCCTCCGTAAGTTCATAAATATTGCCCTCTGTTAAATCCATGGAAGGCAGCCTTTCCATAAGAAGTGAAAATACCACATTAAAAAGTACCACTACTGCCAGAAAGAAAATTGTTACCATGGTGGATACCGCCGCATTTTTTATCCTTTTGCTTGCCGTCCACCGATTCTTATCCAGAACACGTACCGTCAGAAACAAAAATACCAGCATGACACTCAGAAAAAACACGACATGGGGAAGCTTCAGGAGTCCCGCTGTAAAATCATAATATCTCTGTGAAAAAGACAGCGCCCCCAAAGGCTTTTCCAGAAAAGCCAGCCCGGAAGGCAGCATCCTCCCAAGCCCATCTAAAAGCATGATAAAAAGCATACATGCAAAGGTTCCTACCGCCGCCAGCATCTGACTCTCCGTCAGTGCGGATACAAACAATCCTATGGCAAGCAACGCCGCCCCAAGCAGAAGCAGTCCCAGCAAATTCCCAAGAAAAACGCTCCAAAGCGGGGAGGAAAATGCGCTTAACACCGCAAAATAAATAACACAGACCGAAATTCCCAGTGCAAATAATGTATATGCCGCCAAGAACTTCCCAACCACAATCCCATGCAAAGAAACCGGCGCTGTCATAAGGGCCTGATCGGTACGCATCCTTTTTTCTTCCGACAGCAGCCTCATAGTAAACAAGGGCAGGGTCAGCAGGACCACCACATACATATTCGAAAAAATTCCTGTTATATCGTTGGTACCATAGTACTGTATCTGCATGAGCAAAAACTGCCCTCCGAATAAATAATATACGGCAAGGCATATATATCCCAGGGGATTTTTAAAATAAGAAGACAGTTCCTTAGTATATACTGCGCTCATTTTCTTTCCCCCTTTTCTTTCCCCGTCTGCTCTGCCCTGTAATTCCCTGTTGTCAGCTTCATAAAGATATCTTCCAGGTTCATTTCCCTGCTCTCAAGTCCCAGGAGCCTCCAGCCATGTCCCGACACGCAATCATAAATGGCACGGCGGACAGGAGTTCTCCCGTCGGTTTCCAGCGAAAAGGAAAATACGTTTTCCTCCACGCTTCTTTCAAAGCTTACATCAGACACTCCATTCACAGCCCTCAGATATTCCGCAGCCTCCCTGCGCGGTCCTTCCACCAATACCCGGAAGTACGCCTGCCCGGATCCGCCTCCTTTTCTGCCGTCTGAAGCCCCCATCCTTCTGGACAGGTTTTCTTCCGTATCATCGGCAATCATCCTGCCCTCGTTAATAATGACAATTCTTCCGCACACCGCCTGGATTTCCGGCAGAATGTGGGAGGATAAAACCACCGTATGCTTTTTTCCCAGTTTACGGATTAATGACCTGATTTCTATCATCTGATTCGGGTCCAGCCCAACCGTCGGTTCATCAAGAATCAGTATTTTCGGATCCCCGATCATTGCCTGTGCAATTCCCACACGCTGTTTATAACCCTTGGAAAGATTCCGGATCAGTCTTTTTTGTACTTCTGTAATTCTTACCTGCTGACAGATCCCGGCAATATGTTCTTCCCTCGTTTCGCCGCAGGATACCTTTTTCAGACGGTACATAAACCGCAGATACTCCTCCACAGTCATATCCGTATAAAGAGGCGGAAATTCCGGCAGGTAACCGATATATTTTTTGGCTTCTATAGGATTTTCAGCCATATCCGTACCGTTGATTCTGATTTCCCCTGATGATGCGGACAAATACCCGGTAAGCATATTCATAGTCGTTGATTTGCCGGCTCCGTTCGGCCCCAGGAATCCCAGGATTTCCCCTTCTTTCACTGTAAATGAGATATGATCGACAGCCAGTTTGTCCCCGTAGCTTTTTGTCAGATTCTTTACTTCAATCAAGTCCGTTCCCTCCGGCATGTACTCTCTGCCTTATGATTACTGTTTATCAGCTACCTGTGTATGCAGATTCTCACATATTTGGTTTCCGCCATACTTTTAAGTGTCATATCATTTAATTCGTCTCCGTTAAGCACACGTCCCCTTACCCAGCTGCCAGCTTTAAATCTGCCTTCCTCCAGACCTACAATGGTGAGATAGGTACCGCTCCCTTTTTTGGGCAGAGGGGTAAAGCGCACCTGACAGCCGGAAATATAAAAGCCGTTTTCTTCCCTGAAAATAATTCCGGCGCTGCCCGGCTCTCCCATTTTCCCCGAAAGATAATCCAGCTGAAGGTCATAACCATCCATGGGAATAATGCTCCCCTTTTCATAGGGATTCCTTCTGATAAAGCCGGTCATCCGGTCAGTCCCACGCCGTTTCAGCAAAAGCGGATAAAGTTCATTCAGAACCTGATAGCTCTTTACCAGATAAGGTCCGGTACCAAGACAGGAAAAACCATCCGCTTCAATATTCAGCGCGGCAAGAAGCGAGGCATCCGGGCCTTCCTTTTCCTCCCGAAGAAAATCTTCTACCGCAAACGGCGAAAATCCAAGTGCATTCATTCCGCCAAATGCATAGAAGGCATTCGACGCGGTAACCGGATCTCTTCTCGCCTCAGGAATAAACAGCGGATTCCCGCATACACTGTATTCCTCGCATACGCCTTTCAGATCGGGCAGATAAATATCCGGCGCGATCAGATCCAGAGAAGGCGCTGTATTCTTCCAGAGCGGAACCAGTTTCCCTACCGGCCCTCCCGACGGATAACATCCCGGCCGGTCAGGGTGCTGCTCCAGCCAGGCATTCACATACATCGGCAAAGGATAGATACGTTTTCCCGCCGACGCTATTTCTTCCACATCCCGCGCATAATGATATGCCATAAAGTATTCCGGCGCGTCCTCACCGAGCGCCTGCTCCCAGTTCCCCTCCTTTCCGTACAGCTCCCGGATTTCCTCCGGCACTGATTTCCCATATTCCTCCTGCGCCGTATCGGAATAATCCCTTTCCGCCTTCAGAAAGCCAATTTCATTTTCGACCTGTACCATAATGACGGTCTGTTCTTCCTCATCGGTTTCACGCAGGAATTCCATCAGTCTGCAGAATGCCTTTTTGTCCGCTTCCACCGCCTCCCTGCAGAAGGGGGAAACCGTGTTGGACGGCCTTCCTGCTCCATAACACGCCCTGAAAAAGCGCCTGTCATCTTCCTTCACCCAGGAAGGGACATAAAAACTTTCCCCGTTTTTCCACAGTCCGAACCATAATAATACAATTCTTACCTTTTCCCTCCTGGCCTGTGACAGAATCCCTTCCAGCAGCGTAAAATCAAAACAACCTTCTCCGGCTTCTATACTCTCCCAGGCTATGGGCAGTATCACAGTATTCATGGAAAACTGACGGATATACGGCCAGACCTCCTTCTCCATAAATTCCAGGCTGGAGGAAGAGGAATTATGCAGCTCACCCCCCAGTACCAGGAAAGGCTCCCCCTGTACGTACAATACCGGAATGCCATTAGCGTCCGGCGCAATACAGGGAATTCTTTTTTTTGCTGTTTCCATATTTTTCACCTCTTTTACTTTAATTGGATGAGAGCAACCCCATATTCCGGGATTTCAAATTCCACTTTGATTCCCGTTTCTGTTTTCCGGATAGCTAGTTCTTCCCTGCCAAGCACAGATGCCTGATACAGCCTTCCCATCTGATCTGCATCCGGATATTCCGGACATCCCATGTTATCCCACAGCTTTCTTGCATTTCCATGCTCCTCATCAATACGGAAAATTTCCGCACAAGTAACACTACAGTTATCTATTTGCAGTTCAACGGTTTCTTTTCCCGCAGGCTGATCCGGAATCTGCTGATTATAAGCCAGGACGCAAAGCCCGCCGTCACGCCCTGAAGCCGCAAGCATTCCCACGTTTCCCTGTTCTTCCATTGCCGGATACCTTTCACTTCCCATACGGTGCAGCAGCTCAAATGCACGATAAGCAGGCTTTGGGATTCCATGCACGGTCTGCAGCCCAAAACCGCCGTGAAATTCCCCGCAATGCTGGGCATGCTCTTCAAAAATATCGGTAAAGGTCCAGAAGGAATATGCATCCACCAGACCGATATTATCGATTACCGTCTTCGTTACAAGAGCGGCGCTGTATGGATAATCATGTACATCATCGGGCAAAGATGCGGAAGTGTTCCATTCCGTATAATAAAGGGGATAATCCCCCGCATCCTTTCTGGCCCTCTCTGTCATCTCCTTTAAAATCCCCCTCCGGTAGACGGTCGCCTGCTTATGTATCTCCTCCGAATGCCCCTCCTTCGCTTTTTTTTCGATATCAGCAAAGAAAGCTTCCAGGCTCATCCCGCTGTTCCAGAGCGGATCATCCGTAGGATAATGATGTGTGGATATAAAGTCCAGAGGAACCCCGTTCTGTGTACAGTAATCGATCAGTTCCGGTATCCATGCATTGATTGCCGTTGCCGGTCCTCCAACCTGCAGCCCTGTATCCACGGACTTAATAGCCCTCGCTGTGTGTTCATAAAGAGTAAAATAATCCTTCTGATCTCCTGCAAAAAAGAATTTCAGATTCGGTTCGTTCCACACCTCAAAATACCATTGCCGCACCTCAGCCAGACCATATCTGCAGATAAAATGTCTCATCATTTCCGCAATAAAACTATCCCATGCCTGATAATCCTTCGGCACCGTAACATTTCCCTTATAGTGGAAACATGTCTGCTCCCCGGAAGCAAAGGGCGTTGGCATAAAACCGATTTCCATAAAGGGTTTCATGCCTATACGCAGAAGGAAATCAAAGATATTATCAATATTAAAGAAATTATAGGTATATTCCCCCGGCCTGTTTTCCTGAACCACACACATGTCATCATTAAGGATTCCATGGAATCTTACATACTGAAAACCAATATCCCCCGCCGCCTTTTCAAGCTGTTTCCTGTAGTCCTCACGAAGGGCCGTATAGCCGTGGCAGGACCCCACACATTTTTCCCAATAATGCACAAAAGCGGTCTTCGGCGCATCCGCGTCCATATGAAATTGCAATGTCCCCATAAAAAAGTACCTCCCATTTAGTTTTGCAGTTACAATCTTATGATATTAAAACGAACAGGTTTTATATAGTTATTAATTTGTCCAGTTTTAGTCCTATTTTGCTGGACACCAACGCTTCCCTCTGCTAAAATGAGTACGGTCAGACCGTACAAGGCTTCCCATGCGGAGGAACTCATATGATATATCAGGAAACATATCAGGCGGGCGGAGATCCCACCAAAATGAATATAAGCGGTGTGCTCTATACTCATAATTCATCTACATTTTTACCCCCCCCCCGGTGCCGAAACGTAACGGTTTTCCGTCACACTGTCACTCCTTCTATGAAGTGGATTATACAATAGAAGGGATGTCTCAATTCGAATTTGAAAACAGAGTTGTGGATGTAGTTCCCGGCTCCCTTGTTTTTATCTCCCCCCTTACCATGCATTCTATTAAAAACGACAGTCGCAACAGCAATTTTATTCTGCAGTTTTCTCCCCGTCTGCTCTTAAATACCCTCAGCAGTATGGAAGAGCACTGTATTCTGGTACCGTCCGGCATTCTCCGGGAAAAAGGTTCCTTCCTTATCAACTCCGGCACTGCCATGGATAACATGATTCAGGAACTGATCGAAAATGTCCCGACTATTCTTTTACCTGTTCCGGAAAGTGAAGTACAACTTGCCGGTTATCCCTGTCAGCAGGAAATCAGGCTGAGCGCCGCCCTGCTTTCTCTGCTTTCCGCACTCCTGGATTCAGGGCTTCTCCGGATTGAAAATACCGAGCTTAACACCTCCCATCTTGCCAAAATGCAGATGTTGCTAAGCAGGCTGATCCGTCATCCCGAAGACAAACTCACTATGGAAGCTGCCGCCGCCCTTACCAACATGAGCTACTCTAATTTCTGCCGATCCTTTAAGAGTACAATCGGCTATTCCTATGTGGATTTCTGTAATGTGGTACGAATTCATCGTGCCCAGGAGCTTCTTCTGCATTCCCAAATGTCAGTTACCGAAATTTCCGAACTCCTTAACTTTGGTTCCATCAGTTATTTCAACAGGATTTTCAAAAAACATACCGGCTGTACCCCTCTCACCTATCGTTCTTCCCGTCGTTAATATTCCATACCGCCTTTTCTTTTTGGTTATTTTTACAGACAAAAGCAAAATAAGACTAAAATTAAGCAAAATAAATTGTAGATAATGTGTCCAAATATATTTATAGTAAAAATATGTTTTGGGCACTTTTCACAATTCCCAAAAATAACAGGTTATGCCGCCGGCTTCCAAAGTCAGTAATCTTGTTACGCCGTACGCATAAACACAAAGAAAAGGAGAGGATTTATTATGACAAGAGTATCTAAAAAGTTCCTGGCGGTGCTTTTATCTTCCGCTATGCTGGCCGCGATGACCGGATGCGCATCTTCCGCCACTGCCGATTCCAACAGTACTTCCGGCCCCGCCGCCGAATCTGCAGCCCCCGCCGAATCTGCGGACACAACAGCAGAGACTACCGCGGCGGCTTCCGGTTCCGAGCTTTCCGGTGATTTGGATATCTGGGCATGGGGTGCAGACGATGAGGCAAAGGCCAGAGAAGGGGCTATTGAAATCTTCATCAGCGAGCATCCTGAACTGAATATTACTTATACCATTATTCCTACGGCTGACAGTGTCTGGGATCAGAAAGCAGCCGCCGCGTTGTCCTCCGGCTCTGCAGGTGATGTCATGCAGATGAGTCCTGACTATTACGGAATGAATACGGAGTATTACATTGACCTTAATCCTTACGTAGAAGCAGACGGTGTGAATCTGGATGATGTCCTGGTTCCCGGCGTCATTGACGGTTATTATGATTCCGACGGAAAGCTGGAAGGCTTCCCTCTCCTGGCAAACTGCTTTGTAATGGCATATAACAAGGATATGTTTGATGCGGCAGGCGTTGCTTATCCTGAAGATGGCTGGACCATGGAAGATCTGTCTGACTGGGGACAGGCATTTGCTACGGGTGAAGGCGCCAATAAAACCTATGGACTTGTAAAACACTGGGTTATGAATAACGTTATGGTCTATGCCTGCGGCGGCACTCCCTACAGCGACGACCTTTCCACATCTCATATGGGTACTCCCGAAATTGTAGATGCGCTGACTCTGTATAAAAAGCTGATTGATACCGGTGTTATTCCCGATGATACGGCTCAGAAAACCATTCCTGCAGAAACACTTTTTGTCTCCGGGAAATCCGCTATGTATCCCTGCGGCGGTTTTGAAACAATTACCGTAACCAATGATGCCGATGAAAACGGTATCAATATCGGTTTCTGCAAGATGCCGAGTGATCAAAACGGCAAAGAAATCAATGTGCAGTATGCTACCGGCTGGGCTATTACCACCACCAGCAAAAACCCGGATGCAGGCTGGCAGTTCCTGAAGGAGTCCGCTTATGCAAACGATGAAATGGCAAAGCAGACGGCTATCTGCGGTATGCCTTCCAACAAAAAGGTAGCAGAAAGCTATTATGCAGACATTACCTTCAAGGGTGAAGGTCTGAATAACAGTTACTATGTTGAACATATGGGCAATACACATCTGAATCCGTTTGGAGGTACCCTCGCTTCTACCGGCAATATATGGACTACCATGGTGGAAGCTGTGCTTCTTGATAATCAGGAGCCTCAGGCGGTCGTTGACCAGTACGCTCCTCAGATTGAAAAAGAGTTTGCAGGTTATTCTTTCAATAAAAAGTAATTGAAGAATTCCTATGAGGATCTGTAAACATTTTTTTGCAGAGGGGGTTTTTCCTCCTCTGCAATTTTTAACTTAGATGCAAGATAACAAAACCAGGAGGAATACATGAAAGAAAAAAAGAAGAAAAAAATTTCCGGTATTCAAAAAAGAAACAACCTTAATTTTTACCTGTATATATCACCGTGGCTTATATTTTTTCTGGTTCTGACAGTCTATCCCATGATAAAATCCTTCGTTCTGGCCTTTACGGATTCCAGCTTTAACGGACAGGGTAATTTTATCGGCCTGGAAAATTTTGTACAGGCATTTACCATGGATCCACGGTTCTGGGCGGCATTTAAAAATACGATATGTTATGTATTAATGTATGTTCCGCTCAGTCTTATCCTGTCGTTCTTCCTGGGGTGGCTTTTAAGCCGTAATGTAAAATTCTTAGGGTTCTGGCGTACTATTTTTTACCTTCCCTATATCACGGCCGGTGTAGCGGTAACAATTCTCTGGGGATGGATTTTCAACGGCACCTATGGTGTTATCAATTATATCCTGTCCCTGTTTGGGATTCAGGGACCTAACTGGCTCGGTGACAAACGGCTGGCACTGGGTTGTATTGTAATTATGTGTCTGTGGTCTTTGGGAAACCAGATCCTGATAATGCTGGCAGGCATACAGGATATTCCCGACTCTTACTATGAAAGCGCCAAGATAGACGGAGCCGGCACTTTAAGGCAGGTTTTTGCCATTACGCTGCCGCTGTCCACTCCCACCATTTTCTTCAATCTGGTTATCGGCGTTATCTCCGCATTCCAGCTCTTTAACCAGCCTTACATCCTCACTCAGGGCGGTCCGGTTAATTCGACAGTTACCGTAGCCATGCTTATTTTCCAAAACGCATTCCAGTACGGTAAAATGGGCTATGCGTCCTGTATTGCATGGTGTCTGTTCATAGTCATTATGATTTTTACCAGCATTATCGAATTCACCCAAAATAAGTGGGTGTTCTATGATAACTAAAACGAAAGGAGAATGATTATGAGCAATCGCCGGCCTATGTCAAAAACAACAGCAAGACGCGTCAGTATGACTATTACATACATTATCCTCATCCTTTGCGCAATAATATGTATTTTTCCATTCTTCTGGATGCTGACCACCGCATTCAAATCAACAGCTGAGGCGTATCTGTTTCCGCCTACCTTCATTCCGAAAAAATGGCTTTTCTCCAATTTTACTAACGGACTGCAGGCAGCTGATTTTGCAACCTTTACCAAGAACACTGTTTTTCTGGTTATTATCAATACCGTGGCAACCGTGATTTCTTCGGCATTCGTTGCCTATGGGTTTGCCCGGTTTCCTGCTAACGGCTCAAAATTCTGGTACACCTGTCTGATGGCGACAATGATGCTGCCCTCTCAGGTTACCCTGATCCCCCAGTATCTGCTGTATTATAAAATGGGTATGGTGGATACCTATTGGCCGCTTATCATTCCTTCATTATTTGGCGGAGGCGCCTATAATATATTCCTGTACCGCCAATTCTTCCTGTCACTGCCCAAGGAGCTGAATGAAGCCGCCACCATTGACGGAGCCAGTTCATTCCAGACCTTTATATACATTATGATGCCCGCCGTCAAACCGGTTTCGATGTGTGTAGGCGTTATGTCCCTGGTATTTAATTGGAATGATTTCTATCAGCCGTTAATTTATCTGAACTCCACCAAAAAATTTACGGTTGCCATTGGGCTTCAATTCCTGAACTCCTCCATGGGAACCACGAAAATCGGTCAGATGATGGCTGTTGCCGTAGTTATGACACTTCCGGTTTTGTTGATCTTCTTTGTCTGTCAAAAATATTTTGTACAGGGAATTAAGATGCAGGGAATCAAAGGATAATTTCTCAAACGCATAAAAAAGCAAATCGCTGGTTCCGCCGGCGATTTGCTTTTTCCTTTTCTTTTTTCGGCGCTGTAGACTTGTAAACACTTATTACAATAACATTTTAATGAAAATGCCGGGGAAATTTGGTATATTAAGCTTAAATCATAAATACAGCTATCAATTTAATGGGAAAAGACGGATGAGAATATTCCATGGAAGCAATGTTATTGTGAACGATCCAAAAATTATAGTAATCGTTGAAGGGCCTATGGCAGATGATACCATTTGTGAATATAAAATCACTTTCCACAATTACATTTGAAGGGAGCTATCAGCTATGACGAACCACTTCTTCTCTGATGAAGAGATTACCAGGAATGATTTGTATTTTATTTGCTATATGATAGAGCGGGTCGCCCGGAAATTACATCAAAGAAATAAATATGTTGTAAACGCAATTGATAAGAAAGAGTGGACGAGGCTGATCAGCCTCGCTAATGTGTTACATTGTGAAAACCCGCTGAAAATAGAGGACCAGTGGATTGACGAGTACTCGCTGGAGTCAGGCTCTTTTGATATTACAGAAGTGGATAAAGAACTGGCAGAGAGTATTCCGTCAGAGACTCAAATGGGGAAAGTATATATGCGCCTGATACTGGATACCTTATTGCCGGGAGAAAACTACGTAGAAGGCTTGATCAGAGTGTATAATGATCCGATTAGTGAAGTAATCGATAATTATAACTCAAGTGCATTCTATGAGCCGTCCTATGTAATAGCCAGGGCCTATAATGAAGGAGGCTTTTAGGGAAACGCAGGCACGGCCCGGATGATAAGCCAATGGCTTCAACCCCCGGCGGATACGGGGATTGAAGCCAGAACCTGAGACTCCAGTGAGACTTCTATTCGATTTTTCCATCCAGAAACGCGTTGAGGATATTCTGCGGTGCATCATAATAGAAGCTGCTGTTATAATCCTGGATTTTATCCGTAACAAACGAATGATATGCCTCAAAAAGGGAATCCATTACGGACAGCCCTTTTTCTCTTGAAATACCAAGAATAAGCCGTTTATAAATCTTTCCTATATCCCAGTGACTGGGAACAGCGTATTTGGCATCAGATACATTATCAAAAGTACCTTCCTTCAATCCGCTTTTTTCGATAAACGAATCGCTGACTGTTTCGATATTATCACTGTGATAAACATCCGCTAAATCATATATTTTTTCGATGGAAGCCCTGCCCAGTACATCTACCGTATCCGATCTCTTATTTTTTGTTTTTCTTGCAATGTATTCAATCAGGCTGCATGTAAAAAACAAATCATTCTCTTTCTGTTCTTCCCTTCCTGTCATTTCACTACCGCCCTCTCCGGTTACGAATTCGAGACACTTCAGGCTTTCGGCGGAACAAAAGTAATGTTCCTATCATATCTCCTGTAAAGCCTCCCCTCCCAGCCGGTGAGATCCGTTTCCCCTGCGCCGGTTCCAGCTCCATGGGCGGCGAAGCCCGCCGCTTCTTCTTTTCTTTCCTCCCGTACTTCCCCGGCCTTTTGCTGCCGGATCCATACGTTCATTTTGCCTTTTCCCCGGTTATTCCACAAATAATAAGGGAGCGCCCGGAATTTCCCGCCTTCTGCGGTTTCGCCTTCTATGATCGAGATGCCACCGAACAGGGCGGAGTCCGTTATCTTCAGCTCCCCTTCTCCCAGCAAAACATCCGTCCCCAGCGGATTATCCGTTTCCTCCAGGCAGTACAGAAGCGGGCCTCTCTGAAGGGCTACCCTTCCCGCATCCGCCGTTACGAACGGATGCGCTTCTACCTTGACCGCCGGCAGCTCCATAGAGATCTGTACCACATCGGCATCCTGCCACTCTCTTTCTATCAGAAAATATCCTTTTTCCAAAGGCCAGTCTGCCAATTCGTCGTTCACCAATACCGTCATTTCCCCGGACCAGGCGGGACGGCGCACTGCCAGAATAAATGATGCCTTCTCCTGCGGATGAAGGACAATACGGTTCGTACCTTTCCAGGGCAGCCCGCACGCTGTCTGCTCCACAGCAAGTTCCAGGCGGCTGCCGTCCCTGCCTTCCATGGTACCCTCGTAACGGCTGCCCATATGAAGGTTTACATACACTCTGCCTTTGGAAAAGCCATAAATATAATCCTGCAGGCAGCCCATGATTTTCAGGAACATAGGCGGACAGCAGGGGCATCCGTGCCAGGACCAGCGTTCCGTCTCTCCATCGCTGATAAGCGGATTTTCATAAAAATAGCGGGTACCGTCCTCGGACAGACACGGAAGCACATTATTCATCACCGCACATTCCAGCACATCCATATATTTTCCGTCCCCGAAAGCCCGGTGCATCTCCCCTGCCCAGAATGCAAGCGCCGCGCCCGCACAGGTTTCCAGGTATGCATCATTGGGCAGATCATACTGGTAGCCGAACCGTTCCTCATTATGGACGGCCCCGATACCTCCGCTGATATGCAGCTTGGTATGCTCCATATTATCCCACAGCCTGACAGCGGCCCGGAGGTAACTGTTATCCGCTTCCTCCGTCTCAATCCCCAGCGCCGTAAGGCCGGTATACATCAATGCCGCCCGGACGGCATGGCCCACCACCTCCGACTGCTCCGTAATCCGGCAGTGATCCTGGGAATATTCTCCCATATAATGAGGCATGGAATACCGGTCATGATGCACGCCTCTGTGATCCATCCAGAATTTCACCAGCCGGTAATACCGCTCTGGCTGCACACAGATCCCGTATTCCTGTTCCATGTCACCGGAAAGCCCCGGTTCCTCCCGGAAAAGGCAATACAGTTTTATCACCGCTTCCTCTGCCAGGGAATGGGCCGGCACGATATTTTTGCCGGGATAGCCGGGAGTGCCGGGATCCGGAACCATCACGTTGCACATACCGTTCACCGCTTTTACGGCGCAGCTTAACAGGCGCTTCTTTCCGGTGGCTCTGTAATAATGGATCCCCGCCTCCGTAAGACAGCCGATATTATAGGTTTCATGCTGCCATATCAGGCTTCCGCCGTTACCGCCCCATCTTTTGCCGGGGCAGATCAGAGTGGTATAGGTATTGATGTATCCGTCCGGATCCTTTTCCTGGGCCGCCGCGATAATCTCCGCATAGGCTTCTATTTTCTTATCCAGCTTCTCATCGAAATTCACAGCGATAATATCGCTGATACCCCGGATCACTTCACAGATCAGCCCGTCATACCAGGGCGGCCCCACATGGCGGCCGCCTTTTCCTTCGATGACCCACTCGTAATTTTTCATGATGCCTTCTTCATGATCCTTTTCAAACTTCTCCAAAACATCCCAGACCGTTACTTGATGGATTTTGTAAAGCTGTCCGGCCCAGAAGCCCTCCGTCATCTTTACCTGCCTGTGGGCAGGCCGTTCCACTGCTATGTTACTCATTTCCCACTCCTCCTGCTGTTTGGCAACCGTCCGGACTTGCCTGAACCGTTACCTTGTTTTTACAGTAACCATTTACCCCTTAATACCTGTTGTTGCAATGCCTTCCAAAATATGCTTCTGTCCGAAAAAGAAGACGATGACGGCAGGCGTCAGCACAAGTACGGAAGCCGCCATAAGAAGATGCCACTGCGCACCGTAGCTTCCCTGGAAAAGCTGTAACCCCAGGGACAGCGTATATTTCTTCTCTTCATTCAGATAAATCAAAGGACCCATAAAATCATTCCAGCTGCCAAGGAAAGAAAAAATGCCTACCACCACCATGGCTGATTTGGACAGCGGAAGGATGATTTTCCAGTAGACCCTGAAGTAGGATGCCCCGTCCACATAGGCCGCCTCGTCCAGCTCCCTGGGGATGCTCAGGAAAAACTGGCGGAACAGGAAAATATTATAAACACTTCCGCCGAACCAGATAGGGACAGCCAATGGAACCAGGGAATTGGTAAAACCCAGCCTGGACCACATGACAAACGTAGGTATCATTGTCACGATGGAAGGCATCATAAGGCTGGTCAGTACGAGCATGAACACCTTATCCCTGCCCGGCCAGCGCAGCCTGGAAAAGCTGAAAGCACAAAGGGAGGCGGCGAGTATGGATCCTGCTACATTTGAAATTACCACAATAAGGGTATTCAGTAAATACCGGAAATAGGGCATGACCTCCAGGGCATCCTGATAATTGGTAAAAACCACGGGATCCGGTATCATAATAGGCGGCATGACAAATATCTGTGCCATATCCATAAACGAGCTTCGCAGCATCCAGTAAAAGGGAAAAAGGCAAATCAGTGATCCCGCCGTCAGGAACAGGTAAAGGACCGCCTTTCCCCATCTCTTTTTCTGCTTCATTTATTCTTCACCTCCCCTTCATAAAACACCCACATCGCTGAAGATTTGAATACCAGCATCGTCATGATGAGGATGATGAGGAACAGGATCCATCCCAGCGCGGAGGCATTTCCCAGGTTCCCATACTGGAAAGCCTCTTTGTACATATAATATACATAAAACAGCGTGGAATTGTTCGGCCCGCCGCTGGTCATGATATAAGCCTGGCTGAATACCTGGAAGCTCCCGATAAAGCTCATGATCAGATTGAAAAAAATAGTGGGGGAGACCATAGGAAGCGTTACACTTTTCAGCTTATGGAACCAGTTTCCCCCGTCCACTTCCACGGATTCATATAATTCCTTCGGGACATTCTGCAGCCCCGCCAGGAATATTACCACGGTCCCGCCCACCGTCCACAGGCTCATCAGCGCCAGGGAGGGGATTACTGTTTTTTCATCATAAATCCACCGGCTGACGGGGAGGTGAAGGACATGTAATATGGCATTCAGGATTCCCGTATCCGGATCGAACATCATCATCCAGACAATGGAGGACGCCACGGCCGGCACGATGGTCGGCAGATAGAAAATAGTACGGAACAGGGATCTCCCTTTGATATTGGCATTCAGCACCAGCGCAATGCTGAAGGCGAACAGAATCTGGAGCGGTACGCTCAAAAGTACATAATAGGCCGTAACCCCCAGCGATTTATAAAAATAAATATCCGTCCCGTCAAACAGATGTTTAAAATTCTCCATTCCCACAAAATGCGTTTCCGCCCCGATTACATTGTAATCCGTCACACTCAGCACCAGACTTATCACCAGGGGAGAAAGCACAAAAATAAGAAAACCGAGCATAACCGGCAAGGCGAACAGAATGCCGAAAAACGCTTCCTTTCTCCTTCTCTTTGTCATACGGCAAACTCCTTTCTTGTAAAACAGCCGGGAAAACCCGGCTGTTTTATGGTTAAGGTCTGGGGTATTTCCCCTGCACCTGTGCGTTCATCTGTTCCTCAACGGAAGCAATGGCTTCCTCCACCGTCATTTCACCCAGCCAGACCTTATCCAGCTTGGGATTCAGGACATCCATAATTTTGGGGAAATTCTTTATGGAATAGGTCAGTGCAGGCTCCCCGTTCTTAAATCCGTTGTTCATAATGGCATCCACATAGCCTTCGGGATGTGCCGGATTGTTTCTTGCCCAACGGTCGATGAGCGCTTCCTCCTCATACCACTCCCTGAGAACGGGCATCCACAGGCCGGTTTCGATCAGCTCCATGGTATATTCCGTATTCATGAACGCCTTCTGCAGCTCCCAGGCTTCCTTGGGATGCTGGGTTGTTTCAAAGACCACCACCGGCTCACCCATGGCAATGGTCATGGGCTTATCATACATTTTGGGCGGGATTCCCACACCGAAATTCACTTTATTTGCCGATATTTCCTGGAGTGCCCACTGTCCGTCCCATACCATAGCCACCTTCCTGGATGCCAGGGCGGTAGCTCCTCCCGGCAGATTTTTGGACTGGACCGGTGAAGGCGCCACATGGTATCTGGTGATTAAGTCGGCAAAGTTCTGCATGGCCTCCGCCCCTTTTGTGTCCAGCAGATTCACTGCGGTTCCATCCTCATTCAGGAAATCCTGTCCGCAGTAAGCCATGGCATAGCTCACCATATTGGCCCCGCTGGGTGCGAAAAGCCCGAACTGCTTGATATTTTTCGGATCAAAATCCGGATCCTTGGCATTTCTTCCCTGATTGTCAATGGTAAGCGTCCGGCATACATCCAGGAACTCTTCCCAGGTCCATGCCTCTTCTTCTGTGGAAGGTACCGTAATGCCTGCCTCCTCAAACACATCCTTGTTATAAAAAAGGCCGAATATTTCCAGGGAACCGTTGACACCGCATGCTTTTCCGTCATCCCACCAGTAAACGACCTGGGAGAGGATATCTTCTATATTAATATCCGGGTCATCGGCTGCAAAATCCATCATATTTTTCAGTTTCCCCTCGGATGCCCACTGCAGCGCGGTATCCCCGTTCAGCAGCGCCACATCCGGCCCCTGGTTGGCGGCGATCATGGTGGTCAGCTTGGTATTATAATCCGTGGGAATATGGATGTATTCCACCTCCACATTGGGATGTGTCTTTTCAAACTGATCGATAACGTTCTGGGTTGTTTTCTTTTCCTGGGGACCGCCCCAGCCGGTATAGCGGAGGACAATTTTCTCGCCGCTGTCCGCGGATTCCGGGGACTGGGCCTCCTGCGCTTCTCCTCCCGAAGCTTCCTGCAATTTTCTATCCGCCTCTCCTGCCGTGGGTTCCTTTCCCCCGCAGCCTTGTATGCCAAATAGCAGCACCGATGCCAACAGACAAGCTATTATTTTTTTCTTCATTTCATACCTCCCGGTTTTCTAAAGCTTACTGATAAGTAACCCGGGATTTTATGCGGCCGCTTTCCATCCCTGTTATGGTCTTATTATAGCTTTCATCGGGAAGCCGGGATATTCTAACATTTTAAGCTGGTGGACAATTTTAGGATCAGGGGCGGACGGTGCCTTTCTTTTTATCTGTCCCCTTCCGGATCCGGCAGCGGAATACGAATCCGGATACAGGTCCCTTCCCCCGGCCGGGTCTCAATCTGCATACACCCCTTTTCCCCATATAAAAGCTGGATACGCCGCCGCGTATTTTCCAGGCCGATACGGTGGTAATCCCCCTGCATGGCTTTTTCTATCTCTTCCCCGCTCATCCCCCGGCCGTTATCCTCCACTTCCAAAAGGATCGCATCAGTTTCAATGGTGCCGCGTATCCACAGAAGCCCCCCGTTTTTCATATCCCGGAAGCCATGGACCACCGCGTTTTCCACCAGCGGCTGGAGCAGGAGCTTTGGTACGCTGTACTGTCCCAGTTCTCCGTCCACCTCATAAACCACCTGGAATTTTCCTTCGAAACGCATTTCCATAATGTGCAGGTAATTCTGCAGCCACAGATATTCCTCACGAAAGGCCGCCAGCTCCTGCTTGTTCCGGAAGGTATACTGCAGCATGTCGGAAAGACAGAGGAGCATCCTGCTGATTTCCTCTTTCCCTTCCTCCAGAGCCATCATATTGATAATATTCAGCGTGTTATACAGAAAATGCGGATTCATCTGCAGATTCAGCGCCATGATTTCCGACTCTCTGTTGCGGATCTCACTCTCATAATTTTCTTCTATGAGAATCCGGATCTGTTCACTCATATCATTATATTTTTCCGTCAGATATTGAAGCTCATCCATCCCGCTGGTTGCCAGCCTCACACTGAAATCCCCTTTTCCCACCTGCTTCATGGCTCCTACCAGCTTTTCGACGGGAAGCGTTATTTTGCGGGCAAAGATTTTGGAAACGAGCATAGCGAGAAGGAAAATAAGAATACACAGAAAAACCGTGAGCGTCTGGAGGCTGACCACATTATGTACCAGGGCCTTTACCGGCGTTATGGAGGCGAATACCCAGCCGGTCACCTGGGATACCTCATAACAGACCAGTACCTTCTCCCCCTGGTACTGCAGAAGCATGCTGCCGGTCTTATCCGTGATATGCCAAAGCCAGGGAAGCTCCTGTGTGGTGCCCGCTTTGGCGGCATCGGAATGGGAAACAATTTCCCCTTTCGGGGAGGAAATGCAGAACTGGGAATCGTCAACGGAATTGCTGGCTTCAAACATTTCCCGGATCAGGTTATCCCGGAAGCTGATGACCAGCACCGCGTTGAAATCCTCCGAAAGCGCCCTGGTTTCCGACGGCTTTTCCGGATCAATAAACGTAGGGTTCAGGGGCTGTATCATGGAATAGACCGTGGGGTTTTCCACGGCATAATCCAGACCGAAGGTATCCTGCACCACATAGGTGGGCACCCACTGCGCTTCCCCTCTGCGTTCCCGCAGGCTTTCCCACAGCGTGGAGGAGAAAAAGTTGGCAACCGGCACCTTCAGCTGGGAATTATCGCCGAAAATAAATTTCTCCGTCATGATTGTGGTGGTGACGATATCCTCATCCACAAAATATTTCTGCAGGATGGCCTGGATTTTCTTATCCTTGACAAGCAGCTCCGAATCCGGCACCGTATCCACATCACTCAACAGCCGGTACATATCGGCATCCACGTTGAGATTTACCGCGCTTTCCTGAATGTATCCCATCTGCCTGTCAATCAGCTGGGTGTTTTTCACCACCACATCCAGAATGTTTTTCTTGGCGATATCTATGATGCTGTGATAGGACACCCAATAATAAGCGATGCCGATAATCAGGGAAGGGATCAGAATCAGAAAAATAAAGCACAGTCTCAGCTTATTCTGCAGATTCAGGCTGTTGAAACAGGTTCTCAGCTTATTCATCCGTTTCTCTCCTTAATTTCATAAGTTCATCCCGGAACTGCATGGGCGTGATGCCGTTCTCCCTCTTAAATACCCGGTTGAAATACTTGACGTCCTCATAGCCCGTTTTCCGGGCAATTTCATATATCCTGCAGTCTGTCTCCTGAAGCATGGCCCTGGCCTTTTTCATGCGTACCTCAATCAGGTTCCTGGAAAAGCTGTCCCCCGTGGTTTCTTTTACCAGGTTGCTGAAATAGGTAGGGGTCAGCTGGAATACCGCCGAAATCTCCTCCAGAGGGATATCTTTTTCATAGTGCTGTTCAATATACGCCCGGAAACGCTCCGCAAAGCCGTTGTTTTTATCCTGCTTTTTTTCCTCCGTCCCGGTGACCAGCAGCTTCAGCGCACCGTAAAGCTTGTTCCGGAAAGTCTCTATGCTTTTGTCTCCGCCTTCCTGCTGCCAGAACCGTTCGAATGCCTCTTCCAGATGGAAATACAGGGAGATATGCCTAAGCAGGCTCTGCAGGCCGCTTCTAAACCGGGCAGGCTCCGGATATCCGCTGTCCAGGCACCGTTCCATAATCCGGTCCGCCAGGCGGCATGCCAGCGTTAGGTCCATATTTTTAACCGCATCCTTCAGCGCTTCCTCCTCCGCCAGCCCTATACCGAACTCCCCAGTCCGGCGGGGCAGGATAAAACCGGCAGACAGCCTGTCGGCTTCGGGAAAATAGAATCGGTAATCCATCACCATCACCGCACTTTTGTAACATTCCTCTATCTGCAGGAAAAGATCGGCCGCCGGTTCCCCCAGAACGATCCATAGCTTCCGGTCCCCGCCGGAAAAAGAAGGAAAGGATTCCGGAAGCGCTGCCCGCTCCAGCAGGGCCGCCGCATCCGCTCCCTCTCTCTTTTCCGTGACCACTGTGACCATGGTGTCCGGGAGCACATGGCTGAAAAAAGACAGGGAATGGCAGGTGATCTGCAGCAGTTCCTTCATCCACCACTTCAACTGGTATTTCGCCTCTTCCAGTTCTTCTTTCCCCACCGTGCTGCCCCATTCCTGAAGCCCCTGCAGCCGGGTTATAATGACATTTCCCGGTTTGCCGCAGGGAATGATTTTTTCCATTTCCTTTTTGTCCGCAGGGGATAATCTGCCATAAACCCACTGGTTGAGCTGCTGCTCCATATAGGCGGGCAGGGTTATGTCCAGCTGTTTGCGCATTTCATCCTTCTGGCTGGCAAGAAGCCGTTCCTCACGGATTGCCCGGAATGCTTTTTCCAGAACCGCACGCATACGATCCGGATTCAGCGGCTTGAGCAGATAGTCCAGCGCTCCCAGAGTCAGCGCTTTCCTTGCATATTCAAATTCTGCATACCCGGTCAGCAGGATTACCTTAATCCCCGTTTTTTCCTTTTCCGCCTCTTCCATGAACCGAAGCCCGTCCATCTCAGGCATGCAGATATCGGTTATGATAATATCCGCCCCTTCCCTGTGAAGGAACTCCAGCGCCTCCGCAGCCGCCGTAAATGCCCATACCATGGCCTCCTCCCGGAATTCCCTATGCAGAATATTTTTAAGTCCCTTACACTGGCGTACTTCATCATCGACTACTACTATCCTCCACATGGACTGCCCTCCCCGCCTTGTTCACATTTTTTTCAGTGTAGCACAGTTATTCCGGGATTTCCATACGCTTCCCTTTCCGGGCGGCCATACCGGATCCCGCTTTGGTAACGGTTCAGACTTGTCTGAACCGTTACCCCGTTTTGAGGAACTGCGTCAGCTATAAAAAAAGAAAGCATCAAAAGGTGTTTTTCTCCTTCTGACGCTTTCTTTGTAACAGGCTTTACCCGGATTTTATTTTTCCAGACCTTCCAGATAAGCCGTAAACTGGGCTATAAATTCTTCCCTTATTTTCTCAAGGCCGGCAGTCTCACATTTACTGTTCAGCTCCGCAAGTGTCCCTTCCACATCTTCCACAAGTCCCAGCTCCAGCAGAGGCACATACTGGGAGCAGGCTTCGTTCATTGCAGCCAGTTCGCTTTTTACGGAGGAATCATCAAAAATGAAGCCGCTTGTCACCTCGGAAATGGCATCCCCCATTAATTCCTGGCGGATTGCGCTCTGGGTTGTTCCCGCTTCTCCCAGGATACGTTCCAGCGCATCGTTTTTAAGTCCCCAGGAAACAGGCGCATTCCCCACGGCATAGTTGGCCTGATCCGCACCCAGCGTATAGGTGGTGTCGCTGGTGGCATTGTAGGTGGAGCCTTCGATGCCGTATCTGCAGATGTCATAGCATTCCTTATCAAACTTCAGCACATCCAGCACCATAAGCGCACGCTCCGTGTTTTCGGAAACGGCCGGAATTGCAAATCCATCCCCTGTATAAACTCCCTTTACATGGACTACCCCCGGCGTTACATTGACCAGCTCGGCTTTCCATTCCGGATGCTCGGAATCCACAACATTTTTTGCAGATTCACAGGTATCCAGATTCCAGAAAAGAGCGGCGCTTGTCCCGTTTTGGAAGGCATCCAGAGGAGAGGTGGTATTGGAAACCGCATTTTTGGACCAGAAGCCCTTATCCGCCCAGCTCTTAACCAGCTTGCAGTATTCCAGATACTCATCGGTGCCGTACTGCCATACCACATCATCTGCGGTGGGATTTTCCCCTTTATAGAAATAGCCGAAATATTTACCGCTTCCCACGCTCATGGGAACCAGATTGTTCCTGCTCTGGAACAGGTTCATGGACATTTCCACCGCGTCCCCTGCTGCCGCGTAAGGATATATGCCTTCTTCCTTTTCTGCCACTGCGGTAAAATATTCTTCCAGCTTTTCGACGCTGTCGATTTTATCCATTCCGTATTTTTCACGAAGATCGCCCCGGATCAGCACAGGCATTGCATTATTCACATAAGGGCTGTTTTTGGGTATCATATAGCATTTGCCGTTAATTTTTGCCTGCTCAAATGCCATGCTGTCCTGGCCCTGCGTTGTCTGAGGCATATATTTGCCCAGCAGATCATCGGTTATTTCCATAAAGGCGCCCTTCGTGGCTTCTTCATAGTAAAAGGCCCAGGTTGATGTGTAAATAATGTCAATATTTTCGCCGCTTGCAAGGAGCAGGGAATATTTCTGTGAGTAATCACTGAGTGCTATATAGCTGATATCCAGCGTACAGTTGAGTTTTTCTTCCAGCTTTTCGTTTAAAGCCGCTTCCACCTCATCGGCAATGACGGGTTCGTCGCCGATAACATACATAACCAGCTCTTTGTGCTCCGAGATATCGTTTCCGCCATATTCCTGTGCGGTTTCCCCGCCGGCCTGTGTGTTTTCCCCTGCCGCACCGGCGCTTTCCGATGCCGGCCGGCTGCCTTCCGGCGTCCCGGCTGCGGTATCCTTACCGCATGCTGTAAAAATACAGGTACTAAACATCATGATACCTAACAGTACCCCCAACACTTTCTTTTTCATTCTCATTACTCCTTTCATGTATCACACGAATCTGCCTTATCCTTTGACAGATCCTAAGGTTAACCCTTTTACAAAGTATTTCTGGACGAACGGATACACCAGTATGATTGGGCCGGTAGCCACAATCGTAAGTGCCATTTTCGTGGATTCAATAGGCATGGAGCTTACGGAAATGGCCGACTGGCTGGCTATCTCCCGGAGGGCCTTGATACTGCCCATCAGCTGGTACAGCAGATACTGCAGATCGAACAGCTCCTTTTTATCTATAAAAAGCATACACATATACCAGTCATTCCAGTAGGCCAGTGCCGTAAACAATCCGATTGTGGCAACCACCGGTTTGGACAGGGGCAGAATCAGTTTTACAAAAATACGGAAATCTCCTGCCCCGTCAATCTTTGCGGATTCCGTAATTTCACCGGGTATCCCTCCCATAAACCCTTTCACCAGGATGATGTTCCACACCGAAACAATCGTGGGGATAATCAGCGCCCATATGGTATTTTTCAAATGAAGGGTTTTCACACACAGGATGTACCAGGGGACAAGCCCGCCGGAAAAGAGGGTTGTGAAGAAAAAGTAAAAGGAAAACAGGTTCCTCCATTTAAAATCCTTTCTCTGAAGCACATACCCCGTCATGGCGTTTACAAAAACGCTCAAAGCCGTCCCGACAATTGTTACAAACGCCGTCACCCCGTATGCCCGCAGGATTTTGGCAGGATTCTTGAAAATCAGTTCATAAGCCGATGTGGAAAATTCCTGCGGCCATAAAACATAACCGTTTTTTATAATGTAGCTTTCGCTGGTGAACGAGGAAGCGATTATAAGAAAAAACGGAATAATGCATACAAGCCCAAACAGGCACAGCAGCGGATACCCCACCGCCTTGAAGCACAGAGTATCCCCATGCCCGCTTTTTTGATTTATTCTCCGCATATCCATTCCTCTTTTCTGTGTACTGTCAAATCACGTTGTCTTCCGCCCTCTGCCAAAAGGATTCCGGCAGCCGTCAGAATAACGCATAATCGCTTTGCACCCGTTTCACAATACCATTTACAAGCATAATCGTTGCAAAACACAAAATCGACTGGTAAAATCCGGCAGACGCCGCCATCCCTATATCGGAGGTTTCCAGCAGGGAACGGAATACAAAGGTATCGATTACATCTGTAGAATCATACAGTGCCCCGTTCTTTCCCACCAGCTGATAAAACAAATCCAGATTCCCCCTGAAAATTTTGCTCACATCCAGCAGAACCATGGTGACAACGGTAGGCAGGATAGCCGGAAAGGTCACATGACGCACCCTCTGGAAAATATTTGCGCCGTCAATTTTGGCCGATTCATGCAGCTGCATATCCACGCCGGTTACGGCCGCCAGATATACCACCATACTGTAGCCCACGCTTTTCCAGGCATTAAACACCACGATCAGGATTCTCCAGGCTGGCCCGTTGGCGTAAATATTAACCGGCTCCAGGCCGAGCATCCCCAGAACACCATTCACCACACCATTTTCATAATTCAGAAGGTTATAGGCAATGGTCCCCACAATAACCCAGGATACAAAGTAAGGCAGGAAGATGGCCGACTGGGTTATCTTCTTAAAATACTTGTTGCCGGCCTCACTCAGGATGATGGCAAACAATACTGCCAGCCCTGTGTTTACGGCAATGAAGGACAGGTTGTACAAAAAGGTATTGGCCGTGACGCTGAAGGCTTTTCCCGACAAAAAGAAAAATTGAAAATTGTCAAAAATCCCCTCCGTCCACGGACTGCCCCATATACCATCCCTGTAATTGAAATTCTTAAACGCCAGGATCATACCGCCCATGGGAAGATAGGCAAATATGAAAATAGTAACTGCTGCTGGCAGAAGCATGAGCAAAAGAGTCCTGCTTTTCTTTAGCTCATGAAAAAAAGCGTTCCCCCTGCCTTTTCCGGAAGCCGTCATACATAATCCTCCTTGCTTTTTTTACGATTCGTTCGACACATTTATCCTAGCATCTGTGCGGGACAAATAAAATCAGACTATTTTTTTATAAATAGCACAATCTTTAACTGCCACATTTTGAGCCATTGCACCCTATTTTTATATATGCTATGCTTTACAACAGATTTGGACTAGCCGGGTTAGCGTTCCGCGCGCAGGGCGGGCGGAACGCTAACCTGGCGTAGGAGGAGGTATTGTCATGAGGCTGCTTCTTGTGGATGATGAACGTTTTACAAGAGAAGGAATCTATTCCCTCACCCCCTGGAAGGAACTGGGGATCGATGAGGTGATAACCGCAGAGGACGGGGAAGACGGGCTGGAAAAAGCGTTGTTGTCTGCACCGGAGATCGTATTAACTGATGTGAAAATGCCCCGCATGGACGGCGTTGCCATGTCTTTTCAGATAAGGGAAAAATTCCCGGACTGCAGTATTATTTTTATGAGCGGCTATGCGGACAAGGAATATCTGAAATCTGCTATCCGCCTGTCTGCGGTGAATTATATTGAAAAACCCTTCCAGCCGGATGAACTGCATTCCACCCTGCGTATTGCGGCAGAGAAATACCGTTCCCAGGCGGCACGGGAGAATTCTGCCAATGAGCTGACCCATAAGCTTCATTTAAGCCTTCCTGCAATCCGGACTAAAATCGCAGTGGCCCTGCTCCACCCGTCCGCATCCGGGACGGAGCTGGACGAATATATCCGGATCGCTTATCCGGATCTGCGCAGGGAAGGATCCTGGATTACCTTCCTGATCCTGCTGCTCAATGATACGGACGGGACAGCAGATACCGGCGGTGCCATTCAGGACGCGATCTGCGATTTGCTTGACAGCAGGCTTGCCCTATCCGATTTTTCCCATGTGATTATAGGGCAGAAAAGCGATCAGGTTATTGTCGTGCACATGAATCTGACGGATCGCAAAGGGGAAGCGGTGCCCTCCTCCCAGATAGGAAACATCTGCTATATGCTGTGTGACATTTTAAAAAGCACCTGTCGTTTTCTTTTGGCTACCGGCCATCCGGTGGACGGCTTCGAACAGATTTATGATTCCTACCAGACCGCATCCATCTGCCTGCAGCGGGGATTTTTCCACAAAGAGAACGCCGTTTTATTTTACGAAGAGAAACACAACCATCTCGTTTACCAGTTTTCGGAGGATAGCCTGCGGCCCTTTGAAAAAGCGCTTCAGCAGCATGATGAAACGGCCGCCTGTTCCTATGTGGTCAGTCTGGTGGAGCGGCTGAGGCGTTTTGACGGCACCCTGGTCAGCAGCGTGAAAAACTTTTTTATCCGTGCCTACCGCTGTCTCTATGAATCCGCCCGGTTATACGCAAGTACGGCCTTCGCCCCGGAGGAAACCCCGGAAACACTGGATGACCGCATATGGAAAATGTCCTTTCTGTCGGATATTGAGCAGGAACTGCTCAACCGGCTCCATGTTTTTTTCCATACCACGGACGACCGGTATACCCAATATCCCCTCGCCTGTCAGCTGCGGCTGTACATCGATGAAAATTATGAAAAGGAGGATCTTTCCCTCCAGGAAATCGCGGAACAGTTCTCCGTGAGCGAATCCTATCTCTGCGTCCTTTTCAAGAAAGCTTTTGACCACACGATCAATCAATATATCATAGACCGCAGGATAGAAAAAGCGAAGGAATACCTGAAAAATACCAATAAAAAAATCAAAGAGATTGCGGAGCTGGTGGGGTACCGCGACTGTAATTATTTTATCCGTATTTTCAAGAAAACCACCGGAATGACCCCTGCGGACTATCGCTCTTTCTGATCCGCGGAAAGGAAGCCTATGATTTACAGCCATCTGAAAAAAAGCCGTTTTGTCCGCACGCTGCTTCTGGTTTTCAACAATAGCAGCCTTCACAGGAAAATAGTCCTCACCTATTTTTTCTTTGTGTTTATCCTCGTGGGAATCCTGGCGGCCTCCATCTATACCTTTACAGCCTCGGCCATACGTACCCAGAATACGTTCAGCCTCCAGCAGGGCTTTAACCAGGCCAGTTCCTATCTCACCTATAAATTGAACGGCATCAGTTCTTCCAGTGACATGGTCATCTATAACGTATCGCTCAATGACGTTCTCAACAAGGATCTGCAAAGCTATTCCGTCATGGATCAGATTGCCGATTCCAAAATGATCCTCCACCTGATGAAAAGCATGCAGGAGAGCGAGGATATTAAACGGGCACGTATTTATGTCCCGGATTCCCTTATTTTTTCCGGGAACAATGTAAATATCTGCCCGCTGTCCCAGGCTCAGTCCGCCTCATGGTGGACCCCTCTTTTCCAGAAAAAAGGGCTTCACCTGTTTGTGGGAAATGACAGCCTGGAAGATACCACGTACCGGGACGGAGCGTGTATTGCCCTAATCAGGGCCATGTACCGGCAGGACAATTATTCCGAGCTTTCCTTTATCCTCCGGCTGGATATTCCCCTGCGCACGGTGGAGGGCATCCTGAATTCCGCCAATTATACGTTTGACAGCTGTACCCTCCTGCTGGATCATACGGGAAAAATAATAGCAAACTCCAATATCGGGGATCCGTTCCCCCTCCTGGAAACCACCCCGGGAAAACTGACCCTGCCTTCGTTTGCGGAAGATGCCGTGGTCCCGATCCAGCTGGACGGCCAGAAATACATGGCCATGCAGTCCTCCATCCGGGGAACCGAATGGAATATGGTAACCCTGGTCCCCTATTCCTCTTTCATCCTCGCCATTACCTCCCTTGTGAAAATAATATGCGGCGTATCCGCCCTGATTCTGCTTCTGGCATGGTTTTTGTCCAAGCCCGTCGCCTATACCATCACCAAAAGAATCGATTCCCTGTGCGGCTATATGCAGCAGACAAAGGACGGCATTTTAAAAGAGGTGCCGGATATGATTTACAAGGACGAAATCGGTACCCTGACCGAGAACTATAACTTTATGATTGCCAGGATCCACACGCTCCTGCATGAAAACTACCAGATGGGAAGAGAACTGAAAAGCGCGGAATATAAAGCCCTGCAGTCACAGATCAACCCCCATTTCCTGTATAATACCCTGGATATGATAAGCTGGCTTTCCTATCAGCAGAAACCGGAGCAGATCAGCTCCGTCGTATATTCCCTCGCCAGCTTTTACAAGCTGTCCCTGAACAAGGGTAAATATATCGTACCCATCAGCGATGAAATCAGCCATGTGACCTATTACATGAAAATACAGGATCTGCGCTTTTCCGGGGAAATCCGTTTCCTCACCGATATTGATCCGGTCATCCTGCAGTACTCCATACCGAAAATCACCCTTCAGCCCATTGTGGAAAACGCCCTTTTCCACGGCATCCTGGAAAAAAAGAGCAAGAGCGGGCAAATAACCATACACGGCCTCCTCTCCGGGGAAGAGGTTATACTCATCGTTGCAGATGACGGGGTCGGCATCCCGCCCGCACAGTTGGAAGAGCTTCTGGAGCCTTCCGCTTCCGACGAGCACCAGAGTGATACCGGCAGTCATTACGGCCTGTGTAATATAAATAAACGTATGAAACTGCAATACGGGGAGCAATACGGCCTGTCCTTTGAAAGCAGGCCCGGAGAGGGCACAAAAGTGATCCTTCATCTGCCTTCCCTCCATGTGGACGAACTGACCTGATATGTGAATCCGGGGTAAAAAGGCCTGAGAGCGGTCCGGATATGACGGAGAGTACACGGAGGCCATAAACCATATTTTACATGCCGTGAATTTTTATCAGTCCTTTTTTACCTGTCAGGAAATTTGGTAATGGTCAATAACTTTTGGTAATTGACACCTCAAAAAAGCAATGCTATAATCTCAGCCAAGAGCCGGAAGGAAACAATGATACGTCCGCCCGGTTCGCTGTGTACTATCTGCATACGGAGATAGGGAAGATCTCCGTTACTGTTCAATCAGTACTGTGCATTTACTGCACTGTACGTTAGATAGTGATTCAAGAGTGCATAAATTCCATCGCCGTAGGCGATTTTAAATGGATTTATGCATGTTACTGATCTCGGAATGATCAGTAACAAGATCTCCGTTTACAGCATGTCCTTCTTACGATTCGTTTGACATCTGAACCTATTATCTGTCCGGATTTACGGACTTATCGGGAACCTGTCTCTTCCGTTCCCGTCAGGAAAGGATGGCAAACATGGCAAAAGGCTATAAAGCAACAGACTATCATCTACCCTCCGCCGGGGTGGAATTCAGCAATGCTGACGACGGCGGTGCCTGGCTGAAGGAGCTGTTTGATCGCTGTGAAACGTACTGCCTGCGCAATCTGGCAGTATTCACCGATAAGCTCGTACTCCGGGAAGGCTCCGACTATGACGGGGTCTGGCTGGAAACCCAGCCCATGGGCGGCGAAATGTATGCCAAGCGCAACATGGAGGCCGCGCTTAACAATCAGCTGATTTTCATGGAAAATCAGAGAAAAAGCGGGCGTCTGCCCGGCATGATCAAATATCAGGAACCGTTTCTGCTCCAGGTTTCATACGACTGGCTGCAGGGTTTCTGTTTTCCTGTACCCGCTTTCAAAATGTATTATCTGATTGGAAAAGACCGGGATTATCTTTCGAAACTCTACGAAACTCTCAAAGCTTATGACAATTATTTATGGACGTACCGCGACAGTGACGGGGACGGCTGCCTGGAAAGCTGGTGTACCTGGGATACCGGTGAGGACAATTCCCTGCGTTTTACCAAATACGGCGTTAAGGACGGCGGCTTCGGCGGAGAAGACGCTCCGACGGCCTGCGGAAAGCTCCCTTACGAATCCATGGACATCTGCTCCTACTCCTGTCAGGCAAGATCGGTTCTTGCTTCTGTTTCCTGTATTCTTCAAAACGGCGAGGAGCATCTCTGGCGCAGGAAGGCACAGGAAGTCAGGGACAAAATACGCAGCTATCTCTGGATAGAGGAAAAAAATGCCTGCTATGACAGGGACTGTAAGAATGAATTCATGGATGTGCTGACCCATAACAATTTAAGGTGTATGTATTACGGATCCTTCGATCAGGATATGGCCGACCGTTTTATCCGTTACCACCTCCTCAACCCGGAAGAGTTCTGGACCTTTCTTCCGCTCCCGTCCATTGCGGCCAATGATCCCTGCTTTTCCAACATTAACTTTAATAACTGGGGCGGGCAGCCTCAGGGGCTCACCTACCAGAGAGCCATCCAGGCTCTGGATCAATACGGGCATGCCGCCGAAATCCGCATGCTGGGCAAAAAATGGCTGTACCTGCTCCGGGATACGAAAAAGCTGGTCCAGCAATATGATCCTTTCGACGGAACCCCCTGTGTGACCCGCTCGGAGGGCCTTGCCCCGGACGGCGAAGAAACGCAACGGTATGAGGGAGTGACAACGCTAGGCCCGGAAGGCTATGGCCCTACCATTCTGGCGGCCCTGGAGTATATTTCCCTTCTTTGCGGCGTGAATATATCCTTTGATCAAATCACCTGGAGCGCGGTATGCGGCTGGCCTGCCGGCACTTATACGCAGTATCTGTCCGGCCATGCCTATACCCTGACCCAGGACGGCCTGACCATGCATGCGCAGATTGACGGGCGGCCTGTTTTCTCCTGTTCCTGCGGCGTCCAGGTGAGGACAGACCTGGACGGAAACATCCTTTCCCTCACAGGGATCGAAGAGAAGGAAATACCGGTTACCCTGCATACCCAAAGCAGCAGTCACGAAGGCTCTGTCCGCCCCAACCAACAGGTCATCCCCAAAAAGGACGGCTTTTTCCAAATAAAGCAAATCGCATTTGATTACCCTTTCCAAGGAGGAAAACAAGTTTGAAACAAAGAGGCCGTGGTTAGAGAAAGAGTGAATTGCATAGCAAACAAACCATCTTTTGGTGGCTTCAAAAAAATTAAATATTAACACAACACCTAATTCATGGCAGGAGCATCGTCTTTGATGATATAACCTCGCTGACGCATTAAATTAAGAGCCTGTGAAGCAGTAAGAACTTTAGATTCATTCACAGGGCGTGATTCAAGAAAACCTTCGGGTGTATAGGGCTTTAAATCTGTGAGTATGTGCCAGATAGCGGTCAGGATCATACGACAGATGGCAATGATGGCTTTCTTGTGTCCACGTCGTGCTTTGATACGTCTGTAACGGTTCGTAAATTCAGGATGTTTCTTCGATTTGATTAAAGCATTTGCAACTTGTACCAGAACTGGTTTAAAATAGGTACCAGCACGGGAAATCCTGGTGGATTTGATTTTATGATTACTTTGATCATTACGAGGACAACATCCAGCCCATGAAACGAGGTTTTTGGCTGTGGGGAAGACAGACATATCACCACCGATTTCAGATAGGACTTGGATTGCAGTGAGAGGATTCTTATCGAATCCGGGAACCGTACGAATCAGGTTGAGAGCG
Source organism: Eisenbergiella sp. OF01-20 (assembly GCF_003478085.1). Taxonomy (NCBI): domain Bacteria; kingdom Bacillati; phylum Bacillota; class Clostridia; order Lachnospirales; family Lachnospiraceae; genus Eisenbergiella; species Eisenbergiella sp. OF01-20. The sequence goes on along the minus strand of NZ_QUES01000003.1, from coordinate 169,336 downwards.
CCCTCATATTTATCACTGAGACGAAAGATTTCCCGTTCTATTTCTGCTTTATGATCTTCTAATTCGTCGATATGTTTAAGACACTGACGAAGCTTGACAGCCTGCTCTGGTGATATGGCACCATCGACAGCAGCCTGGATTTCTTCAATCGGGGTCTTACATCTTCTGTCAACAAAAGGCTGTACATCAAAAAACTCCCCAGGGTGTTGTAAAATATGTTCTGTGATAGAGCGTGCCGATTTTCCAAAGATATCAGAAAACACATCATCAAGCTTAAGGTTTGATACAGTAAGACAGTTATGGGCACGATTCTTTTCACCAGTAATCATACAAGTGAGTTTGAAACGGTATCTTACTAAATCACGCAGCTGACGAATATCAGCAGGTGGGATAAAGGAAGGCTTAACCATGCCGCACATGTATAAGTCACAGATCCATTTGGCATCTTTACGGTCAGTCTTGTTACCTTTCTGGGGTTTCGTGTATTTCGGGTGAGAAAGAGTAACCCACAAGTTATTTTTCTCTAAGATATTGAAAACAGGAATCCAGTACTTGCCGGTAGATTCCATACAAATGTCGTTACAGTTATATTTCACAAGCCAGTCACACAGCACCTGCAAACCTTTTGCAAAGGAAGAGAAGCGAGCTTGCTTATACTCTGTACGGCCATTGGAATCAGTGATGCCAATGCAGGCAAAGATCCATGTTTTATGGACATCAAGTCCACAACAGTTTTTACGAATGATTTTAAAAGACAAAAAAATAACCTCCTTCGATTTATAGTAATAAAACTGACAGTGACTGGTCATCCGGCAAAATCGAGTCGACTTTGGAAGAGATAAGTATACGGGCTACGGTAATGCGCCATTCATTGATGCCTTTAACAGATGACCGACAACATATAAAAATGCGAGGTCGCCGCTATACAGCCCCGCCACTCACCTCCGCGTGTTCTGTAGTGTGTCAGTCTTATAAGGAAATATATCAGAAGGAAGATAGATTTGAAAGCGAAAAGCAGGAAACGGTTTCATAACCGCATCGGTGCCTTTCGCAGAAAGGCGGAATATAAGAATGAAAATCTTACTTATCGGAGGAACCGGCATTATCAGCACCGCCGTTTCCAAGGCCCTTTTAAAGGAAGGCCATGAATTATGGCTCATAAACAGAGGATCCCGTAACCAGGTACTCCCCGATGGCGCACACTATATTATCGGGGATATCAACGATACCACCGCTATGGAAAAGGCGCTGGAAGGGATGCACTTTGACTGCGTGGCTGATTTTATTGTGCAGAAACCGGAACAGATCACACGGGACTATTCGCTTTTCTCTGGAAAAACCAGCCAGTACATCTTCATCAGCTCCGCCTCCGCTTATCAGAAGCCCCTCAGCTGCTATGAAATCACGGAGAGCACACCCCTGTACAATCCATATTGGGACTACGCGCAGAATAAAATAGCCTGCGAACAGGAGCTGACGGCCATATACCGAAAAACCGGCTTCCCCATCACAATTATCCGTCCCAGCCATACCTATGACGAATATAACGTCCCGCTCTGTATGACAGGCTGGAACGGCTGCTACAGTGTGATAAAAAGAATCCGGGAAGAACGGCCCGTCATTATCCCCGGAGACGGTACCTCCCTGTGGACACTCACCCATAATTCCGATTTTGCCCGGGCCTTTCTCGGAATTGCAGGAAATCCCCATGCCCTGGGGGAAGCCGTCAATATTACATCCGACGAGGTCATGACCTGGAACCAGATATATACCACAATAGCGGATATCCTGCAGGTGCCCCTGCATCCGTTTTATGTCTCCTCCCTGTTTCTGCATCAGGCAGGCCCCTATGATTTTAAGAGCTGCCTTCTCGGGGAACGGGTACAGACCGCTGTTTTTAAAAATGATAAGCTCAAACGGCTGGTGCCCGGTTTCCAGGCTGCCGTGCCTTTCCGGGACGGCATACGCACAACGCTTCAGAACCTGCTTTCCGACAGGCAGCTGCAGGCGGAGGATCCCATTTTTGACAGCTGGTGTGACAGCGTAATCACCTCACTCAACCAGGCGGCCGCTGCGGTAAAATCCGCGTACCCCACATGTATCTGATCAAGCAGAGCCTGCTTAAAGGCAGAAAGGACAACTATGAAAAGTTTTGATTTTACAGATGTCACCCTTACAGATGGCATGATGAAAAGAATCCTGGATGAAACCCTTGCTTTTTATCTGCAAATCCCCAATGACAATATCCTGAAGTATATGCGCGAAAGCGCCGGAAAGCCGGCCCCCGGCATCGCATATACAGGCTGGTACCCCAATTCACGGGGCACCGCCCTCATCGGACAGTGGCTTTCCGCCTACAGCCGTATGTTTGCTGTTTCGGGGGATGAGGCGTTCCGGGAAAAGGCGGTCTACCTGGCTGATGAATTCTGGGACTGCTGCGAAGCCGCCCGGACAACCGCTCCCTTTTTAACAAACCGCTCCCATTATGACCTGGAAAAGCTGCTTCGTGCCCATTGTGATCTCTTCCTTTACTGCGGCTATACACGCGCAAAGGAACACGCCGAATATCTGGTTGCTTTCGCCGACAGGCATCTGACAAAAGATAACCTGTTCGGAGACAACTCCACGGAATGGTACACCCTGACGGAATCCTTTTGGGATGCCTGGGAAATCCTGGAGATACCTCAGGCACGGGAGCTGGCGGAACGCTTTGAATACCGGGAATTCTGGGATATCTTCTATCAGGATGCCGATCCCTTTTCCAAAAAACCCCTGGCAGGACTGTATTCCGAATTCTGCCACGCCTACAGCCATGTGAATTCTTTTAACGGCTGCGCAAAGGCATACGAAATGACAAACAACCCTTATTTCCTGAAATCCCTGCGCTCCTTCTACCGCTTCATGCAGACGGAAGAGGTCATGGCGACAGGGGGATACGGCCCCAACTATGAACATCTGATGCCCAAAAACCGTATTATCGACGCGCTGCGCACCGGTCATGACAGTTTTGAAACCCAGTGCGACACCTATGCCGCCTTCCGGCTGTGCAAATACCTCACCCGTTTTACCGGGGAACCGGAATACGGCAACTGGGTGGAGGCTCTCTTATTCAACGCCACCGCCGCCACCCTGCCCATGACGGAAGAAGGAAATATCATTTATTATTCCGATTACAACATGTACGGCGGCTATAAGAAAAACCGGCAGGATGGCTGGACCTGCTGCACCGGTACCCGTCCCCTCCTCGTAACCGAAATGCAGCGTCTCCTCTATTTTGAAGAGGACGGCGGACTTTACGTCAGCCAATATATCCCCTCCAAGCTGCATTGGAACCGGAACGGCAGCCCTGTCACCGTCCGCCAGGAAACCGGCTTCCCGGAAGGAAACACAACGGCCCTGACCCTGTCTCTGACCGCCCCCGCCGTATTCCCCATCCACCTGCGCATGCCGGGCTGGCTGGCAGGTACAATGACTGTTTCCTGCAATCATGTCCCTCTCTCAGCAACGGTGGATAAAAACGGCTGGCTGACCGTCTGCCGCGAATGGAAGGAAGGCGACTGCCTGACCGTTTCCCTTCCCGCCGCGGTATGGATGCATTCCCTGGACCCTGTTAAAAAAGGCCCCAATGCCTTTCTTTACGGGCCGGTAGTACTGGCCGCCGATTATACCGGTATCCAGACGCCCAACGACTGGATGGATGTACAGTCGCTTCCGGAAAAAATGCGCCCGCTTCCGGAGCAGCCGCTTCACTACCGCGTGGAGGGCATCGATACTATTACCTTCCGCCCATTCTATGAATACAAAGAAAACGAGCGCTACTTCCTGTATCACGACACGACGGCCCACGCAACCAAATTCCACAAAAAACAATGAGCGGGTTTGTACGGTTCCCGGAAGCAGGAGCCAGGCCTGCGCGGAGTCATTAATTTTCCCCTATTCTTTTGATTCGGCGGCGATTCGTGTGTTATAATAGCTTCATCATACTTATATTTTTTATTTAGAAAAGGAGGACACATAACATGCTGCGAATCGCCTGCAATCCCACTCTTAAAGGCCTGTCTGTTTTCTGCCCCAAAATCGTCTATTCCACACAGACGGGAACAGATATTACCCTGGATTTGCTTATGCCGCAAACCCCTGAGGAAGGTCAGGAACGTACCTTCCCCCTCATCGTTTTCATACAGGGAAGCGCCTGGCATTTTCCCGATACGAATTATGAAATTCCGCAGCTGGCCGCGTTTGCAGGAGCCGGTTATGTGGTGGCAAGCGTTACCCACCGCAACATTGAAGAAGGCTGTCCCGCACCCGCATTCCTGCAGGATGTGAAAACAGCCATCCGTTTCCTGCGCACCCATGCCGCGCAGTACCATATTGATCCGGAAAGAGTATATGCCTTCGGCACTTCCTCCGGCGGCAACACCGCCCTTCTCCTGGGACTTACCGGGGACATGCCTGAATTTAGGACCGCTGAATACCCCGGAGCCTCTGACAGCGTAAACGCCGTCATCGACTGCTTCGGCCCTGCGGATTTATGCGCTGTCCTGGAGCTTCCCGAATCGGAAAGACGGGCGGAAACAGAAAGCCTGTTCACCCTTTTCTGCGGCGGTACCCTCGATCAGGATCTTTTGAAAAAAATGAGCCCTATCCGTTATGTAACGGAAGGCAGATCCTATGTCCCCTTCCTGATCGCCCACGGTGATGCCGACCCTGCCGTGGATTTTTCCCAGAGCGCCCGTATGGTAAAGCGTTTGGAAGAATGCGGCGCTGATGTAAGCTTTATCTGTGTGGAAGGCGCCGTACACGAAGGCAACTTCTGGAGTCAGGAGCTTCTCGCTATTTTTAAAGGCTTTCTGGACAAACAGGCGGGTCTGAAGTGAGACAGCCTGTGATCCACGCCTCTGCCTTTTCGGCTGTTTCCTCCGGCGTCAGATCTGTGGTATTTATCAGGGTTATAGAGGGATTGGTATTTTGCGCATTATTCCGAAGCCAGTCATTAAAGCTTACCGAGCTTTGGATCCAGCCCTCATCCCTGATATGCCTTCCTTCCCGCATACGGGCTTCCAGGGCCTGGGAATCACAGACAAGAGCCAGATAGTGAAGTTCAGTAAAATAGTTCCTGGCCTCACATATTTCAAACTGCTCCGGTATCCCGCAGCCGCACAACACCACCGGGAGGCCCGACTGGGATATGTTGGCGCACATAGTAAGCCATACTTCCCGGAACCTGCGGTAGTTATCCTCCGGCGTATCGAACTCCTTCTGCCAGAGGATATCGCTTTCCATTACAATATATTTTGTTTCCCTGCGGAAAAGGATTTCACACATGGTGGTCTTACCCACCCCGCTTGCCCCGGAAACAAGAAAAAGAGGCAGTTTTTTAGTTGGTTCCATAATTCCCCTACCTTTCCAACAATACTATTGATTACCGGGAGGCTCCCATGAATCACATTCGTTATGTAGAATATGATGCCCGGCACGACGCCGGCTTTGTATTCGACGTTCCGCAGGGACATGACTGCTGGCTTCTGCTCCTTACCCATACCCCCGCATTTTTCCGCGTGGACGGAATTCTTACGGAATATCCGGCCAAATCCGCCGTACTGTTTGCCCCGCATACGCCTATCCATTATCGTGCCAGCGGGGAACTTTACAAAAATGACTGGATCCGTTTTGATTCGGATGAAAATTATGTATCCTCCCTGCCCATACGCAATACGCCTTTCCCCCTGCCGGATGCGGACTACTGCCACAATCTCTTCCAATTAATCACCTGGAAAAACTCCTTTCCCGGACAAAACAATGAACGGATAGTGGATCAGCTTCTCCAGCTTCTTTTTTCCGAGCTGCAGGAGGCTTCCCGCATGGGCACCGGTTCCTTCCGCCTCTCCCCTAATTACCATGAACTGATGAACCTGCGCAAGGCTATTTATAACAGCCCCCAGCTTTCCTGGAATGTTTCGGGCATGGCGCAGCAGCTTCATCTGAGCGAAGGCTATCTGCAGCTCCTCTATAAAAATGCCTTCGGCACCTCCTGTATGGACGACTGCATAAAAGCCCGCATCCGGCTGGCAAAAGATCAGCTGTTGTATACGGATAAAACCATTACTTCCATATCGGAGTTCTGCGGCTACCGCAATGTGGAGCATTTCTGCCGGCAGTTCAAGCGGCTGACCGGGAAAAGCCCGAAGGAATTCCGGAAATCAGGGAAGGACAGCGCTGCCTTTCAAATATAATGTCCATTTCCGGGTTTGGATGCGGCACCGTATGTCACGCCAAACCCGGATAAACAAAAAGAAGTATCAAAAGGCTTTTTCTTGATTTATTTTCCTTTTGATACTTCCCTTTCTATTTTAATGCACGGCTATATTTTCTCTAACCATTTCCGGTTTTCAGAACTCTGCCCCCATGAATCAAGAGCCAGAGCGTAAGTCTCCGAAACCTTTATTGACACTTCCTTAATCTCCTTGCGCGTTTCGATCTGTCCGCTGCGTAAGGCTGATACCTGAGATTCCACTTTTTCCAAACGCTGATCCATTTTTTCAAAGCGCTGATCCATTTTTTCAAAGCGCTGATCCATTTTTTCAAAACGCTGGTCCACTTTTTCAAAACGCTGATCCATTTTTTCAAAACGCTGGTCCACTTTTTCAAAACGTTCGTCAACATCTTGAAAACCTTTATGCATATCGTTTTTAATGTTGTGAATCTCTTTGACAATAGTCGTCAACATTGATTTTAATTCTTCATCCATGGTATTCCCTCCTGTACATACATAAATAATATCATAATTAAAATATAAAGTCTACGTTTCGCGTGCTATGTAAGAAAATTATAAAGACTTCAAGGGCGGCCCTCCCTGCAAAGTTTGAGTTTTTTAGACATTTTACAAGAAAAATCGTGAAAACAGTTTGCATATTCGACAAGAACCGGTATAATTGCAAGAGAAAGAGTCCTTTAGAATAAGCTGGAGGGGACATGACAAAAGAATTAGTACTGAAACGCAACAAATATGGAATAAACCTTATCCTGGATAAGGAAACTCCTTTCCCAAAACTGCTTGAGGCTATTGCGGAAAAGTTCAGAGAGACCGGCACTTTTTTTAAGGATGCGAAAATGGCTGTATCTTTCGAAGGAAGGGAACTGACCCCGGAGGAAGAACAACGCATTGTAGATGTCATTACAGAAAATACTTCCATTCAAATTGTCTGTATCATGGATAACGGTACGGCACTGGAAGACAGGATGAAAGCGCGTATCGAGGCCCGGGAGTACGAAGCCGCCGACAATTATCCTGACGCGGAGGCGGTAGGGGCGGATTTTTATAAAGGGAATCTCCGTTCCGGGCAGGTTCTGGAAAGCTATTCCAGCATTACTCTGATTGGAGATGTCAATCCGGGAGCCAAAATTATATCTCAGGGGAACATCGTGATCCTGGGTTCCCTGAAGGGCAACGCACATGCAGGCGCCGCAGGAGACAGCGGCTGTTTTATTTTTGCGCTGGAAATGAAGCCCATACAGCTGCAGATAGGGGAATATATTGCTAAAAGCCCGGATAAGGAAAAAGGGGGAAAAGGTCTCAGGAAACGGGGCAATACCCCCGCCAATTCCTATGCCCCCCAAATTGCAACCGCAAAAGAAGAAACAATTTGTATTGAGCCTGTAACCAAAGGGCGTTTAAGCAATCTGTTTTAGAACGACAGGATTAATTTATATTTAGGAGGAATCAGCAAATGAGCGAAGTTATTGTTATCACATCCGGGAAGGGCGGTGTAGGCAAAACCACCACAACGGCAAACGTAGGAACCGGCCTTGCCATGCTGGATAAAAAAGTAATCATGATTGACACCGATATCGGCCTTAGAAACCTGGATGTGGTTATGGGTTTGGAAAACCGTATTGTATACAATCTGGTAGATGTGGTGGAAGGTAACTGCCGCTTGAATCAGGCTCTGATCAAACATAAAAAATATTCCAACCTCTGCCTTCTTCCTTCCGCCCAGACAAGGGATAAGGATTCCGTTTCCCCGGAACAGATGAAGGAATTAATTGACAAGATGAGGGAACAATTTGATTACATCCTGCTTGACTGTCCTGCGGGAATCGAGCAGGGCTTCAAAAATGCCATTGCAGGCGCGGACAGGGCATTTGTGGTAACCACCCCCGAAGTCTCCGCCATCCGTGATGCGGACAGGATCGTAGGCCTTCTGGAGGCTAATGAGATGGGCCGTATCGATCTCATCATCAACCGTATCCGCATGGATATGGTAAAGCGCGGGGATATGCTGAAGGTGGAGGATGTAAACGATATCCTTTCCCTCCCTCTCATCGGCGTGGTTCCTGATGACGAGCAGATCGTGGTTTCCACGAACCAGGGCGAGCCGCTGGTAGGCGGTGCGAGTCCCGCAGGACAGGCTTACCTCAATATCTGCAAACGCATCATGGGCGAAGAGGTCCCGTTCCTCGATTTGGATAAAAAGGGTATGTTTTCCAAGTTCAAGAGTATGTTTAAGAAAAATTAGGGGGGATTGTAACTATGGGATTAATGGATCTTTTCCGAAAGAAAACATCTGGGGATATAGCAAAAGACCGCCTGAAATTATTATTGGTATCCGACAGGGCCAGTTGTTCTCCCGAAATCATGGAACAGATAAAAAATGATATTATAGAAGTCATTTCCAAATACATGGATATCGATCCGCAGGGTCTGGATATCCAGATTACCGAAACGGAATCCGAATCCGGCAACGGAGTGGTGCCTGCGCTGTTCGCAAACATCCCCATCAAGGATCTGAGACACCGTTCCAAATAGGAAAAAGAATATCCCCGCCGGAATCCGCGCTTTCAGGGCACAGAGGTTCCAGTGGGGATTTTTTTACCCTTTCACGGATCCGATCATCATTCCTGTGGCAAAATATTTCTGTACAAACGGATAGACACACATAATAGGAAGTACGGCTATCATCATTGTGGCAAGCTGCAGGGAAGTGGAACTGACGCCGCCCATATTGGCAAGATCCGCAATACCGGAATCGGCGGCCAGGTTTTCCAGGGTTTCCTGGGATTTAATCATTTTCACAAAAAGGAAGGAAAGGGTGTTCATTTCCTCATTCTTCATGTAAAGCATGTTATCATACCAGGAGTTCCAGTTGAAAACAGCGGTAAAAAGCCCCACTGCAGCCAGAACGGATTTGGACAGGGGAAGGACAAGCTTAAAATAAATTGTCAGTTCCCGCCCTCCGTCAATCCGGGCGGATTCAAACAGACTTTCCGGAAGCCCCTTGAAAAAGGAAATAAATATCTGTGCATAAAATGCATTAAAAACACCGGGAAGTATGTAAACCAGAAAATTATTGACCAGCCCCAGGTTCCGGATAGTTAAAAATACCGGGATGATTCCGCCGTTAAAAAACATGGCAATCAACAGCAGGAGCATATAGAATCGGCGGAATTTCAGATAAGGCTTGCTGGCCGCATAAGCGAACATGGACGTGACCAGCAGGCTTAAAAAAGTAGCGAGCAGCGTGCGCAGCGCAGAAATCCCAAAGGCTTTCCAGATGGAACTGTTTTGAAACGCCTGGCTGTAATTATCCAGCGTAAATTTGCGGGGCCAGAAATAAATCCCTCCCATCATAGCGTCCTTACCGTCATTAAAGGATAATATCATTGCATTCCAGAACGGAAAGGCCATGATAAATATAAGGATGGCCAGAAGCAAATAAATGAGGATATCGGCAGCGCCGAATTTCTGCCAGGGCTTATGTTCATCTTTTTTCATGTCTGCCTCCTTAAAAATAACTTTCCCCGGTTGTCGCCTTGCTCACCGCATTTGCAGACAGGAGCAGGATGGAAGCCACAACGGACTGCAACAGCCCGATCGCGGTAGCATAGGAAAACCGGGCCATGGATATGCCGGTTTTCAGCACATAGGTATCCAGGATTTCTGCCTTAGGCTGGTTTAAAGAATTCATCAGATTATAGCTGATATCGAAGTTAGAGCCGCCGCGCAGCAGATTCCCTATATTGATAATGAGCAGGACCATAACCGTAGGCAGGATGGCCGGCATGGTGACATGGAAAATCCTGCGCAGCCTTCCGGCGCCGTCCATTACGGCTGCTTCCGTAACCTCCTGATCCACACTGGACATCGCCGCCAGATAAATGATAGAGGAGTAGCCCAGGTTTTTCCAGATATCCAATGAAATGGATATCCCCCAGAACGCCTTCGGTTCCCCCAGGAAAAAATAAGGTTCCTTCAGAATACCAACAGATATCAGGAAACCGTTTATGAATCCATTCTGCGGAGACAGCCAGGTAATTGCCATCAGGGATATTACCGACCATGATAAAAAATAAGGGAAATAGCTCACTGTCTGCGCCAGCTTTTTAAAACGGGCGTGTGTGACCTCATTCAGCAGCAGCGCAAAAAGAATCGGCAGCGGTATGGTAAAAAATGCTTTGATTACGGACAGGCCGATGGTATTCCAGAGAACCGGAAGAACATTGGGATCCGTAAAAAAGGCTTTAAAATGCTTGAGGCCGACCCAGGCGCTCCCCAGTATCCCACTGTTCATCTTATAGTCTTTAAACGCTATCTGTAACCCGAACAGAGGAAACAGATTAAACAAAATCAGTGCTGCCAATGCAGGAAGTACCATGAACTGCAGTTCCCGCTGCTTCCACAGCTCCTTCCAAAAGCCTTTGGAAGAAGCCTTTCTTTTTACAGAAGTCTCTTCAGGACTCATACTGCCACCTCCGTTTTTATGGGAAAGGCCTTTCCCGGGCCTTTCCCTGCCCTTATACGGGCATCCTGTCATTCAGATAAACCGAGCGCTTTCCAATACTCGCTGTTTTGGGTAAAATAGCTGCAAAGCTGATCGACGCCGGATTTGTTCATATCACTTATAAATTTATCATAAGCCGCCTCGAACTCCGCATCGCTGTTTGTCACGATTATGGCCGCGGCGCCGGATTTCCAGGTATCAAAGATTTGTTCCCTGAGCACCAGCTCATCCGTATCGGTGAGCGCATATACCAGATCCGAGAATCGTTCATTCTGCTGATGAGGCGTCATGATTTCAAAATCCCTGAGTGCGCCGGGATAGCTCTGATAGGTATTGTGGGCTCCGTATACAATCGCCCAGGTGGAGGTCAGCCAGGCAAAATCATAGTTGTAGACTCCCAGCTCCTTCTGCAGCTTTTCCATGCTTTCCCGCTCTGTTTCAATCTTTAATTCCGTCTCCCTGGGCCTGCCCTGTTCATCCTTTTCCCAGGTCAGTCCCTCCAGGCCGTAGCGCTGCAAAAGCTGCCCTTCATCACTTAACAGGAAAGCGATATATTTCAGGCAGCGGACAGGATCCTTTGCATCCTTTGTGATGAACACACCGTCATATCCTGTGCTGAAATAATCGTCGTGGATTTTCAGTTCTTCCGGATTTTTTCCTTCCGGCATAGGGAATTCAATCGTTTCATAGACCATCTGATCCATAATGCCGGTCATCTGGAGAAGCGACCAGTAATAGCCCACATAGCTGATGATGTCCTGTTCTTTCATGGAAGCATGCTGCTGATCCGTCTTGTACGCGAACATTTCCGGATTGATCAGCCCGCTCCGGTACCAGTCATTGTAGGTTTTCAGCGCTTCCTTATAATACGGCTGCATGAAAACCATCTCCACCTGATCGCCGTTATAATGGAAGTAATTATTATCCGCGCCATACATTCTGGCCAGTACATTTAACAGGGAACTGGAATTCCACGGTGTATTAATCATGTAATCCCAAATGGGATGATTGATTTCCGGATGCTTTTCTTTGATCTGCAGAACAACATTTTTATAATTTTCCAGGGTACTCACATCCGGCCGTCCCAGTTCATCATAAAAATCCTTGCGGATGGAAAAGCTGACCGGCCCCCTGGAATTAAGAATCTGGTCGCCGTATTTGTTTGCATCACCGTAAAAGCTTGCCACACAGTAGAAATTGCCGTCCGCCTCCTGATAGATCTTGTCCATATCCTTGGGAAGTACCTCATAGAATTCCGGATAAGACTTGTCTGCCAGTTCATTTAACGGCACGGCAAATCCCTGGTCTACAAGAAGGGAACGCACCGGGCCGTTGGCTGCTGTAATAATGATATCCGGCAGCTTTTCACCGGAAGCCAGCAATGTGTTGATTTCTGTGTTATCCGTAGTGGTCGCATACTGCATTTCCACAGTCACGCCTGTCAGTTCCGTAATCCTTTGGGAAACGGGATCATCCCCCCACTTCCAGTCCGCCGGCATCGCCACGGAATTCTTGAAAGCGGTTATCGTAATCGGCTCCTCTTTCGTTTCTCCGCCGGGTGTGCTTTCCGCCCCTGCTTCACTGCCCGTTGCTGCACCGGCAGGTACGGATGCATCTTTGGACCGGTTCCCGCAGCCTGCCAGGCTTCCGGCAAGCATAATCATTGCGAGGGCTGCTGCTGCATATTTTCTGTTCATTCCTTTCTTCATTTGATTCCTCCCGGGGACATCCCCCTACAGCGGACCTTAAAACAGACTACAGCCCGCATCCTTAAAAAATTGTATTTTATCCTTCAATATTTCTTCGCTTACACCATAGTACCGGGCAAAACAGGTAATGCACAGACAGGAGTCCGCCCCCCGGTCTACCAGTCTCCTGTAAAGCCCGATTTCATCATGCTTCAGCTTCCTTCCGCACTTTTTACATTCCGGCATATCCGCTCCCTTCTTTTTATACACTATGCCGGCCGCTCCTATAGCTGGCGGGAAGCCGGCCTGCCGGTCCAAATCAGCCTGACTTTATATAAACGGCAGTCATGTGCCGGTACACGGGCGCGGTAGAAATCACGGAAAATCCCCATATCCTCGCCGGTGAAAACGTCGGTGAACTGCAGACTGCAGCCGCTGGAGATATCAATTCCCCAATTATAAAACTCACTGGGGATATTGGCTTCCTGATCCCCGAAATTAAAATATCCCGCCGCATAGTTCCCGTCTGCCAGATGTTTCAGGAGGACAATATGCTCCTGTGCACATTCCGGACGCTGAAGTGCCTGTCCATGGATATAGGGAGGACGTACCTCCGGATCCTGATCGATTGCCAGGAGTTCCCGATTGGTCAGAAGCGCCAGCGTATCCGGGGAAAGATCCCGCACATCCGCTCCTATCATCAATGGTGCGGAAAGCATACACCAAAAGGCAAAATGCTGCCGGTATTCGATATCACTGCAGCCGTCCGCGCCAAGGGCCATACAGCCCTTTCCATGAAGCCCCACGATCAGCATGTCCAGATCGTTGAAGCAGCCGGGTGCCGTATAAGGAAGATTGGAAAGCTGGCTCAAGGCAATATTTTTCATGGACTGGTATGAATCCATGATGTCGGTTGTGGAACGGAACATATGCGCCCCGGTGGAACGGATCCATTCCGTAGTATTGTCCTTCCCCCAATTGCAGGCGGAAAACAGGATATCCCTTCCGGCGGCACGGAGCGCCATTCCCATCCGGTTGTACAGCATCGGGCCGTCTGCAAGAGCGGGACGGAAGCAATAGTCATATTTGAGATAATCCACCCCGATATCGGCAAAGAACCGGGCATCCTGGAACTCATGCCCGAAGCTTCCCGGATAACACATGCAGGTCCGCACGCCCGCGCAGGAATACATTCCGAATTTCAGCCCTTTGCTGTGGACATAATCCGCAACCGCTTTCATGCCATTGGGGAATTTGGTATAATTAACCTTCAGCCTTCCCTCCGCATCCCTTTCCCGTTCAGCCCATGAATCATCGATTACCAGATATTCATATCCCGCCTTCAGAAGTCCCTGGTTGACCATGGCATCCGCAGTTTCCATGATTGTTTTCTCATCAATTTTGTCCATAAAAGTATTCCAGGAATTCCACCCCATCGGTGGCTTTGTAATCAGCAATATGCCCACGCCCCTTTCTTTATTCCTGTATGATAGAACTAATGTTAGCAGATAGATAAGGCATAATCCACGTATTATTGTTGCAAATTGCTGTAGCAATGTTGCAGTTTTTCAGATTTGGTTGTGGAGGGGATGTGAAAATGATATAATTTTTTATGAAAGAGAGGCATTCTTATGTTATATTCCTGGCCCGTTCATGTATCTTTGGAAATTCATCACTGCGGGAGTGAGCATTGCCTTCCGGGGCACAGCTACGGACCTGCGGTGCGCCACCATTACCTGATCCATTATGTTGTTTCCGGAAAAGGTGTTTTTTGTATGGAAGGAAATACATACCATCTGTCGGCGGGACAGGCCTTTTTGATCCCTCCGGAAAAAATGATTTCATACCGGTCGGATGAGGAGGAGCCCTGGATTTATTCCTGGATAGGCTTCAGCGGGGAAGGATGTGAGGGACTGCTTTCCAATATCGGCCTTTCCTGTGAAACGCCGGTTTGCGACAGCATCAATTCCCGGCAGGCGGGCATCTATATGGATGCACTCCAGGCGGGCGCTGAACGAAAAGACGGCCGTGAATATGCGATGCTGGGGAATTTTCTGCTTTTCCTTTCCGCACTGGATACCAGAAGCAGGGAGGAAGAAAAGGAATCCCTGAGCAACTACGCGGCGAAAGCAACCGAATATATCGCACGGAATTATGCATATGACATTTCGGTGGACGATGTCGCGCACCATGTGAATATCAGCAGATCCCACCTTTTCCGTATTTTCAAGGAACAGCTGGGCGTCTCGATCCAGCAGTATCTGGTGAACATCCGGATTTCCACCGCCGCGGACATGCTGTCCACAACGGATTATTCCATTCAGGAGGTCTGTTTTTCCTGCGGATTCAAGGATTGTAATTATTTTTCTAAAGTTTTCATAAAGCAAAAAGGGCTGTCTCCGACCCAATACCGGAATCAATACAGGATCCGGCATTATGGTTATAATTCCCAGCCGGGATAAGCATATTCCGTTATACAAAATGCATTGGTAAAGCAGAAATCCTATGTTATGGCCGTCGGGTCCGTTTCCGATTTTCCCGCCGCTTAGAAAAACTTTAGAGAATAAAAACGTATAATGGAAAAAAACGGGATTCCCGGACATACTTTCGTAGTATGCGTACATAACCGGTACAGATAGGAGAAGATATGAAAAGAAAGGGTAACCGCCCGGAAGGTTGGCGCATTTCCTTCGCTGCGCATAAAGAAGTGATTCAGAAATACAGAAATCGATGGATACTTTGTATCATGCTGCTCTTCACACTTACGGCAGGCTGCGGCAGCAGCGTCTCCGGGACCGGTACAGCCCCCGCCGGGACAAGCCCTTCCCTGACGCAGGAAGCTTCGGACGCCGCCGCTTCTTCTTCCGCCGCACAAACCGATGCCGCCCTCCCCGGAGAATCCGCCGTCCCGCTGAGGGAAACCACCTCCCAGCTGGCCGGCAGCGCCGATCCCGATTCTCTGTTTTCGGGCGCCGATCTGGAAGGTTTTTTTATAGAAACGGCGGACGGCGGGTTCCGGGTATCCGTGGTTACCAAAACCTATGACAAAACCACCGGCCTGATCGAAGTGTCCTCCGGGGACGAGGAAGCCGCCGTAAGCTACAGCAGCTCCACCCTCTTTCAGCGTCTGGAAATGGACCGTGCCACGCAGACAATGAATTCCCTGAAAAACATTTCCGCCTCCGACCTCTCCAAAGACGACAACCTGCTTATATTCGGCACCCAAAATAACAATGGATGGCAGGCAGACAGAGTCATTGCCGTCCTCTGGAAATAAGGATACCCTCAGGCCTTCCCCTGCAAAAAAGCGGCTTCCTTCAGCATGAAATACAGCGAAGTCATCCCCGCCCCGGTAGCCCCCTTCGATTCAAAAGCATAGGAAGGCATATCACACCAGGCCGTACCTGCGATATCCAGATGGATCCAGGGCTTTCCTTCACAGAACTCCCGGATAAACAGCCCTGCCGTAATCGTACCGCAGCAGTCCGCCCCGGTATTTTTCACATCCGCCACATCGCTCTGTATCATTTTCCTGTGTTCCCTGCCAAAGGGAAAGCGCAGGTACTTTTCTGCGGAATGGACAAGCCCTTTCTCAAACATCCGGTAAAAGGAGTCGTCATCGGACATGGCGCCGGCAATGGTATACCCCAACGCATTCCAAACCGCCCCGGTAAGCGTGGCAATATCCACAATCCTGGTAATGTTCTCTTCCCGTATCCCATAGCTGACCGCATCGGAAAGCACCAGCCGCCCTTCCGCATCGGTGTTGAGGATCTCAATGGTCTTTCCTCCGTAGCCGGTGATGACATCCCCGGGAAGGAAAGCGGACTGGGAAATCCGGTTCTCGCAGAGAGGCAGGCAGGCGGTCACATTCACCTTCAGCTTTGCAGCAGCAGCCGCATGCATGGCTCCGGCCACCGCCGCCGCACCTGCCATATCCCCTTTGATGCCCGCCATGGACTTGCTCCCTTTCAAACAGTAACCGCCCGTATCACAGGTAACCCCTTTTCCGATAAGGCCGTACACTTCCTCACTTTCCGGGTTTCCCCGGTAGCGCAGGATCAGGAGGCAGGGCGGATACTCACTGCTGCCGCCGATCCCATACAAGGCCTCCATGCCCATAGCGCGCAGCTGCCCGTACACCAGCGTCTGGGCCTCTATTTCCACATCCTGCACAAAACCCGTAATCCGCCGGTCAAAATCCATAGGCCGCAGGTGATTCCCCGGCGTATTCACCATATCCCTGGCAAACCGGATTCCCCGCACCAGCTCCTCCGCTTCCGCAAGAAGCCCCTCCATATCCTCCAGCCCGTTCACCCGTTCCAGCTGAAAACGGCAGGGCGCGCCTTCCTCTTCTTTCCCGGAAAAGGAATAACTGTAGCTTCCCAGCTCAAGGCCCAGCACACTCTGGGTCACCGCGTCCCTTCCCAGGGCATCCACGAACCGGGAAATATCCACGGAACATTCCTTCACCTTCCCTTCCCTGCATTTCGATGCCGCAGCCGCCAGGATTTCCTTTACCTCCAGAAGCCCCAAATCCTTTTCTTTGCCGCAGCCCACCAGGAGAAAAGCCTGCCCCGGGTGAGGCACGTACAGGGTTTCCAGATATTTCCCTTCAAACACTTCTTCCAGACCCAGCCGGTAGCTGCGGATATGCCCGTCCTTTTCCCAGGCAAAATCGATAAAAAAATGGGCATGCTTTCCTTCCGTTATACTTACCAATTCCTTTTCCTCCTCTAAAGAACCGTCCGATTCCTAACCGTTCCGGCCGCAAACTACAGCATGCGCCCGAAGCTCTTGCCGACCACGTTGCTGGCCTCTGCGATAATAATCAGGGCCGATGGATCCACCCGGCGTATTTTTTCCTGGATTTTCATACAATCCGCTTTTCCTGCGGCTCCCAGAATCACCCGCTGGGTTTCGCTGGTATAACCGCCTTCCCCCTTCAGGATGGTTATTCCCTTCTTTTCATCCAGGAATACGCAGCGCACCTTATCCGTACATTCGCTCACCACAATAATCAAATCCCTGGAATTGGCCTGGTTCACCAGCTTATCCATGAAAAGGCCGGAAACATACACGGTGATCACCGCATACAGGATACTGTCGATGTTCCGGTATACCAGACCGGAGGCCAGGACAATGATCATATTGATGGCGGAAACAAGCGTCCCTACCTTTAAATGGGGGAAGTATTTCTGCAGGATGAGTCCAATCATGGTAATCCCGCCGGTATCCGAGGTCCCCAGGTATACCATGGCGAGTCCGCAGCCCATAAAAGCGCCTGCGAACAGGGCCGCCAGCAGGGCGTTCCCCTGATAATGGGGAAGTACCGGCGCCAGCAGGTCCGTCATCAGGGAAAGAAGCACAATGCTGGCCGTAGCCTTTGCCACAAACCGTCCGGGAAAAATCCGTTTCCATAAAACAACGGCGAGTATGGGAAAATTGAACAGGGAACAGAACAACCCCATAGGGAACCCCGTCATATAATTCACCAGAATGGCAATACCGCTGGCACCCCCGGGCGCTATCTGCGCCGGCGCCGCAAAGCTGCGCATCCCCGCCGTGTACAGGAAAATACCCGCCACATTCAACAGTATAACCGCTTTCGTATCTTTTTCCTTCATACCTTTATCCCTTTACCAGAAGCTTGTGCATCAGATCCACGCTGCCCACATTATAGCCGCTGCTGCCGTAAATTCCTGTCATTCCGCCCGTTGTCACCACCAGCAGCGGAAGCTTCTCCGGATCCACATACATTCTTCTGGCAACCGGCTCGGCCGTATCACCTTCCGTATCAAAGACTACGGTAATCCCCGGTATCTTCTCCAGCGTCCGTTTGACCGTGGCATTGGAAAGCGCCTCTTCGCCTGCCAGGATAAAAAGAAGCTTCGCCTGTTCTGCAGCGGCCTTCCAGTCCTCCGCCCGGGCTATCAGCTCATTCAGCACATGCTCCGTAGGCTCCGCTCCTTCCTCCAGAAAGAAGAACACGCCGCTGCCTCCGCCCATGATATCCGCCGCGCTCCGTTTTCTCCCGTCCCTGTCCGTCACTTCAAAATCCGGGATTTCGTTTCGCACCAGCATATCCTCCATACCGGCTTCCCGCAGGCTCATGAAAATTTCCTTTTCCTCCCCTTCCTTCAGAGTGAAAATCCGCCGGGAAGTATACTGGTTCCCATTCGGCATACGGGAGGCGGTAAGCAGCCGGTATACACCTGCCTCCAGGGAAAGCCTGTACGCAGGGCCTTCCCATCCCATTCCTTCATAATCCAGCGTGGTAAACTGCATACCGTCCAGTCTGCCGATAGTCCAGGTCTGGTAATAAATCCATTTCCTTCCGTCTTCCACCCGGAGCGTCAGCCCCGCTTTGCTGTCCGCCCCGGCTGACCCGGCCATTTCTTCCTGTTTTCCCGGCACAAGAAAGCCGTCCCCGCACAGGTATTCCGCCTCCTGCGTGACCCGGTTGATCCGGGCCGGAATGCCCAGTGTCCGGCAGATGGCCACAAAAAGGATTTTCCGGCTTAACGCATTCCCCTGCTTCAGCTTCAGGCACCCGGAGGGCGTGGCGCAGATCGTGCGGTAATCCTGTTCCGGTTCATAGGCTATATTCCGGCAGATATATTCCTGTATTTTTTCCGGTTCCTGCGCAAATGCGGCCTTCTCCCCATCCGTAAAGTAACGGCTGATAAAGCTTCTATACGGTGTGAGCTCTTCGTAATACACCCAGGGGCACAGCAGATACTTCCGGTAGGTTTCTTCCTCCCATGCTTCCCGGAAGGCCCCGGCATACTGCAGCGCATCTTCCAGGACATCCGCCTTCGCATCCTTGCAATCCTTTACGCGCAGGCTGTGAAGAAGGGCTTTCCGATCCGGATTCGTGTCCCGTTCCAGGAAGCGGTAAAGCTCCCCGAAATTACCTGCCGCAAGGCGCAGCCGTTCCTTTTCCCCCGGATATTTATCCGCCGCTTTTTCGTCATAATACGCGTTGATCCGCCGCTCCCGCAGCCGGTTTGCCGCCGCAAGCTTTTCCCGTCTGCGCTGCTTCTGCTCCGGTGTCACAAGCCCCGGATTCACCGGATAATCCGCCGGCGCCTTCACCTCTTCCTGCTCCCATACGTCCCGGATCCAGTCCGTTTGGGACAAATCCGTATCCAACCTAAGCGCCGCCCGTTCCTGCACGGCTGCGGATACCAGGGCTTCCCCGCACCAGCCGTTTAGCATGGCCCGGATCCGGATATCCCCAAGGCCCAGGGTAAGCCGTACCTCCCCCGCCTCATCCGCAGTCAGGACGGCCACGCTGCAATACTCCGCCATATTCAGTATCTCAAAGGATACCTCCGCCCCTTCTGCCGGTTTTCCTTCCGGATCCGTAACGGATACGGTAAGGTTTTTGGTTCTGGCGTAAGTTACGGTATTGTTGTAAAACCAGGTCACCCCTTCCTTCCCGATACAGGCTTCCCCTTCTTCCGTAAAATCGGAAAAGCAGCGGCTGTGTACCAGCAGCGCACGGCTGGAGGCATTGGAAAACCAGCCCTTATTCAGAATTTCCTCCGGCTCACAGGCCCCAAGGAAATACCAGCGCCCATGAAGCCATACCTCCACCCAGGCATGGTTATCGTCACAATGGGCCCATCGGGGGGTATACACCTGACGCGCCGGAATCCCCACACTGCGGAAAGCCGTTACCGCAAACGTGGATTCCTCCCCGCACCGTCCCTTTCCGCTCCGGTACACCGTCATGGGAGAGGCCGTGCGCATGTCCGATGCCTCATAAGCGGCATTTTCCGCACACCAGTAATTGATGGCAAGCACCGCCTCCGCCGGATCCTGGCAGGATGCGATTCTGTCCTTCAGCTGTTCATGGAAAAAAGCCCTGTTCCCGCTGATATCCTCGGAATTGATCCGGTAATACAGAACATGGTTGACAAAAATATCCTCCGGCAGATCCGCACACCATTCCACATGTTCCCGCAGCCATATGGCGTGTTTAACAAAGCTTAAAAATACCCGGAATTCATATTCCCCCGCGTCCCTGAGAGGCATGGTACCGTAAAAAAACCGCATCAGCACCTCCTGTGCCGGCGTACAAAGCCGGAAGCCCTCCTCCAGTTCCTCCCGGATCCCCTTAAGATACGGCAGTCTTTCCTCATATTTTCTGTCTGCATACTCTTTTAAATGGTTTGAAAACATTCCTCTGTCCCTTTCCCCGTTTCTATTTTTGACATACCCATCATCTGTTGTCCAGTCCTTCCGCATAATAACTCGGCGCCAGCCCCATAACCCGTTTAAACGCCCTGCGGAAGGAAAAATCACTGCCGTAGCCCACAGCCTGGGCCACATCCTTTACAGGCACCTGGTTTTTCAAAAGTTCACAGGCTCTCTTAATTCTTTCATTTTCCAGATATTCACTGAAGCTCATGCCGAACAGGGTCTTAAACTGTTTATAAAGCCGGTTTTCCGGCAGCTCCAGTTCCTCCGCCAGCTGGCTGAGACAGAATTCCTGCCGGCTGTACTGTTCCTCCACTGCCCCCCTGATGGATTCTTTCAGCACATCCGCCTCCCGATCCACCTTTTTTTGTTTACGGCCGGATATCTCTTCCAGAATGGAAATACAGATCCTGGCAATTTCCTCCAGGCTTTCCGCCCGGTTTATCCCGTCCGCGGACACGTCACAGGTATCCTCCTCCTCCTTCAGCGCTCGCAGGACCGTAGCCCGCACCAAATCCGTCAGATACCCGGCCATGGTGACGGAAAGCTTCCGGTAGGTAAAGTTTTCAAAAGCCAGCACCCGGAAAATATCCTCGATTTCCTCCCGGTTTCCCTGACGGATGCTTTTCACCAGAAGAAGCTCCGTTTCAATGGGGAAAAAGAAGCTGTCCGTCTGCTTTGGCATCTCTTCCTTGCTCATCACCGTACGGATGTCATGGAATGCCAGATATTCGGTCACCTCCCTGGCATCATCATAGGAAGTGGCGATTTCCATACGCTCCGTCACATTCCTTCCCAGGCCCACATAGGTTTCCAGTTCCTTTTCCATGAGAAGCTTTTCCCGGAAATCCGAAAGGATCCCGCCGATGGTTTTACGGGATCCGTCCCTGCTCATGGGAAATACCATGGCGAACCGGAAGGGATCCACTTCACAGCAGCAATTGGCGATACCGATTTCTTCCTGTACATACTGCCTGATATACAGCCGCAGTTCATTCCACAGGTTAGGCTCCTTGCTGGCGGCCCCGCTGCGCAGCTGCACCACTGCCGCACAATAGCAATCCCCTTCCAGCGTGATATCCCCGCTTCTCAAATCCGCATTCAGTTCCTCCCCCGACGCATACTCTCCCAGAAGAAGCTTACGGATCACCGCCGTATGCATAAAGTTCTTCTGCAGCTTCAGAGTGGTCTGCAGGTTCGCCGCGCTGTCAAGCAGATAGGGCACGCCTTCCCAAAAGCTCCGGACAGGCTTGCCGTTCCCCTGCGCGGTACCGAATTCATCCTGATACCGGCTGAAGGAAAGCACCACATTCCTGCGTTTCCTCCACAATCCGATGCACACGGACAGCCCCGCGAGAGTGGCGGTCACACACAGCGCCACGATCAGATATTTGATGGAACCGATCTGCCCCAGAAGCGTCTTTTTAGACAGAATGGACACATAACGGTAAGGAGATCCCGGGCTTTCCACCGCACAAAAAATATACTTCTCCCCATGCAGGGAAAAGCTTCCTTCTTTTTTCCCGAGTATGTAATCCATCGGCAGCTCGTCCGCCGATACGTTACAGCTTTCCCCGGTTATCACTTTCTGGAAACACTCCCCCTCCCTTTCCCTATCCAGCATGAATGTAATTCCGTCCCCATGTATCAGGTTCGTCTCCAGCTGCCTTTCAATAATCATATCATTGAGCACCACCACCAGCGTCCCCTCCGGGTTCTCATAGCCGCTGAAGGGAAAGGACTGGGCCACCATCAGCTTTTTATCCGCATTCCCCTCATCCCTGAGACGCAGCACATCCTTGCTGTATACATTCCCCCGGAACAGATCCAGCAGCTCCTGATAGCTTTCGCTTCCCAGCACCCCCACGGAAGCATACCCCCTGTCATCCGCCGGAACCACCACCTTATCCATAACCAGATATTCCCCCTTTTCAAAAAAGAAATAAATCTTGTCGATGGCGGCATTAAACATGGAGTAATCCGACAGGGAACGGATATACAGATACATATCGTAATAATCCTTTTCCTGCCGGATCTTGCTGCAAAGCTCCCGCAGCTCCGGGGAATTGCTGATATAGCCCCCCATATTTCCCGCTTCCTCAATACTCCTGTTCACCTCCAGAGCCGTCATATTCAGCGTGGTGAACATCTTTTCCTTCTGTACGGACAGAAGCAGGCTGGTAGCCGTAAAATAAATGATAATAATAGCCAGCAGAGGGGCTGCCAATATGGAAAGATACGAAATCAGCAGATTCATGGATAACTGGTTCACTCGTTGTTGTACAGTTCTTTTCACAGTAACTCTCCCATTCTTTTCTATCCTTTGTACGGCTTTCTCATCTACCGTTTATTATACTATAAGAAAAAAGAGATTACTATAAAAAGCGTGATGTGCGGATGGGCCTGCTATATCCTATATGTCCATTTCCACCGCAAGCACGTAATCCGTCTCATCGGGAAGCCGGGGATCGGGGCCGAGGGAGGCAAATACAATATCCGAATAGTCGCTGTGTACCCAGCTGGCGGATACCGGGATTTCATGGCCGTCCGCGAGCGCCCTTATTTTTTTCACCCGGGATTTATCCAGGCCCAGAAGAGGGACCGGCCCTATGGTGTTTTCAAACATATGGAAATAATAAATGTTTCCGTTTCTGGTGACCCGGCCGTAATCGGGTTTGGGTACATCCGCAATGCCGCAGCCGTATATGCTGTCTTTGTTTTGTTTCATCCAGTGTCCGATTTCTTCCAGGATCTCCACGGATTGGGGAGGGAAATTACCATAGGCGTCCGGGCCTACGTTGAGGAGCATGTTCCCGCCTTTGGAAACGCATTCCACCAGCTTTTTGATAAGCATGGAGGCGGGCTTGTAAAAATAATCGGTGCCGCAATACCCCCAATGATTGTTCATGGTGACACAGGCCTCCCAGGCCAGAGGGTTCCCTTCTTTGTCCCGGAGGCCGGCGGGGGGAATGATCTGTTCGGGGCTGACAAAATCCCCGTGGTAGGGAGTGGGATTACATTCCGCCAGGGAACCCATCCCTTCACCGCTGACCTCCAGGCGGTTGTCCACGATAACCTGGGGCTGGAGGGTGCGCACCATGTCCATAAGCCTGGAGGCCCCCCAGGTTTCCCCGCGCATATCGTCATAAGAAAAATCAAACCAGAGCAGATCCAACTGCCCGTAATTGGTGCAGATTTCTTCCACCTGGCGGTGCATATAATCCACATACCGTTTAAAATCCCGATGATCATTTCCACATTCGGGATGGCTGCGCATGGGATGGTTTTTATCCCCGTAGTGGGGATAATCCTCATGGTACCAGTCGAGGAGGGTAAAATACAGCCCCACCTTCAGGCCTTCCGCCCGTACGGCATCCACATATTCCCGGACCAGATCCCGTCCTGCTTTTGTGTTGGTCGCTTTGTATTCGGTGTATTTACTGTCAAAGAGGCAGAAACCGTCATGATGCTTTGCGGTGAGCACCATATATTTCATACCGGCCTGTTTTGCCATTCTTGCCCATTCCTTTGGTTTAAAATCCCGTGCGTCGAATTCCTCAAAATATTTCTGATAGTCTTCTATGGTCATTTCCTCAGTGCTGCGTATCCATTCCCCTCTTGCCGGAATGGAGTACAGCCCCCAGTGGATGAACATACCGAATCGGGCTTCCCGGTACCACTCCATCCGCTTATCATATTGTTCTCTGTTAAACTGATACATCGCGTTCCTCTTCCTTTCGTCTGCTTGATTTATCATCCTTTCACCGCACCGATCATAACGCCTTTTACAAAGTATTTCTGTACAAAAGGATAGATACAAAGAACCGGCAGGGAGGCCACCACGATGGTGGAATATTTCAGCAGATCCGTAAGGCCTCTCTGCGCCGCAATCGCCGAAGCATCGCTTATCATGGTGTAATCCACCTGATTCAGGATCAGGATATCCCGCAGTACGATCTGCAGCGGTACCAAGGTCTGGTTTTTCAGATAAATCATGGCGTCAAAATAGGAATTCCATTTGGCAACCCCATAATACAGGACGAGTACGGCAAGGATAGGTTTGGACAAGGGGACCACGACTTTAATCAGATACTTAAAGGGGGTACAGCCGTCCAGCTGTCCTGCCTCATAGAGTTCGTCAGGTATGGAATTGACGAAATAGGTACGGCAGATAATCATGTTATAGGTGGACATGGCGGAAGGGATGATCATAGCCAGTCTGGTATTCACAAGCCCAAGGCTGTTTACCAGCATATAGGTGGGAATCAGGCCGCCGCTGAAATACATGGTGAATACAAAAATCATAGCTACCTTGTTGCGGGCAGTAAATTCTTTTCTGGACAGCGGGTATGCGCACATCACGGTCATGACGATGTTAACCAGCGTTCCCACAATCATATAGAAAAAGGAATTGGCGAAGCCGGTGAGGATATTCCGGTTCTTAAAAACAGCCTCATAGCCGCGCAGCGTGGGGCGCACGGGAAGGAACCACACCTCATTGCTGATGACCGCCTGGGGATCCGAAAAGGACGCGCTTACAATATAGACCAGAGGCAGAAATACCACGAGCATGATAGCCGTCAGCAGGATGTATATCAGAATGATAAAGATTTTGTCTCCCAAAGGAGCTTTGCCGAACTTTTTTATTTTATCTCCCATAATGCTCCCCCTTACCACAGACTGGTTTCCGTAATTTTTTTGGACAGCTGGTTCACCACCACAAGCATAATAAAGCTGACCAGCGACTGGAACAGCCCTGCCGCCGTGGAGAAGCCGTAATCCGCATTCACCAGGCCGACCTTATACACGAAGGTGGCGATCACTTCGGATTTTGCCAGGTTCATGCTGTTCTGCATGAGGAATACTTTATCAAATCCGATATTGATCATATTGCCGCAGGCGAAGATCAGCATGGTAACCACGGTGGGCCTGATTGCCGGCAAATCCACATGCCAGATTCTCTGAAGACGGCTTGCCCCGTCCACAATAGCCGCTTCCTTCAGCTCCGGGCTGACCCCGGAAAGAGCCGCGATATAAATGATGGCGGAATAACCCGCGGTCTGCCAGACGCCGCTCCATACATACAGGCTGCGGAAAATATCCACATCCCCGAAGAAATTCACCGGTCCGGCCCCGAACAGACCCAGCAGCTTATTGATGATGCCAATGCGCAGATCCGTCATCTGCATGAGCATGCCGACCATAACCACGGTTGAAATAAAATAGGGGGCATAGGTAATCATCTGCACCGTTTTCTTGAATCTGACCGCTTTCACCTCATTCAACCCCACCGCCAGCAGGATAGGAATGGGAAAGCTGGCAAGCAGGCTGTAAAAGCCAAGGATCAGGGTATTGATAATTACCTTGGAACTGGAGGGTGACATGAGGAACTGTTTAAAATACTGAAGTCCCACCCAGTCACTGCCCCAGATACCCTTGCGGATGCTGTAGTCCTTAAACGCCAGGACCACGCCTCCCATAGGGATATAGGCAAACACAATGGCGTACAGCAGCGGCACGGCAATAATTGCCCAAAACTGCCAGTTGGAATTCTTTATTCTGTTTTTTTTGGTTGTGCTTCCTTTACTTGAACCTGTTTTCAAAGCGTCCCTCCTCCTTAAGCCTTAAGAAGGCGCCCCCCTTTTTGGAGGCGCCTTCGCTCCCGACATCCGGCAGCGCCGTCTGGCTAGTGCTTATTATTTTGAGCTCTGCCTGTCATATGCCGTCTGGTAAACCTCCAGCAGCGTAGGCAGCCCTACGTTGTCGAATCCTTTGACATAGGAATCCCAATCCTTGTCAAAATCTTTTCTTCCGGTAATAAAGGCAACCTTGTTCTCTTCAATATAATTTTCCACTTCCACGCCAATGGTCTGAATCTTTGTGGCTTCCTCATCAGTCAGCTTCAGATAAGGCAGTACATCCCAGTCGCCTTCCTTCTGTGCATAAGGCTCCATTTTTTCCTTCGTGGCGTCATACAGAAGCTTTTCCAGACCCACGGAGGTTCCCACATCCACATTCTGATCCGTGCTTTCACCCAAACGGAATTCCGCCGGGAAGTATTTCACCTGGACATCCTGCCAGTCATGGTTCTGGGCCTCACCGGAATAGGGGTTCATCACTTCATATAAGGCGTCCTCCCCGTTCAGGCCCTTCTGCCCTTCCGGATTGAGAACCCAGTCGGTACCTTCTTCCGCCCCGTACTGGGAAGAAAGGGCGCCTTCGGTGGTAAAGAAGTAGTCGATCCAGCGCAGGGCCGCTTCGGGATATTCACACTTGTCGGTCACGAAGAAATCACCTTCGCCCAGGCCTGCATATTTCATGTAGGTTGCGAGCCTTGTTCCGTCAGGTCCTGCTATAGGGGCCATAACCTGATAATGTCTGTAGGTTTCATTGTTATTGTCCGCGTCAAAATGATTGGAAATCGTTCCGCAGGGCAGGAACAGGATAGGCTCTCCCTCCTGGTTTGCCAGAGCGCGCAGCTGCTCCTCTGTCTGGGTAAAATCTCCGTCGTAAATGGCACCCAGCTCATACAGGCTGTTCATATATTTCAAAGCTTCTTTATATTCATCGGTATTGCAGATGGTCCTGACCTTTCCTTCCGGATCCAGGCCTACCTCAGCACGGTAATCCTGTGACTTGGAAGGGGAAAGGATAAAGGCGTTGGTCATCCACTCCTCAAATCTCGCATGCCAGCCGTCCTTTGCACCGCCTACCGCGATGCCCGTAGGGTTGATTTCCAGGAATTTCTTACATGCTTCATAAAATTCGTCCGTTGTGGTGGGAACCTCCATTCCCATCTTGTCCAGCCACCAGGTATTCACCCACATTTTCTTGGCGTACATGCAATGGTAGCATTCGTTCAGCCCGCAGATGGCATAAATATGGCCGTCCGTCTGTCTGGTGGCATCCAGGTATTCCCCCATGTTTGCCACATAATTAGGCATATTTTCCTCAATCAAATCATCCAGCTGCAGCAGTATGCCTTCCTTTACGCCGTATTTTGCCTGGCTGGGGCTGGCAAACATAATCATATCCGGGTAGTCCCCCGTACTGAAAGCCAGATTCAGCTTAGTCTCCCAGTCATCCCTGCTGCCGGTCTCAAAATTAATCTTGATTCCCGTCTTTTCTTCCATAAATTTGGTAAAATCATTGGTTGCAAAATCTTCCACGTTGGGCATGGATACACAGAACAACGTCAGTTCTATAGGTTCCGTTACGATAGGATAAGTTCCTGCCTCCGTTAAAATACCGGTAGATCCGGATGCCGCCGTCTCCTGACTGCCGCCCTCCGCTGCCGTTCCTCCTGTTTCTGATGTCCCTTTGCCGCCGCAGGCCGCCAGGCTGAAGGTCATCAGCAGGCAGAGCAGCAATGCGGTTGCTTTTTTCATCTTTTTCATCATACTCCCTCTCCTTCCCCTAATTATGGTTAGTTTTATTTGCCGAGCCTATAATAATTTGTGCATCTTGTATGGCTCATGATTATAATATCGTTTTTCGCCTGCAATCACCACGCACAATTCTTATTTTGACCAGACAATTTTATGCAAAACGACAGGGAATGCCCATTTTACAGGCATTCCCTGTATATCTTACTTCTCTGTACCGGACTCCATTGCTGCGCTCCTGTGCTTCCCGGTTTTCCCGTTGGGTGTACCTATGCTTCTTCCTGCCGATAATTGAGATATCGCAGGGACACCGGAATTAATTGACACCCTTATTTTTGTACCCTACAATGAAAACATACAGAAAATAAAATGCAGGAGGTGTTATTTATGTTACATGAGGTAAGCTTTCCGTCTTATAACAAACGCGACGAAGTACAAGGCTGGATTTATGTCCCTGCGGCCAGGCCGAAAGGGATCGTGCAGATTATCCACGGCTTCGGGGAGCATTCCAGAAGGTATCTGCATATGATTTCCAAATTTATGGATGCGGGCTTCATCGTAGCTGCCGACGACCATGTGGGACACGGGAAAACGGCAATGGTAAGCGGTATCTGGGGCGACTGGGGTGATGCGGGATTCCATACCATGATGGAAGATGAACATTCGCTGAAGGAACTGGTTTGTAAAAAATACCCGGATCTTCCCTATTTTCTTTTTGGCCACAGCATGGGTTCCTTTATCGCCAGGGATTATGCTGCAAAATACGGTGGTGGTCTGGCAGGAGTCACTATCTGCGGAACCACCGGAAGCTTCCGCGGTGCGGCCGAAACCGCCCTGCGTCTTAAAAAAGCCATCGATGACGGCCTGGGGACAGATTCCAATCCCGAATTCACCGGCTCCCTGATGGGGTGGATGTGTGAACGCTGTGATGACGTTACCATCGGAAATGAGTGGATCTGCTCCGATCCTTATGTACAGCGTGACCATGCGGAGGATCCCTTCGATGCCTTTACCAGGCCTGTCAGCAACCGGTCCATATATGATTTTACCCAGATGATGCTGACCATTGAAGGCGTGCAGTGGGCGGAAAAAATACCCTCGTCACTTGCCTTCTATAATATCGGCGGTGACCAGGATCCTGTAGGTGAGTATGGAAAAGGTATCTATGAGGTATCAAACTGGCTGTGTGAGACCGGACACGAGGTGACCACCAAAGTCTACTCCGGCTGCCGTCATGAAATACATAATTACAGCGCTGTCAAAGATGAGGTCGAGGAAGGAATCATTCAATTTATGCTGGCGGCACTCTCTCAGGCCTGAAGCGTAGTTGAAACACTTTTTAAGTGATGTAGCAGATATACTGCCGGAAAAAGAAGCCGAAATGTTTGCAGCTAATTATGGGAATCAGCGCCCTCACCGCAGGCGGATCCTTATGGCCTGGACGCGGTGAGGGCCGCTTACTATAGCATTGCCTTCTTCTCTGTCACAAAACAATAGCTCCCGCTTCCCAGCTCATGCACCTGCCCGTCCGGCAGAACAAGCGTGGCTCCGGTGTTCGGCGGTATTTCACAGAAGTATTTAAGACGGCCGTCCTTCTTTTCCCATCCGCTGCGGATCGTACCATACGGGCTGGATACGCTTCCCCGCGCCTTTTCCAGTTCCCCGATACAAGGCTCCAGGCGGAAATGCCTGTAACCGGGATGCGCCTCCTCCCTGCGTATGCCCAGGATCCATTCATACATCCAGGAAAGCACACTGCCCAGGGAATAATGGTTAAAGGAATTCATGGTATTGTAGCCGCCGAAGCCCCTGTCCACCGTGTAGGAATCCCAATGCTCCCAGATGCTGGTCGCCCCCTGGGTTACCGGATACAGCCAGGAAGGGAAAACGGTCTGCAGCATCAGCTTATAAGCGTCCTGTGTATATCCGGCTTTGCTGAGCGCCTGGTTCAAAAGGCCGGTACCGAAAAAACCGGTTCCCACCGTATGCCCCAGCTCCCGGGTTTTCCGCAGCAGATGGGCCGCCGCCTTCTCCCGATCCCGTACCACGCCATATTCCAGGGCGAGCACATAGGAGCATTGGGTATCGCACAGCTCCCCGTCCGTAGTTATCGTCCGTTTGTCTGCGGGGTCGATAAAAGTACGGTTCCAGTAGTCCTTTATCTCTTCCGCCAGCTTTCGGAAGCCTGCCGCGTCCTCTGCTTCACCGATAACCGCAGCCAATTCCGCCATCAGGGCTGCTTCCCTGTAATAAAAAGCATTCCACATCAGCTGCAGATCTGTTTCCTGAGGTGCCAGCCAGTCACCCAGCGGGCCGACCACAGCCATGTCCCCTCTTCCGGGAAGTCCTTTATCCTTCATATAACCCATATATTTTTTAAGACCGGGGTAAAAAGCGGTTATTGTGCGTTTATCCCCATACTGCCGGTACAGCTCCGTCACCATAAAGATGGACGCACATTCATAGGTTATACCGCCGAAGCCGCCTCCCACCGGGGCGATTTCCGGGAACTGCCCATCCTCTTCCTGTAAATCCGCCATAGCCTGGAGATTGCGCTCATAGAAAAGCTTCAGGAAACCGTTATGCAGAGCCGTATGGCAGAATACATGGGTATCCCCTGCCCAGCCCATCCTCTCGTTCCTTTGGGGGCAGTCGGTGGGAATATTGATAAAATTACAACGCTGGGACCATTTTACATTTTCTGTAAACCGATCCAGAAGGGCGTTGGAGGAATGGAAGCTTCCCTCAAACACATCCACGGAGGAATACTGCAGGCTTTCCACATCCTCCGGGAGAGGCGGATTGCTGGCGCCGCTTATTTCCATATATCGATAGCCATGGAAGGTGAATCGGGGCTGCCAGATTTCGCCGCCTATTTTTCCGCTGCAGATATACACATCGGTGCTGGTGGCATCCCTGTAATTTTCCACCATAAGCCTTCCAACCAGATTCACGCCGCCTTTTCCGGCCGCATATTCCGGCAGATCCGGATAAAGCATTTCCCCATACCGGATAACAAGGCGGGTTCCTTCCTTTTCCTGAAAACGGATGCGCGGTACACCGGCCATTTCCTGGCCAAAGTCATAAATGGCTGTATGCCCCTCCACAAATGTACGGCTGCAGGCTTTCCGGCTGTCCACCACATATACCGGGGCATCATAGCCTCCCAGAAGCAAGGGCTTTGTCTCATTGACCCCCGGCCAGGCCCGGCCAAATCCCGGAGGCAAGGCCCGGTATTCTTCAATGGGGACCGGTTCATAAATAACCGGCCGCTCCCAGCCCTCTTCCACAAAATCCGCTCGGGAATAGGTTTCATACAACTCCAGCTTTCTCCCGTCTGTCTGTTCGCCCAGGAAGAATCCGGAATACCGGTAAGGCCCTTCCCCAAAATAGCTCCAGTCCCATGTGTTGGAAACCCGCACCTGCCGGCTGCCGTCGTCATAGATAATTACCACCTTAGCAAAAAAGGCTTCCTTATCTCCCCAGAAATTATAATTCTTCACGGTGAAGGTCTGGGCATCTGACCACCAGCCGGAAGCCAGTGTCACCCCCACACAATTATCCCCTTCTCCTATTTTGTCACTGATATCATAGGTTTGGTAATTCAGCCGCTTGTCATATTGGGTATTCCCCGGCGCCAGCAGCCGGTCCGTAATTTCCTGCCCGTTCACCCGGCATTCATAGATTCCCCGGGAGGTGATATAAAGTCTGGCTTGAACCGGCCTTTTCTTTTCTTGTCCGCGGATAAAGGTACGGAACATGGGGAGCGCGGAATGAGACGGATCCGCCGTCACCTGCGTTCCGCTTACCATAAAACAGCTCTCTCCGTCTTGCGTCCTAACCTTGCGTAACCCTTCTTTTTCCCCGAAAATCCCTTCCCGGCCATACAGACCACCCTCCGGCGTTTCCCGTATGAATTCCGCGGAAGGCGTACGCATATTCCGGACAGACAGGAAGGTAAAATACGCGCGGTCCCCTTTGTCTGCGAAAAAGCCGATTTCGTTCAGCCTGGGATAAGTCGGCACGTCATTATTTCCCCGGGGATTCCATGTCCGGCCCGCTACCGTCCGTCCAAAAAATTCCTGCTTTGCCTCCGCATCCACAAGCACCCCGTCCAGATAGGCGAAGGCATTATTGCCGTCCACTTCTATCCGCAGGCAGTGAAAGTCATAGGCATTTTCTTCGGTGAGCAGGGAAGCACCGGTTTCCGCCGCTTCCTCTCCCCTTTCGAAAGGTACGAGGGGAACACTGGCAAACGGAATGTCTTCCCTGTCTCCCGGGACATAACCTACCCTGTAAAGATCCAGCGTAGGCAAGGTATACTCTTCCGCTTTTCCCCTGTCCCGCTTTCCTGCCAGATCCTGCAGGTTGATTTCATAGCGGATATAGTTCGCTCCTGCCAGTCCGTATTCATTCAGGTTCTTATCGAGCAGCCGGAAATCATTGGCACCGAATACCACGCCGGCTCTCTGCGACCCGGGTTCCAGACGCAGCCTGGTCTCCAGGATAAACACCCCTCTGGCCTGTGCGCAGACATGGAAACGGGGGGCCGCGATCCACTGCGCCCCTTCCCAGGTACGGTTCCTTTCCTCCTCATCTGCGGAAAAGGCAAACAAACCGGTTTCAAAGCGGGTATCCGCGCAGGCGCTGTTCTCCCCGGCATCCCAAACCTGTACCGATACGGAATATTCCGTACAGGCCTCCAGCTTCTCCCCGGCATATTCTATTCCCCGGGATTCCCCTGTTTCCAGCCTTCCCGAATCCCAGACCACTTTTTTCTTTGCTGCAGGCATCCCCTTTTTTACAACAATCCGGCAGGCTCTCTGCCGCATGTTCTTTTCATCCGATGAAAACATCCACGAAAAACGGGGGTGTTCCTCATCCAGGCCAATGGGAGCCTTCTGGTATTCCACATATAGTTCTTTTACTATAAAACTCATAATTATCCCTTTACACCTCCAACAACAATCCCTTTTACAAAATACTTCTGGAAAAAAGGATAAATACACAATACCGGCAGGATACCGATCACAGCAATCGCCATACGGATCCCAATGCTCGGCAGGTTTGCCACATTCACGCTGGACGCCGCGGAGGACTGCCCGCTGGTCAGGAACTGAATGTTTGTAATAATCGTATTCAGGATGGCCTGGATACTGAACAGCTTATCATCGGTTATGTAATACAGGCTGTTCATCCAGTCGTTCCAATACCCCAGCCCTATCATCAGAGCCATGGTCGCCATAATCGGCTTTGACAGCGGCGTCACTACCTGGAAAAGGATCCGGTATTCTCCGCCGCCGTCGATACGTGCCGCCTCAATCAACGCATCCGGTATATTGGCCTGGAAGAAGGAACGCATCATGATAATATAGAAGCCGTTCATGAGAAGCCCGGGAATAATCAGCGCCCACAAGGTATTTTTAATATGAAAGGACTGCGTCCACATCATATACGTAGGAACCAGGCCGCCGTTAAACAGCATGGTGAAAAATACGAAAAAGGCAAAGAAACCGCGCCATGGAAGCTCTTTTCTGGACAAAGGATAAGCAAACAGCGTCGTCATGAGCACGCTCAGTGTTGTCCCCAGCACCGTTACCAAAATAGTAATCCCATAGCCCTTAATAATCTTCATACTGCTGCTGAACAGATAAACATACGCATTCAAGCTGAAAATCCTGGGTATAAAATTATATCCGTCGCGCATCAGTGTCGCTTCGTCCGTTAAGGAAGAGGACAGCAGAAGGAGAAAAGGCGCTACCGCTGCTGTACAAAGCAGAATAAAAATAATATGTAATACCATCTGGCCCGTTTTGTTTTTCCCAACCATAATCTTTTCTCCATTCTTAGAATAAAGCGCTGTCTTCATCTACCTTGCGGACGATGAAGTTGGCTGTCAGTACCAGTACAAATCCCAATACGGACTGCAGGAAGCCTGCTGCCGACGCACGTCCCACGTCATTAAGCTGTGTCAGCCCTTTATAAACAAACACATCAATGGTGTCCGTTACCGACGAAAGAAGCCCGGAACGCATCGGCACCTGATAAAACAGGCCGAAATCCGAATAAAACATCCGCCCGATGGCAAGAAGCACCATCGTGATAATCGTGCCCTTCAGTCCGGGCAGTGTCACATGCCAGACCTGCTTCCACCGGTTAGCCCCGTCCACTGTGGCCGCCTCATAGAGAGAAGAATCGATTCCGATAACCGTAGCATAATATAGAATACTGCTGTATCCGAAGCCCTTCCAGAGATTTACGATAACCAGAATGAAGGGCCAGTATTTTGTTTCCGTATACCAGCTTATCTTTTCCGCCCCCATTTTAACGAACAGGCTGTTCAGGAATCCATTATCCTGGCTCAAAAAGCCGTATACGATATAAGAAACTACCACCATGGAAATCAGATAGGGTATCAGAATCAATGTCTGATATACCTTCTTGCTCCTGTTTCCTCTTAAGAAATTCAGCATAACCGCAACGGTTACCGCCAGCAGATTTCCCAGAAGAATAAAGGTCAGATTATAACCAAGGGTATTCCGGACTATATTCAGGGCATCCTTTGTCCGGAACAGATAGGTAAAGTTACTGAAGCCGCACCAGTCGCTGCTCCAAATCCCTTTGCTGTAATTAAAACGCTTAAATGCTATTACCAGACCTGCCATAGGAATATAATTGTTGATTACCAGATATATAAAACCCGGCAGCATCATGGAAAGCAGCGCCAGCGTCATTTTGTTCCGGCTCTTTTTGCTCTTCGCCCGATTCTTTGCCAACGTAACCGTTCCCGCCATTTTACTCTTCCTTTCTTCATGCATTTTCCCTGCAAGAGCCATTTTCAGGAAGGCTTTTCCCTTGAAAATGGCTCTTGTATCTTTTTCCGTGTCAGAACAGATTATCTACCCAAACTTTACAGGTGCGAAAAGGCCCTCCGCCCGCTGTCTGCATGGCCCTCCGGGATGGAAAAGGAATTTTCTTCAGTGCCTTTCAGGCCATGTAGATGAGACCGTTCAAGTGTGTCAGCCTCACCTGCAAAGTTTGAGTTATTTATTTCTGTGCAAAGAAATCATCCAGCTGTTTCTGTTTCTCCGTTAATATATCCTGCAGGCCTGCCGCTTCCAGTTCCCCGTTTGCCTGCGCGATGGTGGATTCCGGATCTACCGTTCCCGCCAGCAGGGCTTTGTAGTATTTATCCATAACATTGCTGCATGCGGAGTACTGGTCCACAACACTGCTGGTATCAAAGAAGAAACCATATGCTTTGCTCTTCATGGTATCCTCATTAAACTGGATTAAATCTTCGAAGAAGGCAGGGCCGTTATAGTCAATCGGATGGGACCATCCGGAGTAAGGCGCTATCCAATAAAGGTCAGCCATGCCGTAGCCGCAGTCCGCAGCGTTCTTTCCTTCCGGGAAGGAAATGGTTCCGTCTTCATTTTTGGTGTAGTGCCTGCCTTCGATTCCGTTGTTGAGCAGGACGCAGACCTCCTTATCCGTATAAAGCATCTGCAGGGCCGTCCAGGCAGCGTCTTTGTTTTTGGAATTGGCATTAATGCCATAGCAAAGTTCCGAATAAGAGTTTGCTACCGACCAGGGTTCGATTACTACCGTACGTATTGCGCCCGCCAGTTCATTATTCGCATAGTTATCAAAACAGGCAACTGCTTTCTGATTGGCAATCAGCTGGGATCCGGCCTCCGTATTGCTCAGGGCATCCGCCATAACCAGGCCGTCCTCATACCATTTTCTTGTCCAGCTTATAAATTCCCGGAAATCATCCGTATCAAACAGATTCTGTACTTCTGTTCCCTGCCCGCAGTCAGGAATCACACCAATAAATTTACCGTCTCCCAGACCATCCCATGTCCAGCCGTTCACCATGGTGTCCCCGGACTGCGGTACGAGTGCATACCTGTCCGGGTATTTCTCATGTACCTCATGCAGAAAGGTATCGATTTCTTCCAGTGTCCACTTATGATAGGATTCGATTCCAAACTCATCTGCAATCGCCTTATCAATATTGAGTCCGAAACGGTTGCCGAAGTTTCTCAGGTTGGGAATGGCATAAATCTGGCCGTCCACTGTCGTCCCTTTCATTTCTTCTTCAGACCATATGGCTTTGAAATCATCTGTTGCTGCCGCATAGTAATCATCCAGGGGAGCCAGCTGGCCGTTTTTAACATAGGTGGTAAGGGGTGTCATAAATGCGGCTATCACATCCACCTCATCGCCTGTAAGCAGAAGGTTGGACTGCTGCAGCCAGTTTCCCATGGAAACAAAGGTGAGATTCAGGTGCACCCCGTATCGGGCTTCCGTGATTTCATTGATAGCGGTTTCCACGTCCCCCGCATCAGGCATATCATATGCTGTGGGAATACATACATTTACTTCCGTAACGGCTCCGCCTGCGGAAGCACTTTCCCCGCCTCCTGCTGCCGTTCCTTCCCCGCTGGTGGTGCCGGCACCGGATCCGCAGGCCGCCAAAGACAATCCCATCACTGCCGCCAGCATCATACCCGCTGCTCTCTTAAAGATTTTTCTCATCCTAATTCCTCCGCTTTCCCATAACCATTTTCTGTTTCACATACACGGCCGGTCTTACAAGGCCGCTTACCCTAACTTCCTTTCGATATGTCTATTGTAGTCATTCTGTTAATAACTCTCTATAACTATTGTGATTTCCCTTAGTACTTTTGTGACACTTATTCCGATCCATTTCGTACTATTTATAAATATTGTTATTTTTGTGACTCCTGTTTGTGGTTTTATGACATTTATTATACACAGGCTGTAACATGGTGCACATTCCCGCTCCCTTTTTTCCTAAGTGTAAACGGGTTTACCCGGAAATGCAACAGAGTGAATTTTCACTGAAAATTCACTCTGCCATAAACTGTAAGCACATCGCCTTTTTTATCCGCTTTATATCCTGACCCATTTTCCCCTAAGCATAATTTTTTTCACATGAATATCTTCATCAAACAGCAGCAGATCCGCATCTTTACCCTCACATATGGAACCCTTTCTATCCTCAATATGCAGAAATCTGGCTGGTGTAAGGCTTGCCATTTTTACCGCCTGGTAAAGAGCCACCCCGGTCATTTTGCGGAAATTACGAACCAATTGGTCCGCAGTTGCAACACTCCCTGCAAACGCACTACGATCCGGCAGCTTTGCCACTCCGTCTTCTTTCACACATACGATTCCGTCTGATTCTTTTCCGAGAATATATTCTCCGTCAGGCATTCCTGCCGCTCTCATACTGTCCGTCACCAGACAAATTCTTTCAGGTCCTTTAATTTTATAAATCAGGGATAAAAGTTCCGCAGGGAGATGACAACCATCCGCTATTACTTCCACATAAAGGTCATCCAGCAGATAGCCTGCTTCTATGGTTCCCGCTGTCCGATATGCATTTTTCCGGGTTACCCCGCTCATACAAGAGTAAAAATGCGTGAGTGCGGAAAGGCCGTTTTCATATGCTTCGAATACCTGACGGCAATCTGCATCCGAATGCGCCAGGGAACTGACAATCCCCTGATCCCTCAATTCCCTTAGGAATTCGCCAGAACCCGGAAGTTCCACAGCAAAGGACCATCTGCATATTTTTTTAGTATTGGCAAACACATTTCTGTATTCCGCCGGCTCCGGATTTCTGAGATATTTGGGATTTTGTGCGCCTTTCTGCTGTGGTGAAAAATAGGGGCCTTCCAGATGAAGTCCTATAATTTCAGGGCATCCGTCTTTTTCAGGTTCCGTTTGATTAAAAAGCCTGATAACAGAAAGGAGGGATTCTCTTGAGCCGGTCAATGTCGTTGGTACAATGGAAGTAGTCCCGTGCATTAAATGTGTTCTGCAGGCATTATAAATACCGGACAAAGTGCCGTCCATAAAATCACTTCCGCCTGCGCCATGTGTATGTACATCAATGAAACCGGGAGACAAATAAAGCCCTCCGGCATCTATTACTTCCCTTACGTTTGTCTCAACACCGCTGCCTCTGATAACCTTCTCTATTTTCCTCCCCTGAACCACGACTGAACCTTCTATAATTCCGGTCGCCATAACCAGTTTGGCATTTCTGATCCATATACTGGGGATGAGTGCCCCAGACCCGGAAATCTGAGTGTTTCTTTCATATTCCATAGTCTATCATCTCCTAAATTCCATTATTTCCCTTTTCCTCCAGCTCAATGATTTTAATAAAACTACGCATGATGTGAAATGGATCCTTAACCGGAAGAGCCACCACCTTTTCCTCCGGAATTCCCTCTCTTCTGCATATCTGATTCCACTCCCCCTCTTCATTATTCGGGAAAACAGAAAAAATATAGTCCGCACTTTTTTCATATAATAATTTCATTTCTTTATTACCTGTCAGCTTATAAAGGAGGGGAAATAAATATAAGACCTCGGAATGCGGCCACCAAAGTTTCATATCCCAGGTATCCCCAACCAATTTTTCATAGGACAGATGTTCCGATTCTCCTTCCGGCTTTCCGCCGTTTATATCCACAAAACGGAACAAGCCCCCATATTTTTCATCCCAGCCAAGTGAAAATGTGTCCCGGGCCACAGCACAGATTCTGGATAAATACTGTTCCAGCCCGCCGAATTGTCCCAGGAATTCTGCCATAAACCACAAATTCTCCAGAGTATGTCCGGGATTAATATGGCGTTTCAACAGCCGGTTTTCACTTACTTTTTCTGTTGCGTAAAATTCTCTGATATATTTTCCATCATAAAAGCAATTCCATATCTGATTAATCTTCTCCATACCATAGTGAATTTCCTTTTCACACGGCAGTGAAAAATGTTGTTTCATACGGATATATTCCTGTATGGTATTTATCATAATCATGGGTATCCCATGTGCACGGTATCCTTCCGGCACCGGATAAGGCTCTGTCAGGAAATTACCGGATTCCACTCTATGTACAATACTTTCATAAAGAGCTTTTGTATCAGGCAGATTCGCTTCTTTTCCCATTACCCTGGTGTACCCGGACATACCAAGCAGAACAAAGCAATCCGTATAAATACTGGCATCGAAGCGTCCGGTATTTCTATCCACTACCCGTTCCCCATCTCTTTTCAAAAGGTAATTGCATGTCCGGTTTTCCGCAACAGAATGGTTTATAATGAAACCATACGTCTCCTCCATCCATTCCTCCAGCAGATAGCGGTCAATGCCCCGGAGCAGCTGTCTTTCACACAGTTCATGAAGTTTTCCCAATATCCACAGCCACCGCCCCTGTGACCAGGAAAATTTATGGTCGGAAAGCAGCTTTTTGCCATCATTACTGATACAGTTCAATAATCCTCCATACTTCCTGTCCCTAAACTTTTCCCAATACGGGAAAAAATCTTCTTCTATTAATTTACTGTAAACAGGTGTCAATGTAAGAGACTCTCTATCCATACCCTTTCATCCTCTCCAATCCGGATCCGCCATTTCCCCTGCACAGGCATTATCAATATACATTCGGGTATTCTGTTTTCCACGTAATATACTTGCCGGGCAGCTTTCCTGTATTGGTCCGGTCAAACAGTCCATCACCGCATCATGTTTCTTGGAAGACGGAACTATACAGAAGATATATTCTGCAGAAATAAGCTTAGGACAAGTCACCGTAATAGCATGTTCCGGAACCTGTTCCAGGCTATCAAAACACCCGTCATGTACCTGCTGCATCCTGCATAAGGAGTCCAGTGTTACAATTTTCACTGTTTTCGGATCCTGAAAATCCGCCGCATGGGGATCATTAAACGCTATATGTCCGTTTTCTCCAATTCCCATAAATGTAATATGGAGAGGAACCGCGTCAAGAAGTCCGCCATATCTTTCCGCTTCTCCGGCTGGATTCTGTTCTCCGTTTATCAAATGTATACTTTTGAAGGGAAGTCTGCCAAATATGTGATTTGCCAGAAAACCACTGAAGGAGCGGGGATCTCCTACAGGAAATCCCACATATTCATCCATATGGTATGCATTAATGCGTTCCCATTCCATATTCTTAGCTTTACATAATTCTGCAAGAAACTCCTGCTGAGAAGGTGCTGCCGCAAAGAGGCAGTTAATTTCCTTTTCCCTTTCAAGCAGTTTCCTGATACAGCCCGCCGCTTCCCTGGCAGCTTCCTTTCCCATCTCGTCTCTTGAACCATATATTTTAAGGCATATCTTATCAAAATATTTTTCTATCATTTTTATACCATGCCCTTCTTTACCACGGAACCTCTATCTTCCTCTGAAAGTCCCGTACAGTCTGCCGTTTTCATAATTAGCGGTAATATCACTTAATAATAGATTTGTGACACTTGTATTTGATACAAAAGCCGTATCCGCAAGAGAACTGACTCTTCTTACAACGATATCCTTAAAACTGCCAGGTGTGCCATAAATTCCCGTATACACAAAAACGGTCGCAAAATATCGTTTCCCTCTTTCTATATCCTCGATATTTTCAATACAGATATTATAAATACAGGTATCATTTAATGCCAGAAGAATAATTCCATGCATTTCTCCTCCGCAAAATATATCTCTTATAATAATATCGTGACAATCCAGCTCTCTGACGGATCGTTTTTCATATTCACACCGGGATGGATAAAACGGCGCAAGATAGTTTTTACTTGGGAATTCATCCAGTCGGAATCCTGACTGGACCGCAATTAAATCATCTGAAGTCACTCCTTTTATGCGTTGGATTACACCATGACAGCAGCCACATAATAAATGAATGCCATCTCCATTTTTCACTTCTGAATAAATCTGTATATCATGCAGCCAAAAATGTTCACACAAATCCAGAGTGATTGCCCAGCCTCTTGTCTTTTTCAGACACAGACCTGATATTTCCAAATCCTCTGTCCTGACAAACAAAAGCTGATATGTTAAAAAACCCCAGTAATCACCTGTCATTTCCTGCTCTTCACCCAACACAGGATGATAACCGCACCTGTTTATGCTGCAGCCCTCGATCACTGCGTTATTACGGCCCATAATCTTAATATTCTGCAATTGTTCTATATTGATAGCCGGATTCTTTGGATTATCAGGATCCAATTGAATATTAGCTCCCCGGAACACGTTGTCAAACGCCCTGTTTCTCTGTCTTATGGTACAGCCGTCAATAATGATGGTCATGCCGGAATCCACTAAAACGGCATTGTTGATCTCATAATCTCTCCCACTGAATACTATCGTTTTTTTCTCATAGTACGATGCATCCCGCAGACAAGCCGAAATAATATCATCATCATTTTTTCCTTCATATGTATTCACGTAAAATACGGGTTCCATATTATCCCTCCCCGCCGGTGTCCCCAGACAGCCCGAATATAATTCCGGGTCTTATCATATGAGCCAGCGCTATTCCTGCAAACCCGCCCGCTGCTGCTGCACATCCATTCCAACACTGGATACTGTGCTTTGCAAATGGATATTGTTTATCCGGTTCGTCGCACATAACTCCCAATAACCCGGCATATTTTGGTGTTGCAATAAATTTCCTGCAAATTCTTAATTCTTCAGCAGCACGCATTTGTTCTTCTCTGTCCATCCCCATACTTTCACCAAAACGAAGAAACTCAAAAAGGATAAGAGGATTTCCCGCACTCTTACTGTTATGCCAGCAGTTCTGCAGTTTCCACCACGGAGCTTTTCCTTTTATTGCAAGAAGGCCCTTGCTTCCGAAAAGATATTTTCGAAGAACTTCATAAAGCTTTTTCCTGATTTCCATCCGGCTGCTGATATTCAGCAATGACAAAACCGTTTCAAGAGTATAAAAACTGTCACCAAATTCCCGGACATCCTGGTAAGTATCATGTCCCGGATAGGTCCCGTTATAAATATGGTTCCACAGCCTTCCATCCGCATTCCACCTGTCTGCCAACAGCAAGACAGCCTCCTCTGCAATCGTGAGATAACGTTCTTCTTTCGTAAGCCCGTAAAATAAGGCACAAGTTAATGCTGAAGATGCGGTGGCAACACTATATACTTTATCGTCCATCCTGAGTGTCCAGCCATTAGTAAACCCACCGTCGGGCTTCCTGAACCGGACAGCCCAGTCATCCAGATAGCTTCTGACGGCCTGAACATACCTTTGCTGCCGTTCTCCACGCACATAGTGGCATGCTATAACCAGAGAAGCCACCATGCTGCCCACATCTGCAAGATTCATCCAGTTATTTCTGCGCACTTCTTCTAATTCTTTATTATTCAGCCGTTCTGTGGGTACTCCCCTGTAAACCTGTGTAAACCCGCCTTCAGGCATCTGTTCCGATACAAAAAGATCCAGGATATGTACCGCGGCCTCCAGATAATCCGGACATCGGAATAAATCATAGCCTGCAAGAAGTGTTCGAATCGGATAAGAAGCCGTATACCATAAACGTTTTCCCTCTTCGAAATCACCGATAAAACCATCAGGGAGCCTGTTCTCCAAAAACCAGCCGCATATTTTTCCGAGCATTCCCTCAAAATCTTCTGTTCCCTCCGTATCCACCTCTTCTCTTGAAGGCAGCTTATCCGGCAGGGCTTCTTTGTAAATGATCTCCGGCTGTGCATCTGCAGGCCCAAATACATCCATGCCATTGACAAAATAATCTCCGGGAAATCCAACAGCCATTATCCCGCCGGGATGGTTTATATTTACAGTAAGACAATATTGTTCGCCTTTCTCAACATGAATCCATTCCGTCTTAGACCGTCTGCCCGAAAATCTGGCTCCATATGCTTCAGCAGTTCCAAACTGAATTTCAAATGGTTCCCAGTGTTTTTCAGGATCATAAAAGTATAGCTGCAGTCTGTAATCCCCTGCCGGCAGTCCCATACGGAATTCGCCTTCCTTACCATACAGATAATCCCGAAAGGGCGATTCACCAAATTCATCAAACCAGCAATTGCCCGTTTCGCTGACCCACATATATTTGGGAGACTGATAAAGTCTTTCTATTTTTATAAAACCCTGATCGTGGGGAACAAAATCATTTCCGAAGTCAAATCTTATTAGCCTTTTCATAACTGTTAACCTCATTCATGTCAATCAGGGCCGGTCAGTCCCATACAAACTTACTATATGGAATCCGGCCGGCCGATACTTTGTCCGTTTCTTATATTACTTAAATATATTGGCAGCTTCCGCCATTATCGATTCCACATTTTTATAACAGTCGTTATATGCTTGTGTATACGCTTCCCCTCCTGCTGCGAGCCATTCTTCAACAAAAGCATCATATTCATCCAAAGAACGGGCTCCTGTTATGAAATCAATAAAATTCTTTTTGTAAAGAGTATCCGCTTCCGCATTGTAAGCCGTATTTATATCATCGGATATGAATTTAGACAGATATCCGAAATAATTCTCTCCGTTTACCATAGTTCCTTCTTCTGCATATTTGTATTGCTCCGGTTCTTTTTCTGAAACAGTCTGGGCCTTTACCGAGGGAACAGGAGCGATTCCTCCATCCTTAAAAATATTGGTACCCAGTGCACCGCAATTAGCGGGATCGCTGTACGGAGGAATTTTTACAATCATATTCTCTTCATTACGTTTCCAGTTTTCACCTTCCTTTCCATAATATAAACGATTATATACTTCCGGATCCGTATCCATCAGTTCCAGAAGCTGAAGAACTTTTTTCAGCTTTCCTTCATCTTCCGTTAAAGTTTTTCCAAATATAATCCTGTTTGTATACTTACTCCAGTTAATATATCCGTAATCACCGTTTGGCCCTTTCGGCGCAGGCCCCCGCAGAATTTCCGCTTCCGGGGTAAGGGCCTTCAGATTATCACAGGGACTGTTGCCTTCATTCACTTCATAATAAGTAGAATCAGAAAGCATACCTATCTGGCTGTTGATCCATTTTTCAGTACGGATACTGCCATCTACACCTGCAAACTCAGGATCAATAATTCCTTTTTTAAACCAACTGTTTAATTTAAGAAGCGCTTCTTTGGCGCGGGGATCAATAATTCCGTATTGTAAAGTACCATCCTCTGCAAGATTCCACATGCTGGGAAACACACCATATGCTCCAAATAATGAGGAAAATAAATAAGGTGTCGAATCCTTTCCGCGGAGGGTTGTCCCATAAGTATCATCCACCCCGTTTCCATCCGGATCATCAAAAGTAAAGCGTGTGAGGGCCTCCTCATATTCATCCACTGTCTCCGGTACTTTATCAATTCCTACCGCTTTAAGCCAGTCCCCTCTCCATGCGTTCGTAAAAGGATGCGTCTGTGCTTCGGACATAATAGGAAGTCCATATACCATTCCGTCCTTAAGCACAAGACTCCATAACTCAATACCGTATTCTTCTGTGGCCTTCACATACTTCGGCATATATTCTTTCAGTAATTCCGGAGAAACTCCTCCCAGAACTCCCTGAGACAAATACGAAGTATACATGGAATCATTATGGCAGTGAATAATATCAGGAATTTCACCGGATGCAAGCCTGGGATTGAGTATATCCCAATAACTGCCGATTTCTATTCCTTCCACCTTTATTTCCAGTCCGGGTACAAGAGTATTCAGATAATCAAGAGTATCGTTTTTTTCATCCACAGGTCCATTTACCGGCATTGCCAAAGTTACCTGATAGACCGTTCCATCGTCACCTTCTGCCACAGCTTCCTTCTCTTCCGGTGCTGATG
Organism: Eisenbergiella sp. OF01-20; assembly: GCF_003478085.1. NCBI lineage: Bacteria > Bacillati > Bacillota > Clostridia > Lachnospirales > Lachnospiraceae > Eisenbergiella > Eisenbergiella sp. OF01-20. The sequence continues at coordinate 124,614 of NZ_QUES01000003.1, read as the reverse complement.
CAGTATTTTCTTTCACATCCTCTCCACCGCCGGAACCACAGGCTGTCAATGTTCCTGCTGCCAGAATCATACTCAAAATTAATGCCGCCATTTTTTTCACTTTCATATTCCCTCTCCTTTATACATTATTTTATGCAAACTCCTTCCGGACAAGCCAGGAGTAAACATCGATTCATTCAGACAGTTCAACATGTAAAATACGGACTGCATGATTTTCAGGTACTGCAGGAACAAATAACCTCACCTGATTGTCTCCTTCCTCAAATTCAACCTGCCTGCCGGTATCCAGCATAACCGCCCGCTTTATTCTCCTGATACCTTTTATAACCACATTCTCCTCCGTCCCCGGAAGAAGATAAGCATATCTGGAATTCCCTTTTTTAGCTGCCGGAACATTGCAGATCTCCGTTCCGGACAACGGTTTTGTTTTTTCCAGCGCGCTCCGATTCAATTGATGCCATTCGGTAAACTCATTTATCGCGTGCATCGCTTCCTCCGGAAATCTTCCATCTGCCATAGGTCCGACATTTAAAAGATAATTACCGCCCCATGCCAGGGTGCGTACATATTCCGAAGTGATTTCACTCAGCGGACGATACGGAACTCCTTTTATATATGCCCAGCCGCGTGCTGCCCATTGGGTACAGAATTCCCACCATGCTTCAGGACGCTGTGACGCTTCCTTAACCTCTTTCGTTTCAAAATCTCCGTATCCATGCATCCTGTGGTTCACTACGATTCCCGGCTGAAGGGAACGGATACGCTCCATCGGATATAAAAGCCCTTCCGGCATGCTTCCGTCAAACCACAGCAAATCAATCTTTCCATACTCTGTGAGCAATTCATCCAGCTGTCCATGTACATAAACTGCAAATTTTAAATTATTTTCATGCATAGCCTTTCTGTCGGGAAGCTGTACCGGATTATAATCCGCGTCCAGCTCCGGCAGATCCGGATTCTTTTTCTTTGCCGTATATATCATATAAGACATATAATTCTTATTATAAAACCAGTCCGGCGGAGAATAGTAAAACCCAATTTTAATCCCATATTCGCGGCATGCCTGTACAAATTCCCTTACCAAATCCCGTCCGCCCAAAAAGGTTCTTGTATTAAAATCTCCGAACTTACTGGGCCAGAGCGCAAAACCGTCGTGATGCCTTGTTGTCAGTACTGCATAGGTAAATCCGGCATTTTTCGCCATACGCATCCATTCCTTCGGGTTGTAATGTTCTGCCAGAAATCCCTGTGCCAGATTAAAATACTGATTGGGCGTCATTTCCTCCGCTCTGCAAGAATACGATTTTTTTCTTATCATTTCATCAATTTCCGTTTTTGATACGGTTTTCTTCGTAAGTTCCCAGCCGGTTATCATTCCCCATGATAAATCACATTTTCCGGCGACAGACGATATCCCCCAGTGCAGGAACAATCCCAATCCTGCTCCGTCAAACCATTGTGCAGCAGGATGCGGATTGGATAACCCCTTTTCTGGATCCCATTTTGTCACTTTTATTGAATTATGCTGCCCCTCAACCTCAAAATTCTTCGTTTCCGGCATAATGAACTTTCTCCTTTTCTTCCTTCTTACTCTTTCACTCCACCGAGCATAATACCCTGCATAAAATATTTCTGGAGGAATGGATAAACCATAATTATCGGCAGCGTACTTATCATAATCAGCGCCGCCCTGGTTGTAACCTCTGTGGGCTTTGATGCAATATCCGTCATCATAGACCCATCCTGAAGCATGGACATCTGCTGTTCCACAAGAACACGTCTTAAAAGTATCTGGAGCACATACTTTGATTGATCCCGAATATACAGCAGACAGTCAAAATATGCATTCCAATGTTCCACTGCCTTCCAGAGCGCCACAGTTGCCAGCACCGGTGTTGAAAGCGGCATAACAATTCTCCACCATACACACATTTCACTGGCCCCGTCTATTCTGGCTGCCTCTTCCAGACTCTGGGGAATAGAACGGAGAAAATTCCTTACTATAACCAGGTTGTATGCACCTACCGCTCCCGGCAATATCATTGACCAGATGGTATCCGTCAGATGAAGGGTCTGCGTTATAAGAAAATACGATGGGATCAGCCCGCCGCTGAATACCATGGTAAACAGAATAAGAATAGTGAATATCTTTCCTCCGATGAAATCGGCTTTTGATAAGGGATATGCCATGAGAGCCGTCAATACTACCGACAGCAGCGTACCAAGCACTACTCTTATAATACTGTTCCATGCACTGATCCAGATATTTTTAGAAGAAAGAACCTGTTTATATGCTGTCAGCTCCGGATCCGAAGTAAACAGTTTTATTCCGCCTCTGACTGCGTCTGCCCTGTTACTGATTGACACTACAAACAATTCCCAGAAAGGCAGAAATGTTACCACCACTACTGCAAATATCATCAGATAACATATAATGACCATTATACGGTCTCCCCTGCTTTCATGATTTTTTTTCCTTACCTTTATTTTCATATCTGCTCCTATCCGTCTGTATATATTCCGAGTATCTGTTTTATATAAACCTCATACCGGCTTAATATAAAACGGATTCGCCGTCGTTTAATTTCTTTGTTACCATATTTACCGCAAGGACCAATGCAAAATTAACCACCGATTTAAACAGTCCCACCGCTGTATTAAAGCTGTACATCATCTGTCCGATACCAACTCTATATACATATGTATCAATAATATCTCCCACCTCATATACGCTTGTACTATAGAGATTAAAGACCTGATCAAAACCGGCATTCATAATATTTCCCGCCTGCATAAGAAGCATGATGGAAACAATGCCTTTCATAGAAGGGATCGTTATGTAGTATAATCTCTGAAACCTGTTGGCTCCGTCAATCTTGGCAGATTCATATTGTTCTGCAGGAATGGAACATAATGCGGCCAGATACACCACCGATCCCCAGCCGATTTCCTTCCAGATTCCGCTTATAATAAGAATTGGCCTGAACCATTTAGTATCCGTAAGAAATAGGATCGGCTGACCGCCAAGAGCTTTTATAATATAATTTATAGTACCTGTACTCGGGGAAAGAAGTGAACTGAGAATACCTGCCACAATAATCCAGGATATGAAATGGGGAAGATAGCTTATTGTCTGGGCGGCTTTTTTTATTGGGCCGGGGCGCATCTCATTCAGCATCAGTGCCAATAAAATAGGAGCCGGGAAATTAAATAACAGCTTAAGGAGACTTATTTTCAAAGTATTGAAAAGTGCTGTCAATGCGGACGGGCTTGAAAAAAAGGTTTCGAAGTGCTTAAAACCTACCCATGGACTTCCCCAGATTCCCTTTCCTATATTAAAATCTTTAAATGCTAAAATCAGTCCATACATGGGTCCGTATGAAAAAACTAAAATAAATAAAAAACCGGGAAGAAACATAAGTAATCTGGCTTTATTCGCTTTTACTTTATGCCGGAAGGATTTCCAGCGACTGTTCAACCACCTGTTTGAATACATGTAACCGCCTCTTTCTCTGTTGTTTGTTTTATATAATTATAAGTATTTATTTAATTACAATGAATGATATTTTCCGTATTTTTATGATGTATTATGTTTGCAATTCAAAATTAGCACAAAAAAAACTCCATATCCGAATTTGGATTGTAGAGTTTTTTAATAATATAAGTTACTTCCCGCTCATATTAACAATTTACATGGTATAACCTGACTGGCTATTAGCATATTCTCTTGGCCCCATGCCGACAATCTTTTTGAAAACCCGCGTAAAATGTTCCACATTATTATATCCGGTACGCTCCGAAATCTCATAAATCTTCAGATTAGTATTCTCCAACAATTCTTTTGATCTGCCAATCCGATAATGGTTCAGATAATCGGAAAAATGTTTCCCGGTTTCCTGATATATGATTTTTCCCATCCAGCCAACACTGATTCCCAAATATTCCGCCACATCTTCCGCTCTTAAATCGCTTTCTTCATAATGCTTCTCTATGCATTTTTTGAACTGAATAAGATATTTGCTTTGTGTATCCGCCATAGAAAAAATATGCTTTACGGTATTTCCCATCCAGCAATCGCGCTCTTTCAGTGAAGAACCGGTTAAAAGGAACTGCATCTCCAAAATAATTTTATCACAATTGATCGGAAGATTTTCTTCTTCAGCAAAACGTACAATCTCCCATACATAACGTGTAATCAGCAGATCCTGTTCCCTTTTAGTCTTACATTCTCCCATTCCGATTCTCAGGATTGCGTTTAAATCCCTCTTTTTAAGGAGCCTGCCAAAATCCACAGCGGATTGGGCGGTATTCAGGAAACCATCCTGCTCGTCCTGAGAAAACTCTTCAAAAAACAATAACCTCCCTTTTCCTTTTATAAACCTGGTCTGACAAGCCTGTCTTGCCTGTTCGGCCAGAAGCAGTAAGTTGTTTCTGCTTCCGGGAACACTTGCTCCTGCAGAAAGAATCATATGATATCTTTCATCCGGATAATTATTTACAAAATCATAAACTTTCCTGACATTATCTTTATAATCCATATTTTCAACATATTCCATGGGAAATAGATATATGTATTCATTATAATTCGCACAGAAAAAATATCCTCCCATTGTCTTTTCCAGTGTCCTGCCCACTTCCCGTTCAAGTATAAGGGAAATAAGTTCCACATCGTCCCCGCTGCATGCCGTTTCCCCCACAAACTGCATGAAAACCAAATTATTTTCCGGGATTTCGATCCCCAGCTGTTTCATCCGGCTGAAATCCGGGTTTTCTTTTTTTCTGATCATGTTTCGAAGAAATGCATTACGCAGTTCACCTATATTTTCGGATACAATATCCTGCAGCTTCTCATTTTTCTTTAAGAGTTCACGCAGTTCTTCTGTATCCCCGCTCCTTGCCTCCTGTTCTGCCCGTATCCTGCATTCCATGCGGAATTTTTCCAGAAGTGTCAAAAGAGTATCTGCGTCGTATTCCTGTTTCAGCAAATAATCCTGCGCTCCCAGCCAGAATGCAGTACGCACCAGTTTAAAATCATCATAAGCGCTAAGAACTGCAATTTGTACATCCGGATATTTCTTGCGCACAATACGTATCAATTCGATTCCGTCCATGATAGGCATTTGTATATCCGTTAACAGGATGTCTACCTGTTCGTTCTCCATTTTATTTAATGCCTGCTTCCCATTCAAAGCTTCTCCCACAATGCAGAATCCATTGGCTTCCCAATCCAGAATACTTTCCAAACCACGTAAAATAAGCTGACAATCATCTACAAGCATAACCTTCATCATTACGAATCCCCTCCATATTTTACTTAACCGGGTGTTAAAACGATTTCCTCTTCCTCCAGCAGCAGAGGAAGTGTAATAACCACCTTAGTCCCTTTGGAATTACTGGACAACATCAGATCATAAGGAGACCCGAAATTAAGCCGGATGCGCTCCCTCGTATTGAACAGGCCGACATGAGTAAACTGTCCCTTATGATTATTTTCCCTGAAAATTTCTTTTTGCCTTTCTTCTGAAATTCCCGCACCGTGATCCTGAATAATTATTTCTAGCCTTTCCTTTTCTTTTCTGATGCTTATATTTATTTCCACTTCTCCGGTATTCATATCCGCACTGTAAAATACGGCATTTTCCACAATAGGCTGCATGATAAGATTCGGCACCAAAAATTCTTCCGTCCCCTTTTGCAGGTCCAAATCCCATTTTATCAAACCATTATGGCACATATTTTGAATAAATAAGAGTCTGCGGACATTTTCCGTCTCCTGATATAAGGGAATAAGCATTCCCGCATATCCAACTGTGTTTTTCAGCAGCTTTGATACCGCACTCAGCATTTCACTTGTTTCCTTCGCTTTTTCTATCACGGCAAGCGAACGTACAGAGGCCAGAAGGTTATATAAAAAATGCGGGCTTATCTGATACTGTAGCGAACGGATCTCCAGGTTTTTCTTAGCCTTTTCATTTTCGATGATTTGCTTGAAGAAAGAATTCAGCTGCCTTACCATTCGGTTGAAGCTTCTTGTCATATCTCCGAGTTCATCTTTCCGGTTACAGTCCAACTGTACATCAAAATTTCCTTTTTCTGTATATTGCATCGCTTTACTTAAGATATTAACCGGTTTTGATATATTTTTCGATATGAGTACCGATACCAGAACTACGATAATTATACAGAGCAATGCAAAGAGAATGGTTATCCAGGTGATATTCTTAATCTCACTGTTATAGATGGGAAAAGGTATAAAACGAACCATTTGATAACGGTAAAGAGGTGATGTATCATATATCATCACCATCTTACTTTCATTCGCAACTACTGGTATCACACCGCTGGTTTCCTTCATTTGCATAATATTATCTTTTATAAGACGATAATAATAATCCGATTCCTCCTCCTGACATTGAGAAACCACCACCTGTCCGTCATTATTAATCAAAAACAGGGCACTATCCTCTTTATTCTGTACCATAACGGAAGAAAAAAGAGCAGGATCGATTGCAAAGTGAACGGATCCAATTTCCGCCAAATTACCAAGATCAGTTACATCCCTAATCAATTTCCCAAAAATCAGAGCATTTCTGCCGTCCTGCATCGGTTCGATCCCTCTTGAAACAATGGAACTGAATCCGATATCTTTTCCTATGAACCAACTGTTCCGGGAGAATGCTTTTAAATCTGTATGGTACTTGTCCTGAATTGCATAGGTAACACCATCAGGCATTGTAATATAAACACCGGATACCCCTTTACTTTTTCCAAACATCCCTATCATCATTTCATCCATATCCTGCAATGCAACCCAACAATCCCCGTCTGTCCGGGATGTTCTAATCTGATTCATGGCATGCTGGAATTCCTTGGAAGAGGTCACTATCTCCATGTCGGCCGTCAGCCTCTGCAGCTCATTATCTATACTTTTTGCCAACATTTCTATAGACGACATAGTTTCCATGTTTATTTTTTGATAAAGATTTTTGCTTAAAATATTATAAGAATATACCGTAGCCACAATTAACGGGACGAGCGAAACACCCAATAAAATGCAAATCATTTTCATTCTGAAGCTTTTCATAACCTTTTCTCCATTTTCCCGCACAAAAAACATTGTATTCTTACTACTGATTTTCAGTATAGCATATCCCATCCAATGGCTGCAATCAAACATAAAAGCATAAAAATAGAAACCGCCCTATTCGTAGATGCATGTGTCATATTACATACATACGGTATCTGTGTACCGTTCAGGCAGGGACTAAATTCCCCCGTTAAGCATTCATACGAAAGGACGATTCCATATATACTATTTTAGAACAATTGACAGACAGGCAATTTCATGCTATGGCTAATCCCTTTCCCCTCCGTTAACCAGCACATGCTCCCCAGGTATTAACGCATAATCCCTGCCTCCAGCCGAAAGCACACCGCCTTCTTTATCTGTATACACATCCAGCACGCCGTCCTTCCAGTCCATCCACACCGTCCCCCGGCCCACCGGAAAATAACAGGAAAACCGGTCGAAAAGTTCAAGCCTCGGCTTGACCGAAAAGGTCTCATAAGCGACCGCCGAAGAGGTAACCCCCATACAGTACCTGCCCAGCAGGTATATCGGGCTTGCTCCCCAGGCATGGCACAGACTCTTGCCGAATTTATCTCCGTACATGCCATACTGCTCCTCCTCCGGCTGGCCGGGTATATACTCCTCCCAGAAAGTGGACGCTCCCTGTAAAAGCATCCCTCCCCAGTAGCTTTTCATGGCTGCCATCACCACATCGAAGCGTTCCAGCCCCGCCAGCACTTCCAGCTCATAGAACTTGAAATAAGGCGTGGTAATGGCAGGAACCGCTTCATTCAGAAGCACATGTTCCAGAATACTACGAGTTTCCAGGACATCCGCAAACCCGAAAAGAACGGCGAAAATATTGGCATGGCGGGTGACATTCCTTCTGCCCGACCGGTAGCTGTCGATAAATGCTCCTTTTTCCTCATCCCAGAAAAAGCGTCGTATGTGACAAAGAAGCTGTTCCTTTTTCTGCACAAATTCTTCTCTGTCCAATCCGAGCAGCCCCCTCACTGCCGCCATTGACTCATAGCTTTTTGCCAGCAGCATCTGTTCCGCGCAAAGGGTTCCCTCTTTATCCATTTCCGCCCAGTCTATGTAAATCCAGTCCCCTTCCCTTCCATAAATAAAACCCTGTTCATCCGTCTGTTCCATACAATAACGCATCAGGGACTCCATTTTCGGGTATATCATGCGGATAAATTCCAGATCCCCTGACATCTTATAATAATTTTCCAGGCTGATTATCCAATACAGGGAATAATCCACAATCGTATTGATATGCCCCGTAACGGGATCGTTTCCCCGAAGGGCCAGAATCGTCCGCTTACAGATATCCTTGTCAAAGAAAAGATATTGGTTGATGAAATAGCTCTGGTACGCATCCCCGGACCAAATCCACCTGTCCCGTTTGACACCGTCCAGGAAGAAAATACCGCTGGACAGACGGAACGTGGTGTCCGCAACCTTCCAGATTCGGTTCACCAGCTCATCGCTGCAGGAAAAATCACTCCTTTTGCCAAAGTCCACATATTTGTATAACGCTTCCGGTGTGATAAGGCAGGACGCTTCCCCCTCCAAAGTCCCATACTCCGCAGTAAGAAACAGGTAACGGAAGGCGCGCAGTTTCGTATGGTAGCACCGGCCGTCCTCCCACCTGCCGAAGGGGGAGTCTGTCAGGTATTTTAAGCCTTCCGCTTCTTCCTCTCCGGGAATCTTAAGTACCTGCTTCAGGTAACACCACTCCGTGTCCAGCGCTTCCGCCCGGGATTCCCCGTAACACAGCGTCACGGTTTGCGGCCTTATAGCCCCATTAATATGAAGCAGGGTATCCGCCGTAAGCTCTCTGCCGAAATCATAAAGGATACCCCCGTTTATTTTTTCTTCCGCCGCCGGCCGGCAGATTTCACAGGTGTAATCAAATTCCTGGGGATCCTGCTCCCTGTTTTCATACATCCCGTTTAGCCCCGCAGGGACAGCCGGTTGTACAAAGTCGGAAACGGTCCACTCCTTTCCCGAAAAAACCGTTTCTCCTTCCACATAAATACAGGGAAGCCCTGTCCGGTTTCCCAATACCACATCAATCCTTACTTCTTTTGCCGGGCAGGAAATCCATTCCCCTATCCTGTATTTTTTCTCCTGATAAAATACCTGATCCGCAGGGAACCCTTCCGGCGCTTCGGCCTTACTTTTAAGAAGCACATGCCCCTCCCCTTTTGCCGTCACCCGGAAAACCGTTTCCTTTTCCGGCGTAAACTTCCCATGAAATACCACATGGTGGCGGCAGTCCGCAATATGCCAGTAGGCAGGCCAGAAAAAGCCCCGTTCCTCCCTGTCAAAGTTCTGGCGCATCCCATGATAAATCTCAAAATCTCCCGGATACCATATCCAATTGGCCATTTTTTCCATCCCTTTCTGCAGTCCCGGGATTTCCCTTCCGGCGCTCCTGTGTCCTGCCCCTTCCCCGGTTTCCTGCGTTCCTTGATTGTTTTCTCCGTATGGGTATTATATAATAACGGAAGAAGGTTTCTAAACAACCAATATCCGTTTTCCGGCTATCAGATACGCCTAAAACCAAGTTGCTTTTTTGCGGCCTGGGGATGGAGTACCAGTGCCGCCGGGCTATAGTCGCCGGATTTACACCCGGAGACACCCGGAATCCATACACAATGAAATTAGTACAGGAGAATACATGAAAAATCAGAAAATCCCTGCGCCGGCAGGCCGGATGCTTGTACGGAACAACTGGACGGCTTCTTCCGACCGCATGACCATCATAACTCCTCTAACCATGTTTTATAAAATCAGGGATAAAAAAACGGGTAAGCTGCTTCATGCCGCCTTTTATCCCGGCTCCATGAGTTCTGCTTATTTGCCTGACAATGCGGTATCCCACCAGCATGACCATTTTGAACTGATGTATGTCCTGGAAGGGGAGCTGACCAATAAAATAGAACGGATTTCCTATACTTATAAGAAAGGGGATGCCTGTCTGCTTAACCGGAATACGAGGCACACGGATATACCGGGGCCGCATTGCAGCGTGGTATTCATTAACTTTCATGCCGAGTATATTATGGATTTAGCCGAAAAAGATGTGCTCTTTGATGTAAGCCCCCGCCTCACTCCCCCGGGAGGCCTCATTCATGAATTCCTTCATTCCAACCTCCAGGGGGAGGAACGCTTTGCCCGTAATTACCTGGAATTTTCCCCCACTCTGTATTCTTTATCCAGCTCTTCAGACAATCCGGCCGAAACCCTTATCGATCAGATGCAGCAGCTGCTGCTTGATAATAAACCGGGGGGTTCCTACTTTCTGCGCGGCCTGCTGTTACGTTTAATCTACACACTGGAAGATAAAAACAAATTCCACTGTAATTTCATGCGCCTGGATTCCAGCAATGAGGACTTTCTGTTCGCCCGGATCACGAATTTTCTGGAGGAGACCCACGGGCATATTTCCCGTTCCCGGCTTTCGGAAGCCCTGCATTATAATGCGGAATATCTGAATCAGATTGTAAAACGGCGTACCGGCTCCAGCCTTCTGCGGCTGGCGGGAAGCTACCGCCTGGACCAGGCTAAACAGCTGCTGACCGGCACCGACAAAAGCGTGACCGCGATTGCAGAAGAACTGGGCTATTCGGGCACTTCCCATTTCTATGAATCCTTCCGGAAGGAAACCGGAATGTCACCGTTAAAATACAGGGAAAGAAATTGTTAAATAAGCATTTCTTAAATAGTGGAAAACGATAAACAAAATAGAATATGATTATATACAGGTAGAAGGCAGATTCTACTGATTTTATCTTATGTAACAACTCTCATCTTTTTTATTTCACTCATTTTTTGAATTCTTACATGAAAGCTCTGAGAACGCAGGCAATTACAAATAAGAACAGCCGTATAAACCTTACTAAAATAATTGCGTATCTTGATTTGCTGCAGGAATACGGAACACGATTATGCTCTCCTGTAACAAAACTTATCAAGGTATAGTTCTATTTGGTTCTATCTATTTTGACCCGCAGTCGAGTCAAAATTTGAGTCACCTTAACTTCCTCCGGTCCGGATATCTTTTTTCAATCATCCACAAATGCACTTGTTATCGTCACATTTCTCTGCTATAATAACCATGGTGCTACCCTACACGGTAGGCGGTTGCCCTTCTTCGTTGGAGGGCTTGCCCTCCAATCATGCACTGACTTTTTGTCAGCGCGAAAGGAGGGATGGCCATGGTTACATATGATGAATTGTTTCAATTTGGATTATTAATCGTTGCTGTTGTTGGTCTTGTTTACAAGATTTCACACAAAAAATAACCGCCCTAGCCTCGAAAACTAAGCGGTTATTTTTAACTAATTAATTGGAGGGGCAACCGTCTATCGGTAGCACCTTTAATATCATTATAATAGCACCTCTGCGTTCACATTGCAACATTTTCAAGAAATAAATCTTCCATTAAAAGCGTTTCCTGCTCCTTTTCATCTCCCAACACAGGAGAATACAAATCCATTGTCATGCTGGTATTGGAATGCCCCACCAGTATGCCATCCTCTGTCATCCTCTTCTCCAACTTCTCCAGTTCACTTTCCACCCGGTAGCGGCTTGTCTGCGTACCGTTCGGGTTGCAGAATACCGAAGGCCGACAGGCCACTTACACCATACTTTGATACTATTCTCATAAAAAAGGCCTGCATATCCGCAGGCCCGCATGTATTCTTATGTAAAGAATTATTTTTTAATATGAAATGCATTCCATCCCGGATAAACGCCTCCCGCGCCCAGCTCTTCTTCTATCCGGAGAAGCTGGTTATACTTTGCCACACGCTCCGTTCTGCTGGGCGCTCCGGTTTTGATCTGGCAGGTATTCAGCGCAACAGCCAAATCCGCGATTGTGGTATCCTCCGTTTCGCCGGAGCGGTGGGATGAAATCGCAGTATATCCCGCGTTATGGGCCATCTTGATCGCTTCCAGCGTTTCGGAAACCGTTCCGATCTGGTTCAGCTTAATCAGAATGGAATTGCCGCAGCCAAGGGAAATCCCTTTTGCCAGACGTTCGGTGTTGGTGACAAACAGATCGTCTCCCACCAGCTGTACCCTGTCTCCCAGCTCCCTGGTCAGCATCTGCCAGCCTTCCCAGTCCTCTTCGTCCAGACCGTCCTCAATGGAATAAATGGGATATTTATCGCAGAGGGCCTTCCAATGCCCCACAAGCTGCGCAGAGGTAAATTTCTTTCCGCATTTGGGAAGCAGATACTCGCCTTTTCTCTCTCCCTTCCATTCGCTGGAAGCCGCGTCCATAGCCAGGACAAAATCCTTACCCGGCTCATATCCCGCTTTTTCCACAGCCTCGAGGATGACCTGGATTGCTTCCTCATCACTGGAAAGATCCGGGGCAAAACCGCCTTCGTCACCTACGGAGGTGGCAAGCCCTCTCGCTTTCAGCAGGGCCGCCAGCGCGTGGAACACCTCCGTACACCAGCGCAGCCCTTCCCGAAAGCTGTCCGCGCCTGCAGGCATAATCATAAACTCCTGTACATCCACAGTATTTGCCGCATGGGCTCCTCCATTTAAAATATTCATCATAGGCACCGGAAGCCGGTTGGCATTCACCCCTCCCAGAAAACGGTAGAGGGGAATGTGCAGGGCAAGACTTGCCGCTCTGGCGCAGGCGATGGATACGGCAAGTATGGCATTGGCTCCCAGCGCGGATTTATCTTTGGTTCCGTCCGCTTTTTGCATGGCGCCGTCCACTGCATAGATATCGGAGGCATCCATGCCTTTTATCGTATCGTTTATTACCGTATCGATATTATGTACCGCTTTGCTTACGCCTTTCCCTCCGAAACGGGTTTTGTCGCCGTCACGCAGCTCCAATGCCTCGAATTCCCCGGTGGACGCGCCGCTTGGCGCGGTTCCTCTGCCCACAATCCCGCCGGCCAGAACCACCTCCGCCTCTACGGTGGGATTTCCTCTGGAATCAATAATCTCCCGGCCGGTAACTTTTTCAATTTCTAAAAATCGTTTTTCCATTCTTTTTCCTTTCCTGCGGAATACTTCCCGCCCTTCCTTTTCCGGTAAGCCGCCCACATAAGGCCGGGCCGCGGGCCGATATAATTTCTCAGGAAACACCGGTCAGAAGATCCGTGATCTGCGGCAGCCCTTTTTTACCGAAATAGACCTTATCGTCATTCACCACGATACATGGTACGCTCATCACCTTATATTGATTCTTCAATTCCGGATAATGCATCAAGTCGAACATTTCCGCACTCACCAACGGCGATACCGCAGCGGCCTTCTGTGCGGCCATGACGGTTTCCGGGCACATGGTACAGGACAGGGATACCAGTACCTTAACATTTACCTTTTCCTTCAGCTGCTGCAGCCGGCTTATCAGCCCGGGATCCGCCTCCTGCCCCGGCCCTGCCACGTTATACAGGGCAATGATAAACGAGTTGAATTCATGGCCGCCGGGAACGCCGTGGAACCTTATGCCGCTGAAGCTGCCGTCCTCCCGGTACAAATCAATGGAAGGCAGAAGCCCGCCGGCATCTTCTTCCCGGTTCTGCTCCCCGGGAACCGGCTCCCTCTCCGTTTTCCATATTACTTTGTCCGTTACGGCGGCAAGCTCTCCTAAAAAGCCTGTTATCTCACCCGAAAGCGGGCTGTCATCCAGACGGGTTTTCACGATAACGGGGGATGCGAACCGTGCAAAAATCCCTTCCAGCTGCTCCCGAATTGCCGGACTGATGAATCCCGTATTCTTCTCTCGTTCGTGTCCCGGTTCCGCCTTTTGGGTTTTTACCGGCTTTTGGCTGTCCCGTTCCGGGATTCCCAGCCGCCGGTGAAGCTCGCCCAGATATTTTTCCAGAGCCGTTGCTGCCATGGCCCCGTCTGAGACGGCAGTCACCACCTGGCGGAGATTTTTGATACATACATCCCCGGCCGCATATACCCCTTCCAGGCTGGTTCTGTGATTTTCATCCGTAATCAGGTACCCCTGCTTATCCCTGGCAACGGCCCGGAGAATCCAGCCCGTATCAGGGACATATCCGGCAAAAACAAAAATACCGAAGGGGCCGTCCTTTTCGGCAGATACCTCCCACTCCTTTCCGGTATTATTGTCCCGGAAGCTGGCATAGGTGACCATCTCTTCCCCTCCGGCCTCCACGATTTCCGTATGGAATTTCACATCGATTTTTTCGTGTGACAGGGCTTTCTCCGCCACGGATCACGTTCACATAAGCCTGTACTGCAAATTCATCAATTTCCTTATTAATCAAAGACATCTTGTTTTCCTCCTGTCTGTCAATCGTATTAACGCAATTAGTTAGTTTATTCTAACCAATTGCATTGTACCATGCATGGGACAGTTTTTCAAGAATCAATAATAAGAATAATTATTATTTTAAAGATTCAGGCCGGCAATCACTCTTTTCAGTTCCCCTGCCGATTCACATAACTGTTCCTTTTCTTTACTGTCCAAAGGGATCTCCAGAACCTTTTCCGCCCCGTTCTGTCCGACTATGGTAGGTACGCTGAGGCAGATATCCGTCAGCCCGTATGGCCCGTCAATAAAACTGGATACCGGCATAACGGAATGTTCATTGCGGATAATGCTTTCTGTTATCCGGCTGACGGCCATAGCCACACCGTAATAGGTAGCCCCCTTGCGTTCGATGATATCGTATGCGCTGTCACGGACATTCCGGTAAATTTTCTCCATGGACTCCATATGATCATAATATCCTCTCAGCTCACAAAAGCTGTTGATATCAATTCCCGAGACATTGGCCCCGCTCCAGACAGCCAGTTCGCTGTCGCCGTGTTCTCCGATAATAAATGCATGGACACTGCGGCTGTCCACCTGCAGATGTTCACTGAGCAGATACCGGAACCGGGCCGTATCCAGCACCGTACCGCTCCCTATAACCCGTTCCTTCGGAAACCTGGAAATTTTCAGGGCCGCATAGGTAAGGATATCCACCGGGTTCGCCACGATCATTAAAATTCCTTCAAAACCTCTGCCCGTGATTTCCGGTATAATGGATTTTAAAATAGCCACATTCTTATGCACCAGATCCAGCCTGGTTTCCCCCGGCTTCTGGTTTGCCCCCGCCGTAATGATTATCAGGGAGCAGTCGCTGATATCGTCATAACTCCCCGCATATATTTTAACCGGCTTGACAAACGGACGCCCGTGGCTCAAATCCATGGCCTCCCCCTCCGCTTTCTTATGATTGGCGTCAAGCAATACCAATTCTGAAAATAATCCCTTGTGTATCAGGCTGAATGCGGAAGAAGCCCCAACAAAACCGCATCCGATAATCGCCGCTTTCTGAATATTTATCATCTTTTCTCCTCTCTGCGCACGTTGGCGCATCCTTTCCTGATTGCTGTTAAAATAACCCAAACCTGCATTTTTGTTTTCATGTCAAATACCTGCTGCCTGCGGCAGGTATAAAAAGGGTTTGAACATATCCTACTATTTTAGTATGATTTGTTCAAACCCTATTATAATCATATATTCCCTGCAGCACAAGAGCGGCAGGATCTTCTTAGCGATAATCTTTCTCAACTGATGTACAAAATCGGCGTGCTTCCCAGAATCCTTTTGATTTCTTCCCGCAAAAAAGCCTCCGCCTCCGCCCGCACCTCGGGACGGTAGCAATATCTGCCCCTGCCTCTTCCTGTCATCAGCTCTTTATCATACAAATCCGGGGCCATGGGAAAAGCCTCTTCGTTAATAGCCCGGTGGACATAGCTGTATGTCATGAGAATGATTTCCAAAAACATGCTTTTTTTCATTTTAACAGAAAGCCCTTCCTCCAGTTCCTCCAGAAGCCCCCGGTACTGCTCCTTCCAGCCGTCCGTCAATATCACCGGCGCTATGAGCAGCCCGCAGGGATAACCCGCCTCACACATCCGGTTAACCGCACGGATCCGTTCCTTCAGGGAGGAGGTTCCCAGCTCCATCCGGCTGATTACCGGCTGGGGATTCACGCTCATACGGAAGATCACTTTCCCTTGATGATCCAGGGAAAGCAGGGGATCCACCATCTTGAATTTAGTGGGGAAAGTCAGGGAGCCGTTTCCCTCCCTGGCAAAACGGGGAATCGTATATAACAGATTATCGGTTATGGTATTTTCCAGAACCAGATCGCTGTTGCTCCCGATTTCATAAGTCCGCCCGGGTTCTTTCAGGGAACGTTTCAGCAGCCGGTCCATCATCTGTTCCCGGTTTACAAAAAGTCTGAGATAGGCGCATTTATTATAGTTACAGACCAAATAGCAATACAGGCACATGGCGGTACAGCCGGAAGAGGTAAAGGGCACCAGATAATCCGACACCTTATGGTTTTCCACATACTTATGTGTTTTTCTGGTCCCTATAATCAGATTCCTTTTCATATGCCCGAACTCCGAATTCGGCTTTTCCTGCATTTCCTTTATGGAATTATGGCTCTCGACAGGAATCCAGGGAAGGCCGGAAAACTGTTCCTTCAGCTGCCGCCCCAGGGGATACTCCAAACTGTCCGGCTCATAATATACTGCATCAAATGTCATCTCCTCTTTCCTTCTTTCCGACAAATATAATAGCAGTATGTCCCATTCTCCTTTAAAGCATCCGTTTTTCCTTCCGGTATTCCTGAGGCGTCATATCCGTGATTTTTTTAAACATTCTGGAAAAATGGGAAAAGTTATCGTAGCCCACCTTGGATGCCACAATACTGATGGACAGCCGGGAGTGTTCCAGGAGCGTCTTTGCCATATTCATCTTTTCCAGCAGGACATAATCCTTGAAGGTTTCCCCTGTCTGCTGTTTAAACAGGCGTGAAAAATACTCCTCATTCAGATGCACCAGTTCGGCCACATCGGTGCGTGATATATTCTTGTTCAGATTGGCTTTGATATATGCCACAGCCCTTTGAACCGGCTCATCCTCCGCACCGTCCTTTTCCTGCTTCCCGCCGGCTATATCGGCCAGCCTGAAAATGCCGCTTTTTCCGGACGGGTTCAACACCTCCCCCGCGCCGGCAAGAAACCAAAGCCTCCCGCCGATAGCCGGCCCCGGCTTCCCTTCGCCGGTAAACGGCAGCTTTGTTCCCATATATACCGCTATGGAAAAATCCATCTGGGCTTCTATAAAATCATAAAAATCCCGAAGGCCGACATCCCATTTCCCTTCATCGGACAGGCTGTCCTCCACCGCAACCAGAAGCCCGAAACCACCCTCCTGCATGGAGGATATGCAGGTCACACCATGAGCCGGGGCAAACAGTTCTTCCAGCACATTCCGGATAACCAGACGTACCAGCTTTTCATCCCAGGTATTGGTTACCCGGTTCCATTTGGTAATACGGACCGCGGCCGGATAAAAAGCGGCTTCTTTAAAATCAGGCTGCAGCAGCTCCGCCAGCGTGCTGAAAATCTGTTCCGCATCCGCCTCCTTCCCCTGACGCAGCTTCATGCATAACGCTTCCAGAATGGTATCCCGCTGTTCCACCACCAGCTTTCTTGTGTTCTGAAGCTGCCTGACACTCTGGTTTTCCCGTATTTTCCCCTCCGCCTTACGCAGCACCGCCTCCACCTCTTCATACCGTACCGGCTGAAGGATGTAATCAAAGCTTCCCAGACGGATAGCCTCCCTTGCATAAGAAAAATCGGCATGGGAAGTCAGAAAAATGCATTCCAGGGAGGGAAGGCTTTCTTTCGCCCACTGGCACAGCTCCAAACCGTCCTCCTCCGGCATTTCAATATCGCTCAACATCACATCCACAGGAAAATTCACCAACACCAGCTTGGCCTCCCTTGCACTGCAGGCCGTATATACCTTCTCCACGCCCAAATCCTTCCACCGGATGCCGTCCCTTAAGCTTTCCACAATCGCTTTCTGATCATCAACTATCAATACATTCATCCGTTTCTCCCCTTATCCCCTGCCTGTCCGGATTGATTACCGGCACAATCAGTTCGCTCACAGCCCCGCCGCCGTTATAGAAATTATATTCCGCTTTTCCTTCATATATAAGAGCACATCTTCTTTTCAGATTATGGATCCCCACGCTGCGCGTCCCCTTCCGGGTATCCGCGTTGATTTCCTCCAGGATGTTATCCGGATAACCGCCGCCGTTATCCGACACCATAATATCCAGATAAATCCCATCCTCCGTCAGCAGCTGCTGTACGCATACCCGGATAGCAAGCTCCCGTCCCGGCGCACCCAGCTTGGCATATTTCACGCTGTTCTCCACAAAGGTCTGCACACACAGGGTGGGCACAAGATAATCCGCCGTCCCTTCCTCTTCCCGGATCCCGCAGACTACAGGGCGCCCTGTCATGGATTTCTGCAGCTCTATATAATTGCGCACATAGTTCAGTTCCGCTCCCAGCGTTACCAGCTCCCGTTCCGTCTGCAGAAGGTAGCGCAGATGCTCGGAGATATGCAGGATCAGCTCCTGGGATTTCTCCCAGTCCTTTGCCAGCGTAAGCGCATTTAAGGTTTTCAGTCCGTTCAGGTAAAAATGGGGCTTCAGCTGAAGCTGGAGATACTGCATCTGCGCCTTCTGCTTTTCTATGGTTTCTTCATAAGAACGCATTTTCTGCTTTTCAATTTCCGATACCATAGCCGTCAATGTTTCACCAACCTCCTGGATTTCCTTCAGATGGCCGCGGGATCCGGTGCGGGCATTCCATTCTCCCTGCCGGATCCGGTTCATGGTTTCCGTCAGATCCCGGAGAGGCCATACCAACTCCCGGCGGATAAACCGGTAGAGCCAGTATACCGCCAGAACAGAAAACAACGTAACGATGAGCAATAACAGCTGAGGCACATTCATATAGGTCCACAGCCTGCACGGGATGCTCATACACAGCCACATACTGCTGTTCTCAATCCTGCGGCCGTATACGTACCGGTTATCCTTCCAATAGCGGAAGGACTTTTCCTGGTTCTTCGTCTGCGCGGCTATTCCAAGCGTATCCTCTTTTCCCTCCGCATGGTACAGCATTCCCTCTTCAACAATAGATACGCCGGCCCCGTCCCCTGCGGTGCGCTCCAACTCATCCAACCTGCCGTTCATGCTGAAAACGCCGCATACCGCCACGTTTCCCCTCTTATAGGTGAGCGTACGGAAAACGCCGTCTGCCGTAACCACAGTCTGCCAGTCTCCTCCGTTTTTGGACTGGCTCAGCAGGACCGTGAGCCTGTCCTTGATTTCCATCTGGGAGTCAAAAGATATGATCTCCTTATCACACTGGAACAGACTCTTCTGGAAGGCCCCGTAAAAAATATAAACCCCATGCATATTTTCCTGCAGGAACAGCCTGCTTTTCATGGCGTCAAAAAGCTCATAAGCATTGCTGTATTCTTCCGTTTCCTCCTGCAAAACAGTAAGCGCTTCGAAATTCTTATTTTTGGCGTAAATGTCATAAAGAATCTCGTCCAGATCCTTGGCCGCTTTCTCCACATATTCCGCAGCCTCCGACAAAAGCCCCATTTCCCGCTCTCTGCCCCGGTTCTGATAATCCGCAACCAGATAATAATCCATACAAGACAGCAGGATGAGCAACGCCGCATATCCTGCCATCATGATAAGGACCACCATACGGTTCAGACTCCACGTTTTTTTCTTTTCCGTTTCCGTAAGCTCCCCTCCCTGCTTCTTCAGAAACTTCCGCGGCCGTTCCTTACTGCCGCTTTCTTTCAAGATATTATTTTTATCATAGCATAATCTGCTGCAACTCTCTACACCCTTCCGGGCAAAAAGAAAACCCACAGGGCAGCCTTCCCTGTGGGTCATTTCCTTTTCGGCCGATTACGGCATTATAGAATATGCGCCGTCTACCAACAGACATTGTCCGGAATAATAGCAGCTGTCCGGGCCGCTGAGGAAAGCGATAACGGGGGCGATATCTTTTTCCGCATCCCCCAGACGCTTCATGGGCTGCTGCTCCAGAATCTCCGCATATTTCTCCGGGAATTTTTCCGCCCAGATTTTTGCAGCCGGTGACTCTGCACCGGGAAGCACACAGTTCACGCAGATTCCGTATTTTCCCCACTCTTTTGCGGCAATTTTGGTCAGTCCGCGGATCGCTTCCTTATTGCAGCCATAGGCCAGGTTCCCTGCGTAACCGAACATCCCTGTTGCGGAAGCAAAATTGATCACTCTTCCTTCCCCCTGTTCCTTCATATAAGGGAAGCACTCCTGCATAAAATTCAGGGAGCCCAGGGTTCCCGTAGACCAGGCGGTATACATCATTTCGTAGGTGACCTCCTCCACCGGCGCACTTCCCGGCAGACTCTGTGCGTTATTGATCATGACATCCACCGTTTTGTAGGTTTCCACCGTTTTTGCGACCACTTCCTTTACCCTGTCCCGATCTGCGGTATCACAGGTCATGGCGAAGCTTTCCCCTCCCAAATCACGGATTTCCTTGGCTGTAGCCTCAATGGGTTCGGGACGGCGTCCCACACATACAACCTTTACGCCTCTTTTCCCCAGACAAAGCGCAATCCCCTGTCCTATTCCCTGGCCCGCGCCGGTAACAATAGCTACCTTTTCATTTAATTGTTTCATACCCTTACCCCTTTTCCTTTTTGTTTATATGGTATCATTTTGCCCAGGAGCAATCAACCCTTTCTTTCGCCCTGAGGACGGCCGAACGGCAGCGTATCTCCCCCCGATTTAAACCGTCAGTTGCAATTCTTGTCGAAAAAAGGTAAAATGTGCATAGTTACGGCTAATGCCGGTATCTAATATGTTTTAACGGAATGGAGATTTTTATGGGATTTTTACATGCACTGGTTTCGAATGTGGTATTTATGGCCGCGGCTACCGGCTGGCTCGTTGCACAGATATTGAAAACTATTATTTACGCATTTATCAACAAAAGCTTCGATGCCGAACGCCTTGTGGGAAGCGGCGGTATGCCCAGCTCCCATTCCGCCACCGTATGTGCCCTGGCTACAGCGGCTGGCATCCGATACGGCGGCGGCAGCTTTCAATTTGCCGTTTCGGCCATTCTGGCGATCATTGTCATGTATGACGCCCGCGGGGTGCGGCGCGAAACCGGAATCCAAGCTCAGGTTATTAACGAAATGAGTTCTTTTTTCCGCAATATGGGCAGTCCCCTGTCCTATGAAGAAAAGCTGAAGGAATTTGTAGGCCATACTCCGATACAGGTTCTGGCGGGAGCCATCCTCGGCATTATAATTGCAGTTATTTACTGCTTTGCCATGGTTTAGAAAATATTGCCTGTAAAAAGAAAGGAACAGCAGGATCCGGATATTCTCACGGACTGCTGTTCCTTTTTTCTTATCTTTTTATAACACACGGGGAACCCCGCTATGCTTATTCAGGAATCTTCCTGTTATATTTTTCCCTTTTCCGGTAAACCTCGGCTTGGCCCTTCTGCTCCTGACGGAATTCCCGCAGATGCTGTTCCTTGCGGCGGATACGCTCCGCTCCTGCCGTGGTATAATGATACCCTTTGCATATATGGGAAAGGCTGATATGCACATACTCCATCCCCTGGGCCATGGCGATATCCACCTTCAGCCACCCTAGCAAAAGCATGTGATATGCCTTACTCCAAAAGCCTTTTCCCGCTTCGGTATTCCTCACCAGGTAGGCAAAAAGCAACAAAAGAAAAACAGCATCCAATAAAATAAAAATCGTTCCCATCATAATCCTCAACCTCTTTTCTCCATGCGAAATATTGTTTACGGGAACCACGGTTTTCCTTATGTCTATATACTTATCATAGCCTTTTTGTACATGGGAGTCAAGGCCGGGCGGAAATTAATCTTCGCTGAAATATCCCTATAATTACGTCACTGAATATGCCGCAATGATTCATGGACGGATAACATATTTTCATGAAACTATATAGTACTGCGGGGGAAAGATATTACTGATAAAGGACAGGAAAAACGAAGAGTGGATAATGGAATAATACCGGTGAATCTGCGAATCCCGGCTCTCCGGCTACGCCCTGGTAAGCCTTACGATGAAACGCTTCCGTATTTTTAACCGGCTTTATGACCGAAGCCTGGGCGATTTGCTGATTGAAGATGAACCTGTTATCCGGGACATGTCCTTTGAACCCGTTCAGGGCAAGGATTTTTCCGGCATGGGTGTGTTTCCCCTGCCGCAGACTCCTGTGGGTTTTTACACCGCCCAGTACAATACGGACAACCTGCGCTATTTTGATCTGGAGCAAAGTTTGAAGAACGCTTTTTATTCAGAAATGAAAAAGCAGAAGGTTGACAGCATAAATAGAGGGACGGTCCCTGTGATATGCTCTCCCTGAGGGGGGAGTCATCTACCGGGACCGTCCCATTTCTATCGTTTTTTTCTCTTCTGCAAAGCCGGCAATTACAAATCAGCAGACCTTAATTACCCCTTTTACGATATCCGCTTTGTTATTTACACAGGAATCCAGCGCATTTTTAATATCATCCAGTTCAAAATAGTCCGTCACGATATTCTTAATATTGATACGGCCGCCGGCAACTGCTTCAATCGCCATGGGATAGATATTCCTGTAACGGAACACGGTTTTGAAGGTCAGTTCTTTATCCAGTGCCATCCCTATCGGAAGGGTCATTTCGCCGGATGCACTGTAACCCACAAATACGATGGTGGCTCCTTTTTTAGCCGCCCGGATCAACTGCCCGGCCGTGATCTGGCTTCCTGCCGTCTCAATTCCCAGATCAGCGCCATGGCCTCCTGTAAGTTCCCGGATACGGGCCACCGTATCTTCTTCCTTTCCGTTAATCACATAATCGGCGCCCAGCTCCAGCGCCTTATCCAGACGCTTCTGCATGATATCCACCACAATGATTTTGGAAACACCCATGGCCCGCAGGGATAACAAAGTACATAATCCGATACAGCCGGCTCCCGTCACCACCGCAGTCTGCCCCAAATGGGCGCCGCCCTGGTTCGCCGCATGCATCCCCACAGCAAGGGGTTCAATGAGCGCCCCTTCCATCGTACTCATATTGTCCGGCAGTTTGAAGCACAGTCCCGCCTCATGTGCCACATATTCCTGAAATACACCGTCTACGGGAGGTGTGGCAAAGAAAATCACATCCTCACACAGATTATATTTCCCTCCTTTGCAATGCTCACAATGTCCGCAGGTCTTTCCCGGCTCCAGAGCCACCCTGTCCCCTGCCTTCAGATTCGTAACCCCGGCACCGACCTCCACTACGGTCCCGCCTGCTTCATGTCCCAATACAAAAGGCGGCTCCACGATGAAATTCCCGATCCTTCCCGATTCGTAATAATGAAGATCGGATCCGCAGATACCTACATATTCCACCTTTACCAGTACCTCGTTATCGGCAGGCACCGGAATAGGACGCTGCATGATTTCCACCTGGGATATTCCCGTCATAACCGCTGTTTTCATAGTTCCTTCCATTGCTTAACCCTCCTGTATGTAACCGTCCGGAGGTTATATCCTGACAGGCCGGATAGCCGGGCTGTTACAGGATATCCTCCCTTTACTACAATTATATCATAGCGGAAACCTTAAAGGATGACCAGTCAAATATGGGGATTTTTTCATCAAAAATATGCAATATGGAGTGGTTTTTTACCAAAGAAAACAGAACGGGACACTGGTGGATGGTTAATCCCGGTGGTAGAGATCCCTTGTATATACCTTGTCCCATACATCGGCCAGCTCATTGGAATAGCGGTTCGCCACGATGCAGTCGCTATTATCCGTAAATTCTTTGAAATCTTCCAATACCCGGGAACCGAAGAACTCCTTTTCTTTCAGGGCGGGTTCATAAATGATGACCGTGGCGCCTTTTGCCTTGAGACGTTTCATAACGCCCTGGATGGAGCTTTGACGGAAGTTATCGGAATTGGTTTTCATGGTCAGGCGGAAGATGCCTATGGTAACTTTTCTGCCCCCTGTTGCGTTGGTATTCTGGACTCCGTTTTCATAGAATCCCGCTTTTTCCAGGATACGTTCCGCAATGAAATCCTTACGGGTGCGGTTGGATTCCACGATTGCTTCTATAATGTTTTCCGGGACATCCTTGTAGTTGGCGAGGAGCTGTTTGGTGTCCTTGGGAAGGCAGTAGCCGCCGTAACCGAAGGAAGGGTTGTTGTAATGGCTGCCTATTCTGGGGTCGAGGCCTACTCCAAGTATGATCTGGTTGGTGTTGAGTCCATGGACTTCCGCATAGGTATCAAGCTCGTTGAAGAAGCAGACGCGCAGGGCTAAGTAGGT
This sequence comes from Eisenbergiella sp. OF01-20, assembly GCF_003478085.1. NCBI lineage: Bacteria > Bacillati > Bacillota > Clostridia > Lachnospirales > Lachnospiraceae > Eisenbergiella > Eisenbergiella sp. OF01-20. Next base: position 100,286 of record NZ_QUES01000003.1, on the reverse strand, counting down.
GTTGGCGAAGAGTTTAACGGCCTCGGCTTCGGTAGGGTTTATAACAAGAGTGGGGATGTCTTTTTTCAGGGCGCCTTCCTCTAAAAGGGAGATGAATTGGTGGGCTTTTTGTACCATTTCCTCGTCATCCTGCGGGGCTCCCACGATGATGCGGGAGGGATAGAGGTTGTCATAGAGGGCATGGCCTTCCCGGAGGAATTCGGGGCTGAAGAGGATGTTGCGGGTGTTGTATTTTCGGCGGACGGATTCGGTGTAGCCTACCGGGACGGTGGATTTGATGATGATGGTGGCTTTCCGGTTGACCTGGAGGACTTCTTCGATGACGGATTCTACGGAGGAGGTGTCGAAGTAGTTTTTTATGGGGTCGTAGTTGGTGGGGGTGGCGATGATGATGAAGTCGGCTTCTTGGTAGGCTTTAGTGGCATTGGTGGTGGCTGTTAGGTTTAGGGGCTTTTGGGTGAGGTATTCTTCGATTTCTTTGTCTATAATTGGTGACTTTCGGTTATTTACTGCTTTGATGCGCTCTGTCTGAATGTCTACAGCATATACTTTGTTATATTCTGCTAAAAGTACAGCATTGCTGAGGCCTACATAGCCAATACCCACAACTACAATTTCATTTTTCTCTTTAGTATATATACTCATTATTAATTACCTTTCTTCCTTATAAAACAGTTTATAAGAAATTATTTATTATCATCAGAATTAGATGTCATAGAAAATGCAACTATCATTACATATATAGGTGTACTGGTATATTGCAATTTATAAAAAAAACTTTGTACAACAAACAATCCTGAAAGCAATAGCAGTTTTTTGATTTTTAAATTTCCTTTTTTCCACTTTTTTTTGATATATTCCATTAATAAAACTATAAGAAAAATCCACAGTATTACACCTGTTAATCCCCAATCCTTCAATAACTGTTCAATAATACCCTCATTCTTATTAATAGACTGGATTAAAGAAATAACAAAAACTTTACATGTTTGAATCCCCATAGTTACTGGTATCTCTTGTATACGATATCCAATAACTATACAAGAAACAAAAATAATTCCAGAAACATATAATGCAATTTTATAGTAATCTTTAAATTTCTTCATTATTACATAATCAGGATTCGCATTTTTAGGTACTTTATTCCAATAAATAAATATACCAACTCCTAATAACAATAAAAATAAATCCATATATATGCCATATTGAAGTTTAAATTGTAAAAAGTTATTTATTTTTCCTATATAATTAATAAAAGTTATACAGCTAAAAATATATAAAAAGTTAAAAATTAAATTTAAATTGTTTTTTACCAGTGATATAGTCGGAAGGAATAGTAATGGAATAATTAATAGAAAAACACCTATTATGCAGATTGAAACAATATCATTTATAATATAAATCATGAAAAAACTAAAATCTGCTAGAACTAAATAAATCTGCTTCTTGTAAAATTTATTTTAGAACAATAAAAAATTGAACTAATACCTGCTGATAAAATAAGCAATGATGCTGTATCCTCTGTCTGGTTAAACATATCTTGTATTCCTAATATAATTTCAACATCACTAATATAGTATGCAAACATAACTAAATATAAAATAAAAGAAGATATGAGAAAAAGATTTAAATAATCTTTATATTTTAACTTCGAAATACGTATCACATAATAAGTTCCTATAATACATAAATACAAATTAATACTTGAATTATAAACGTAATGATTGAAATTTTTTATACGAAAAACACATATAATAATTAACAGAAAAAAAACAAAAACATCAATATAATTTATACTTTTTATTAAACTGATCTTTTGTGTGATAATAAAAAATAAATAGAGTACAATTAGAAAAATGGTCATAATACCATACAAAAAATCTTGATTTATATAGCTATTATTAATACCGTTATCTGCCGGAAGTAATATAAACATAAAAAAAATAATCCAAACATAGCATTTAGCAGCTATATATATCTTTTGTTCGGGATTTGGATATATAATATTTGTTTTTAATTGTAGTAATAAATTTTTTATCATCTATAATACCTTTTTACAGAATTTCATGAGAAACATCATACAAAAGTTTTTTAATATTTATTACTTTTAATACCTGTATTAAGAAAATAAAAAGTATATAGGCAATAATATAGTAGATAAATAGCAATACTAAATTTTCAATTTTCCAAAGAGAAGATATTATTTTAATATTAGCAAAATATATTACATTACAAATGATTAATTTTACTGATGTTAAATCATAGAACCTGCCATAAATCTTATTAAGTTTATAAAATGTAATAAAAAATCCAAAAAGACCACTGATAGCAGAAGCCTGTGCCGCACCCAAAATGCCGAATAACGGAATTAAAAAATAACAGAGTGTACAATCTAAAATGACAGTTATTAAAGCCAGAATAGCACTAAACAATTTCTCCTGTGTGGCTGTAATACACATATTACATACAACAAATAATCCTATTAAAAATTGAGATATCATTAGTAATAGAGCAGTATTATCAGCCACTCTATACTCAGGCTTATAAAAAGATGCTAAAAGATTACCCGCAGAGGCACCAACAATGGTAACAACGGGTAATATAACAAGTAAAATTGTATTTAATAAAGTATTGATTTTCTTTTGCGCTAAATGTATTTTTCCTACAGAATAATAAGTAGTTACAACAGGTAATACTACTATATAAAAAGCAGACAATAAGTAGTAAGAAACCTTTGCAAAATTAACAGCCCCTGTATAATATCCAATACTATCGGCATCTTGCACGAAAGCGTTAACAAATAACATATCTACATTTAAAAGTAATGTAACACAAGTAAAAAAGCTTAAATAACTGCCCATGCTCTTGAAAAAGGATATTAACGTAATTTTATTACTATTAATTTTTAAATTTCTTATAATTTTTAGGATAAATATAAAAGCCCCGATAATACAACATATAAACGCTGCGGTAAAAAAACCGGCCACTGTTCCTAATGCACTATCTGAAAAAACAAATTTGACGTAAGGAATTACTGTTACTCTCAATATAGGATAAATAGATACTATTGCTGCTTCTGTAACAAATAATTTTAAACCGTTTACAATCCCAACAAAAATAAAATAAAAACCTGTAAAAGGGATCATGAGCGCAGAAACCTTAATATAATATGCCATACTTGATGCATTTAAATATTGTGCCATTGTTCCTGCCAATGCCCAATTCAGCAGCATTAATATAATAGATATAATTCCTTGTGTTATAATACTCTTATTAACCAGATCTCGCTCATCATAAACTTTTAATGCCAGATTTTTAGCAACAGATTGTCTTGCACCATTAGATAAAAAATTATAGTTTAGGGTAATTACACTCAGAACGACTCCAATAACACCATACTCAGAAGAAGATAATGTTTTTCCTAAATATAAATGAATGATATAAGTACACAATACAAATATTACTTTTGCTGCCGAATGTAAAAATAATCCTTTTAACATGTTGTCCCCTTTTCCACTTCAGCTAATTCAAGTAACAATTGTAAGTTCATTTCCTCTCTTTTTTTTAATTCATAGATTTTTTCTGAAATATGCATTTTATAAAAGCTATAATTCTCCAAAATTTTATTTATATCATCCAATAATTTATTTTCATCAAGTTTATCTCCCAAGTTTTTTACCGAATGTACATAATTATCCATATGTATTTCATTCATAAAGCTCTCAGTTTTTGAAGCATAAGATAAACTTATAGAAGGGACTTCTTCCGATGCCCCTAAAATAATGGGATGCAGCGGTACTGATATAATTAATTTAGAATGGCCTAAACAATATTTGATTTGAGAAGGAGTATAATTTGATGGAATTACATGTATAAAGCCGAGTACATCCTCTGGCAACCTATTAATAACATCCTTAGTAAAAATATCATCTTCTGCAGACATCTGTTTACCCGTATATGTATTTAGAAATAATATCTCATATTTATGTTTATTGACTACCTTGGTTACAATCTGGGCAATTGTATTTTTAAATATTTCTATCTCTTCATAATATTGTTTTGATACCAGTTTTAATTTTTTTCTTATGGAAAAAGGAAGGAAATTATGGTTGCGATGATAAACACTCCGAATACTCACTGTAATTACTTCTCTCTTAAAGTCAAAATTAACTTTATTTGTTTGTAAATTCAGTGCAGGATCTGCTGTCAAATAAATTTGTGGTTTATTCACGTTGAGAAAACTTTTTAAAATATCTAATGATTTCTCATCTCTTACTGTAATTATATCAAACATATTTAGAACAAAACGTGAAATAAGCTGACCGAATTTGCTTATTTCATCTTTTTTTCCAACCCCTATGGCATAACCGAATAATTTTTTCCCAAACAATTTTGCAATAAATGGGCGAATTAATTGATACGGGATATAGACAATAGATGATTTATCCTGCACGATCTCCCCTCCGCCTATAATAACAATATCACTTCTGATTATGATTGCTAAAGTGTAAAAAATACCGGTGATTCCCCCTCGTTTAAATGGGATTACAGGATAATGCTCTTTCGTATAATTCACATCTGAAGTGGGAACATAAACTTCAACCCTGCCTTCTTCAATAAATTTTCCAAGCTTACCAATCATTTGTTCAAAAATGGCCCAATCTCCTAAATTAGTATATTGCGCTTCAAATTGTGCATGGTTTGCAAAAAAAATTTTAACTTTTTTATTCATAAAGCACTCCATATCATTCCTTATTAACTATTACTAATTTCTGAAAAGAAACTGGTAAATCCGTTTTATTTGACGTTAATTTAATTTCGACATTTTTATATTCTTTATCAAAGGTAACACATATCTTATAACTGGTCTTATTTCTCCATTCTTCTGAAATTTTAATATCTGTATCTTCATGTGTTTCAAAATCCACAATAACTTCATCCATATGGTTTCCATAAAAAGTCAAGTAATATTTATGTGCCAAAAAATTTCTGTTCTTAAACGAAACTATACCATTATTATTTAGAAAGATATCTGTTTGAGTAGCCAGACAACCTTCAGAATAATCAACTGCTGCACCACTCTGATAATTATTAACGACAATACTATAATTTGAATTTTCTTTAAGATAGGCATTATTAATAGAAAGACTCTTTTGATCAGTATTACGTCTTGTCCCTTTTAAGTTTCCCCATTGGTCATTGTAATCACCATATCTCCAAAAAAAGTATCCATCTACAGAATCCAATAAATAGAACTGACTTAACCATCTATCAAATTCCTCATCATACCCAGAAATTATAAGTGAATTTTCCTTGATGTCTTTTAACGGTTCATAGCCGTATGTCTTAGTATTCAAAAATGTTACGTTACTTTCAGGAAATAAAAATTGTATTGTTAACGTCCTGGTACTTACATCAGTCAAGTAAATATTTTCAATATCTAATAAAGTGCTGTCACTACTTAAATAATCTTTAAGACCTGCTATTTGTTCATATTGCTTATTATTTCTTACCATTACACTTTCTTGAAAATATCTTAAATCTATTATTAAAAATAAGCATACCAAGAAAACAATCCCGATTTTCATTTTTTGGGGATAATAAAAAATGAGAAAAAAAGAAAAAGACAATAAGAATATAGCGATATTAATAATTATGAAATCGGAAATTTTAGCTTTTTCCAGAAATCCTTTACGGGTAAAGGGTATGAAAAAAGATATATTTGCTTCATTAAATACTACGTCTGTTATATTTAATATTCTTTTAAGTACAAATATAGATATTATTCCTATTAAAAGCATAGTACATAAAGATATAAAAATAATTGGTTTACTCATAGCCGGTTTATTGCGCTTAACATAAAGCAAGGATAATATTGCTAATAATAACAAAATACCTACTGCACTTTCATTATATCTACCATATAAATAATACTCTAACCCCCTTGCAGTATCCGATATATAACTTTTATAATAAAATATACTGCTTATTAACAAAGTACCTATAAATAGCAGACCACTGTATATAGCTAAACAAACATAACAATCTTTTGCTTTATCTATTTCCCTGTGTTTACATATAGACTTATAAATAATATAAACAATCGACATTAAAGCAATTATAACAAGCCCCATACTGCTATAAATAATATAATAAACTTGTCCAAATATTCCGGTTATAAAACCTCCCCAATTTTCAGGATTTAATATAACAAGCAAGTCTTTACTAAATAAACTCTCAGACGTATTTCTGGCTATTGAAGAATCTACCTTTATTAAATTATTAATAATAATATTTTTTATAATTATATGAATTTTGTATCCAAACAAAAAACTAAATAAGAAAGGAATGGCAGAAACCCATACCTTTTTTCTAATTACATAATAAAAAAATGAGCCAATTAAAATTGCAATAAAAAAGACAATTCCTCTTTCATGTACCGTACAAGAATACGCACAAAGCCCTCCTAAAATAGCACTATATATATACTTATACCTTTTTTGGGATTGATTAGCTTTCAGTAACAAAAAAACAAACAACCATTGTAGCAATAACAACATCGGTTCGTTCCATGTGTTTTTAGAGAAAATGAAATTTACAGGAAGCAAGCCTAAAAGTAATGAAATAACACAAATTTCTTTTATGGATAATGTTTTAAAATTCTCTTTCAGAATGCGATATATAACATATGGTATTATCGATATTATAATCGAATTAAAAATACATAGTAATCTGTATACAATAAATATATCTTTAATAAAATAAAAAACAGGAATCCATAATATAGAATAGCCATATCCCCAATACATTGAAATCGAACTATTATACGCAGCAGACCAATCATACAGCCCTGATAAAAAAGCAGCATTAGCCATCGTTCCATTTTCATCAGTAATGATAGGTGCCTTCACAAAACAGGAAAATACCATATTGATAAGAAATACAAAAAATACTATAAATCTAATATAATACTTTCCGTATGCAAACTTTCTGTATTTCATAAATCTCTCCGCGTCTTAAATGCCTGAATAAATTAACCCATTCTATTTGTTACTAAACTGTATCATTTTTATACCAGCTTTAAAAAGAGTCGGCAAATGCATCAATTCATTACTATATGCCTGATTAGCCAATGGGCAGGCGCAATTCTTTCCTTTTATATATTTTCGAACCTCATCTGCCTTATCAGAATGCCAAAGTTTTTGAAAATCATATCCGTATTCTCTCAGGTTCCCCATTTCCTTCTCGTACCCCAATACACAACAAGGCCAAACCCCGCCATCATAATTAATATGCACATTAGAAACACCGGCATAACAAGGAATAACCTGCCTTTGTTCCTCTAATATCCGGCTGGCCATATCATAATAAACAACCCGCAGAGCCTCCGTCATCTTTGCCAGATTCTTTTTTGAAGATATATTTTCTTCAACCTTCCGTGCAAAATCCTTAATCAGCCGTTGATAAACTTCCGCAGAAGGAGTTATATCATCCCCTATATTAAAAAATTCGGTACGACATTCCGCTACTTCATTTCTGTAGCTTTCCACACCTAACGAATGAACAAAATCCTCAATTTCGTCAAGATGATCTATGTTAAAATTGGAAATGACCGTTCCCAGTTCAAGATGAAAATTATCGTATTTATCCTCCAGTTTTTTAAGCCCCTCAATAGTCTTTAAAAGACAATCAAAATTCCCTTTTACGCCTCTTATTTCATCATGCAGTTCTCCAATTCCATCTATAGAGGGTTTTACAGTAAAAGGAACCTCAGGATTATAGTTTCTTACAATCTGAATTATTTTTTCTGTATTCTTTACAATCCTGTCCGTCAGTATACCGTTTGTAGGAGTATGTACCACTTCAGGTTTTAAATACTTACAGGCTAATTCCACAATTTCAGGAAGATCCTTTCTGAGGAATGGTTCGCCTCCGCTCATATTAAAAAAATAGACCGGTTTCATGGTCTGAAAAATCTTTTCTATCTCATCAAGTTTCAAATCCTTTTGAGAACGTGTGGGATCCTGACAGAACATTTCACCAATCTGGCAGGTTTTACATCGTGACTGACATGCTGCTGTAACAGAATAGGTAAGTGTCATAGGATTAAATTTGGAATACCCAAACCATCTGTTAAATCGATAACCAGCCATATAGGGCATTAGTACGGTAAACAAATCACTTTTTTTCATAAGTAATATTTCTCCTAATCCATTAACTCATTATCTTTACACCATTGAATTGTCCTTTTCATTCCATCCTGCAAAGAAACCTGAGGGTTATAGCCGAGTAAACTTATAGCTTTTTCATTTGAAGTACTATGATCCAACGCAAGAAAATCTATTTTATTTTTTGAGATAAAAGCCTCTTTCTTCATTAATTTCTTACATACTGTTTCCACAAAACCGGCAAGGAAACAAGAAAGTTTATATCCAATATTGATATGAATTAGTTGGCTTCCCACATTATCCGCTATGGTTTTAAGATACTCGGAAGCCATAACATCTTTGGCTGCAGAAATGTTGAATATTTGATTGCTTGCCTGAAGATTACCGATTGCTTTTATAAAACCTTGGGTAACATCTGATATATAGGTAGGATGAAGATAAGATTTCCCATTCGTTGTAAGGACAAATCTTTTCCTTTGTATACTCCTATACATTTTTACTCTTCTGCTGTCCCCCGGGCCGTATACGAAATCCGGCCTTATAATTGTGTATGTTACGGTAGATTTTTCACAGAATGTTTTAATACACTGCTCTGCTAATACTTTTGTTTCCTCATATTTATTTCTGGGCGCATATGCTTCCTCTTCCTTGGCCAGACGGTGGCCAAATCCCTGTACTCCTGGAGTACTGCAGAAAATAAACTGTTTTATTCCTGCCTTTTCGCTCACTTCAAGCAGCAGCTTCGTTAACTCCACATTAACCTGATAATAGGTTTTCTCTGTCACACCAAATTGACCCATCTGTCCGATTAAGTGAATAATGATATCTTTATCCTTACATATATTTTCAAGCTGGCATGTATCTGCATAATCTACTTCCAAAACAAATAGTTGTTTGCTTATTGGCAGCGTACTTCTATTGCTTCCTTTGCGGACAAGTGCATAGATCATATGTTTTTTTTCTTTTATCAATTCTTTAATCAGCCATGAACCAATAAAACCATTTGCTCCTGTTATTACCACGTTCATTTTATCTACCTATCTGCTAAGTCTTTCTATTATCTCTGTCATCCGCTCCCAGGAAAATCTATAAGCCTCATCCCTTACATTTTTTTCAAAATCTGTTTCCTTCTGCTCTTGAAAATATGTAATTACAGCCTCCGCCAATTCTCCCTGGTTCCGTGCTTCCACCACATACCCTGTTTTCCCGTCCTCAACCACATCCGGCAGTCCTCCCACATCCGTAACCACCACAGGCTTCTCAAACCCATACGCAATCTGGACTATCCCGCTTTGCGTGGCATCAACGTAAGGCAGTACCACTAAATCACATGCAGCAAAAAATTTTTCTATCTCCCGGTCAGGAATATACCCATCATAAATATCGATAAATTCTTCTGCTTCATTTTCCTTTATTAAATTGACATACGCCTCTTTATTCTCTTCACTTCCAAAATCACCGACAATCATTAACTTAATATCTGCTATGTTACGGCTTATTTCAGGCATGGCTTCTATCAGATACCGCAGCCCTTTATACTCTCTTACAAAACCAAAAAACAGAAGTACTTTTTCCTGCATGGATTTTTTTAAAAGTTCCCTGGACTTTTTTTAGACAGGTTTTCAAACTTAAAGGCATTGTAGGTTGGATGAACTGTCTGTTCATATCTGGCATCCGGCATAATACTTTTCAAATCCCCGGCATCCGTTCCCGATTGTACAATAAAATAATTTCCCTGCTTCAGGACCATCCTCGTCAGCATTCTGTCCAACGGGAATCTTTCATGCGGGAATACGTTATGGCAGACAAACAGAATTTTTAATCCTCCCAGGGCTTTCGCCAGGCTCCAGTAGCATGGCGCAAAATAAGGATGCCACCATTGAATAATCACAAGATCCGGTTTTTGTTTTTTTATTTTTCCTGCTGTTGTAAACCAGTTTATTGGGTTTGCCGTATGTAACCAATAATTGGTGCCCTCAATTTTAAAACTGTCGTTATCATAATCTCTTTGCTTATTTTTATAAAGCAGCCTGGGATACTGGAATTTGTAAGAGACCATGGTAACCTTATATTTCTTAGAAAGTGCACGGTACATCAGACCTGTATAATGGGAAATGCCTCCTTTATACGGGTATACCGGCCCTACAAGAACTATATTTTCCATGTTCTCTCTCATCTCATTTTTCCTGTATTCTTCTTCATACCTGCAGGTTTTCCGTCATTCTTTGGTTTTCGCAAAGCGGAAACCACTCCTGTCACAAACACTGCAGCAATTAAAACAATAATAACGATTCTCCAAACCTTTGAACGTGTTATTGCTTTTCTCTGCATTTCCAAAGATTCAATAAATGCACCGTCCTCTTCCCCGATTTTCTGCATTTCCTGTTCAAGTGCCGTCGTATCCACTGCCGCAGATAGCGTCAAATCCGATGAAGGTACATATGCCGTTTTCCCCTGGTAATAAATTTCATACCAGCCATCCGTTTCTTCCCCCACAACAAAAAGATGGGTCCCAACCGGCAGTTCCACTACGGAAGCTGCATTCTCCGAGGGCTGTCCGCGGCCAATCGTATCCACTGCAGCTGCCATTAAATTCCCCTGGACATTAGCATTCTGTGATCCATCCGCTTCCTCCGCCCGCACGTGCAAAGACATATAGCCGCCCCATAAAAGCAGAAGTAATAATCCTAATAATAAACGAAATGCTTTCTGTCTGAAATTATCTATATCTCTGGTTTTTCTCATTTTTATCCCTCTTGCATATCACAGGCCTGCCTGCAATACTGCATCAATCCGTAGTTTAAAAGGCAATCTCAATCCTGCTCTATCTTCCCTTTTTCCTTACCTTACTGCCGCCCCGTCACTGCGTTCCGGGCTAAAATAAAGAATATCCGTTGTTAAGTCCTTCTTCTTATCCTCTTTCACCGGCGCTTCCCTGTCATATTCCATCCGTTTCACATGATACTGCACATCCTGCAGTATTTTCCTGTTTGCCGCAATCACATCCGCAACCAGACCTATCATAAAGGTCAGAAATCCAATTATAATCAGGGTACACGCCAGAATAAGGGACTGTATATGCCCGCTGCCCGTACCGTTTGCAAGAAAATATAAAAACCGCACGCCAATCCCCAATCCGATCAGCACGCTTGGAATCGACAGCAGGGTAAAGCACATAAGCGGCTTGTACATCATATAGGCCCGCAAAATTGTCAGCACCGATTTTTTCACATAGCCCCAGATACTCTTGAATAACCTGGAGGGACGCAGTTCCGCATTTGTCCGGATGGGAACGCTTGTGACGGCAATTTTTTCCCTGCCCGCCTGTACGATCGTCTCCAACGTATAGGTATAATCATTTACCACATTCACGCGCATGGCGGCTTCCCGTGAAAAGGCACGGAAACCGCTGGGTGCATCGGGAATTTCCGTATGGGAAGCTTTGCGCACCACCCAGCTTCCGAAATGCTGCAGTTTCTTTTTTACAAAGGAAAAATGCTCCGTATCATCAATAGGCCTCTCTCCGATTACCATATCCGCTTCCCCGTCCAGAATGGGTTTAATCAGTACCGCAATGTCGTCTCCGCAATACTGGTTATCGGCATCGGTATTCACGATGATGTCGGCGCCGCATTTCAGGCAGCCGTCCAGGCCGGCCACAAAACCTTTTGCCAGCCCCTTGTTCTGTTTAAAGTTTACTACATGATGCACGCCCCATTTCCGGGCCACTTCCACCGTATCGTCATGGCTTCCGTCATTGATGATCAAATACTCGATCGCATCAATTCCATCCAGTTTTTTGGGCAGATCATTGAGTGCTACTTCCAGAGTTTCCGCTTCGTTATAACACGGGATTTGAATAATCAGTTTCATAACAGCCTCCGCTTTCTCCGATGGTACGTTGCTGACGCTTCCTGTCCGTTCTTTCCTATCCGTCACGAATCAGGAATTATAGTACAGACACAGATGCCCGGCTTCCCAGCTTCTTTCGTATTGTGTTTCCATTATTTTTCTATATTCACTGCCGGCTTCCAGGATAAGCTTATCGTTCCCGCGTATATCCTCCGGCCTGATTTCCGTTTTCCCTGCATCCCAGATTTCAATTTTTATTTCTCTCATCCGGAACTGTACCTGTTGTATGTAAGGATTATCTCCTTCGTAAATGTGGATAATCCGGCCTGAATCATCCATCTCCATCGCTTCCTTCAGCTTGTCCGCAATCTGTATATCCCCATATCCATAGGAATTCCCGATATAAACATAATGCTCGCCCGCCTGAAGCCCAAGCGCCGCCTGCAGACACAGCATACCTGCCAGAATCCATTCCGCCTGTCTTTTTCCAAATACGGTTATTACCAGAGCCAGTAAAAGCATCAGGCATACCCCGGCTCCCCAGGCCTTCCATAAAAAAGGAATTGCCCGGAAGTGTTCTTCCTCGAGCAGATAACTCATACCTATCATAAAATAGCCATGGATATTGTCCATGCCGGTATCATTTGCATGGATAATAAAAGTTGCAATCCCGGCAAACAGCGCCGTGCTTCCTATCGCTATGCCGGTGCCAAGCCACAGCCTCCGGCTTTCCAGGACCTTCTTGATTCCCAGTGCCAGAAGAAGGGGAACAATCAATTCGCTGTATCTTCCATGTATAAATAAATCCAATCGGCTGTTTCCCGTATCCGCACTGCCCAATGTGTAAATCACTGTAACTATAAACTGTGCCGCAGTCGCAAGAAGCATAAAACACCAGATATAATCTTTTTTTACCAGGTTTCCTTTTTTCCAATCCCGAAAGGTATCAGCCACTTTTGTTATAAGGAGATACATTCCCCAATAAGCAAGACCACAGGTTGCCAGCCCCAGATACAGTGCTTTACCGGCGCAGCCCGCCAGAAAATTCTTAATCCCGCTGATACTCACCAGAACCTTAAGCTTTTCCCACTGTCCGGAATAGTCATTGTATTGAAGCAGTTCCTCCGAGGCCCCATGATAAAGCTTTTCAATCAGGCCATCCTTTATTCCCAACCCAACTAAAACGAAAGCAAACAGCAGAAATAATGCCAATAGTACATTTTTACGAAGTTTGGAATCCTTATTGCCAAAAGCCCACAAAAGCAAAGTCACGCTCCCTGCCGCAATCATTCCAATACTTCTCATGTGCACGAAATAGATATATACCAGCGCCGCCGACAGCCCGACAGCCGTCAATGCGCGGGGTTTTTCAAGGAAACAGACAAATAAATAACATATCAGGATATATAAAAACAGAAGCAGGCCTTCCGTCATTGTCATCTGCATATAAAAAATCCAGGGCGGGTATAGCACGGCAATCCCGCTGATTATCACAGCCCTTTCTTTTTCCATTCCGGGAAAAAGTTTCTGCATCAGCTTATACAGCAGCAGAAGCCCGATGCACATCAAAATCATATTTATAACTACCGCCGTCCGGTAGGCAAGAATAGAGTCTTTAACAAAATAGAGAATGGGGGCTAATACCAGGCTGTATCCGAAGGAATAATAGGAGCCGAGAGAGGTAGCCTCCGACCAGTCCCACCCCAGCATTTTTGCAGCCGGCGCCCAGTATCCGAATTCATCCGGAAACAGGGAAAAACCAAAGATACGCTGCAGCCCGTACTGGCACAGGCAAAAACACAGAAGCATCAGCAGCACCAGATAGACAGCTGCTTTGTTTTTTTTCCACTTATGTAACATACCCGTCCCTTACGAGAATACTGGGAAACAACCGACAGCCGCCTGCCGGTCATCTCCCAGACATCTTTCCTGTTGTTTTCTTATGGTTATCCTGTCAAATTAAGCTACAGGATACATAATCATTGCATATGCGCCAAGACCGCCTGTCGTATTAAAAGTTACGGTGTTAGGATCTGCATCCAGGTCGGGAAGCACTTCAATAACGCCGCCGGGACGTACACAGATCATAGCATACGCGAAGCCTGCCTTAACAGCGCTCTTCGGGATTCCGAATGCCATGGTTATAGGCGCTCCGTCCTGTGCCAGCAGGGAAAATTTTCCGCCTGCAAGCTTGCCCAGTTCTACGTTAACGGTAGCAATTACGGTACCGCCAACTGCTCCGGCAGCCGCATTGATGCTTGCCATTGCTGCAGGGCTCTTTGCTTCATTGATATCGTATACTCTTGTATAAGGCTGCTCTCCTGCTGCCAGGCCGTAGCCTGCTGCCAGGGTCGCCTTATCGGTTGCAACTACAGTTCCGGGAATTGTCTTGGACATATACGCTCCCTTTACTGTGGAAGTCAAAACTTTTCCGCCAACGCTTACTGTGCTTGTCTCGGGGATCGTAGCGGCTACTTCTGTTGATACGGAAGTACTGGATCCTTCGGACGGAGCATTATTGTTGGTAGATGCGTTCACTCCCATCACCGGAGCCATGACAAGGCTCAGTGCAAGTGCCGTTGCAAGCACTTTTTTTAATGACTTACTTTTCATCTTCTTCTCCTCCTTGCGTGTCATTAAATTTATATCCAATCATGCATCAGTTAGGAACACATAATTTGAATATCCTCTGTAACTATGTGAGATGTTCTGTACGGCTTTCCCCGAAAGCATCCTGTTCCTGCTTACTGCCCACTCCTCTGGCAAAAATAAGCATCATATCAAGGCAGCACTCGTATTCCGCCGGCGTCAGGCCTTTCAGAATATTCATTACTGCCGTTCCTTTATCAGGTAATTCCTCTTTCTTTTCTTCCGGGTTTCCATATATAATATAATCCAGGGATATGCCATAGAGATCGGACAGGGCTATCAGCGTCTCTATACTCATACCGCAGCTTCCGCGTTCGATATCCGCATAGTATTTTTCCACCTTGCCCACTCTTTCGGATACATATCCTCTGCTCCAGCCCAGCTGTTTCCGCCGCTCGTACAGGCGGTTGCCTGCCATCAGACGGTTGTAGCTTTTTGATTGGGACATTTTATACACCTGCTGTCTTTCCTGACGGGATCCGAGTTTTCGTAAAATACTTCCTTTTGCGAAAGAAACGGCAGATCACAATGTACTACAGTTATGTTGTAAAAAATGACCATTTTTTTGACGGCCTATGGCTGTGTTTTAAGATGCCAGCCTGTATCCGGCCATCAATTGCTTTTTTCTTTCCATATCGGAATGAACGTATATTCTCATGGTCGTGGTAATGTTGGAATGACCCAGCAGTTCGCTGAGCGTTTTCATGTCAAATCCTCTGGAGATACAGTTTGTTGCAAAAATATGCCGGAGCATATGGAAATTAAAATAGGGGATTTCCAGCTGTTCCAGGATTTTTTTAAAGCGGTACTGCAGGGTCCTCGGTTCCAGATATTCTTTTTTCTTCCCGGAAAGGACATATCCCTCCTTCGTTCCTTTTAACCCTTTTAAAAATTCCAGCAGATAGGCCGGCAAAGGGATTTCCCGGTTGGAGCTTCTGGATTTGGGGCCGGTTACGATAACCTTGGTTCCGCTTTTTTCCTGCTGGAATGTGCGGATCCGCTGCATCGTTCCCCTTATCCGGATCGTGCCCTGCTCCCAGTTTATATTTTCCCACTGCAGGGCGCATAGTTCTCCGATCTGCAGGCCGCAGCAGCCGGATAACAGAATCCCGATGCTGGTAGGATCTTTATCCTTTGCCCGGTTCAGGAGGCAAGCTTCCAGCTTGCGCAGCCTGTCTCCTTCGGGGGGCGTAATGGTTTTATTTTTGACCGGGGCCGGAGGCGGCGGGCACTGGGGGATGCCGCATTGATATTTTTTATCCAGGAAGCGGAAAATCTGGCCCGCTATCACATGGATCTGATGCTGGTATGTACCGGAATATTTTTTACCCTTTTCCTTTCTTTCCGGGTGTTCCGGAAAAGACAGCTGTTTTTCCGTTAAAAAAATGCAGGCCGGCTGCGTTCCCCATAGAGGGAGGATATGTTTTTCCGTAATGGAGCGGTAGGTTGCATAGGTTGACTCCTTCCATTTAATCCTGTTCTCCTCCAGCCAGAGTCCGGCGGCGTCCCCCAGTGTCAGCATGGGCGGAAGCTGTGTTTTTTTCCCTGACGGCTGCATAAGGGCCTGTTTTCTCAAAATCAGCTTTTCCCTGACCTCCCGGTAGGAATGCCCGTATACGGAACGGTACGAAGTTTTTGTGCCTAAAACCTGGGGAATACGGTATCTGCCTTCCCATCTTCCATCTTTTCTTTTATATATATTTTCGCCTTTTCTTGCCATAATCTCCTCCATTGTCCTGACGAAATAGTTGACGGTTCATAAATTAACCGGAACCGCTTGCCGGAAAATCTTTTTTAGATATAATCTGATTTCTGTTACTATTTTACTTGTTTAAAGTTACATCGTTACATTTGTTTGGTGAATTAGACGAATTTCGTGCAAAAGTAAATATTAATTTTATATTTTATACATAGATTGACAAAATTTAAAACCTCTTTTATAATAAATCTCAAAAGAGCATTGTATTATTATAGATTTTAAGACAGAGTTTCTTTCGCAAAAGGAAGTATTTTACGAAAAGGATTTCCGAACTTATTACGGCAGGCGTTCCATACGCCTGTTTTTCTTTTGCTTTTTTCAGGACAGCGGGATCCCCCGTAACCTTTTCCTGTCCGGATAAAGTCATCCGTTGACCATAAAAAAATTAAGTGCCGCTTTTTTTCAGGAAATATAGGGGGTAACTTTTCCACTTTATACATGCTTTCTACCACTCTGTCCATTCCGGCGGCATGTATTCCTTCCTATAATATAGGCATCGGCACGGCAGGCTGTTTTCTTAATGCTGCCGGCAGTTTATCAATCACTTACAGGAGGGGACAAATGAATACGAACAGTCAATTCAGGGAACTGGACGGCAGGCAGACGCAGCTGCTGGATCCGGAGCTGCGCCGGCGCGAGGACGAAAACCGCAGCTATATGATGCATCTGGAAAACCGGTTTTTATTGCTGAATTTTAATCTGGAGGCAGGGCGTGACACCTCTGCGGAAGCTATCGAAGGTATGCATGGCGGCTGGGAATTTCCCACCTGCGAGCTGCGGGGGCATTTTCTGGGGCACTGGCTTTCTGCAGCGGCTATGCGTTATCATGCATCGGGAGACAGGGAAATCAAAGCGAAAGCGGACAGTATCGTGGATGAGCTGGCGGAATGCCAGAAGGAAAACGGAGGGCAGTGGGCGGCTCCTATCCCGGAGAAATATCTGTACCGTATCGCAGGCGGGAAGCAGGTATGGGCTCCCCATTACACCATCCATAAGGTATTTATGGGCTTACTGGATATGTACGAATATGCGGGAAATGAGACGGCACTGCAGATTGCAGAGAATTTTGCTGACTGGTTCTATGACTGGACAAAGGATTTCAGCCGGGAACAAATGGATGATATCCTGGACTTTGAAACCGGCGGCATGCTGGAGATCTGGGTTCAGCTATTCGGCATTACGGGTAAAGAAAAATATGCGGCGCTGATGGAACGGTATTACAGGGGCCGGCTGTTTGATCCTCTTCTGAAAGGTGAGGATGTTCTTACCAATATGCATGCAAACACCACCATACCGGAGGTTATCGGCTGTGCCAGGGCCTATGACGTGACGGGTGATGAAAAATGGCGGAAAATCGCAGAGAATTACTGGGATCTGGCGGTAACCCAAAGGGGACAGTACGCTACCGGAGGGCAGACCTGCGGAGAAATCTGGTCGCCGAAAAAGAAGCTGGGGGCCAGACTCGGCCTGAAGGGCCAGGAGCATTGTACGGTCTACAATATGATCCGGCTTGCGGGCTTTCTTTTCCGCTGGAGCCGGGATCCGGCTTATCTGGATTATCAGGAACGGCTGCTGTATAACGGCCTGATGTCCCAGGCCTACTGGCAGAGCGATCTGAGCCATGGCTTTACCAGCCCTTATCCTTCCAGGGGTCTGCTCACGTATTTTCTTCCCATGCGGGCCGGGGGAAGGAAGGGCTGGAGCAGCAAAACCGGTGATTTTTTCTGCTGCCACGGAACAATGGTGCAGGCTAACGCAGCTTTCAACAGGGGGATTTATTACCAGCAGGAGGATCATTTATATGTCTGCCAGTATCGGGACAGCCAGACCACATGCACGGTAAACGGCAGCAGCGTGACGCTTTTGCAGCGCGCAGATCCTCTGACGGGCAGCTCTCATCTGGCAAGTACCTCCTCGGCAAAACAGTCCGTGCTGGAGGATACCCGGAAATACCCTTCTCAGCCGGACTGTCTGGTTCCCTGTCTGAAGCTGGAATTAGAAAAAGATACGGAAATGACGCTTCAGCTGCGTATACCCGGATGGCTTGCCGGCGAAGCCGTTATCCTGGTAAACGACACGGAAGTATATCGAAGCAGCGATTCCTGCCTTTTTGTACCGTTAAAGCGTGTCTGGAAAAACGGGGATGTTATCCGCATCCTTCTTCCCAGGGCGGTAACCTGCTTCCCGCTTCCGGAGGATGAAAGCACGGTTGCCTTCCTGTACGGCCCCCTCGTCCTGGCCGGCCTGTGTGAAGAGGAGCGCATCCTTCAAGTACCGGATGCCGCCCATCCGGAGCAGATTCTTACCCACGACAACGAACGGGAATGGGGAAGCTGGAAGTCCACCTTCCGAACCACCGGACAGGAAAGGGGCATCCGTTTCATCCCGTTACACGAAGTGGGTTATGAACCCTACAGCATTTATTTTCCGGTTAAATCAGACCAATAAGTTCCCGGCAGCACCCGTCCTTCAAAAAAACGGGAATCACTTCCAGGGGAGCCTGTACGAGAACCGTCTGTCCGCCTTCATAGGCCGTACCGTCATGGAGATATGTCCAGGTATGGCCTGCGGGCAGATATACCCTTCGTTGTACCGCCCCTTCATACAGGATCGGCGCTGCCAGCATATCGCTGCCGAACATATACTGCTCCTTTAATTCCCAGCAGCACTCCTGCTCCGGGAATTCATAGAACATAGGACGCATCACCGGCCTTCCCCATTCATGGGCTTCCTGCATCAGCTGCCTTATATAAGGGCGCATAGCCTCCCGGAGACGGATATAAGAGGTCAGAATCCGGCAGATATCCTCCCCGAAGCTCCATACCTCGTTGGGGCCGCCGGAATGCTGGTACCTGGTGCCGTCTGTTCCAACCACCTCTTCCGACGGGAGGCGATCGCCATGAAGGCGCATCACAGGGCAGAAGGTTCCCCATTCAAACCATCGGACCAGGAGCTGCCGGAATTCCTCTTTTTCCGGATTTCCTCCGGTAAAGCCGCCGATATCGGTGGTCCACCAGGGGATTCCTGCAATTCCCATATTCAGCCCGGCACACAGCTGCCTCCTGAGAGTGCCCCAGTCGGAATGGATATCCCCGGACCAGACAAGGGCGCCATACCGCTGGCTCCCCGCCCATGCACAGCGCACCAGGCTGACTATCTGCTCCTCCCCTGCCTGATGCAGCCCTTCATAAAAGGCCCTGGCAAAGAGCTGGGGATACAGATTCCCGATTTGTGCCTGGGTTCCCATACGGCACCGGTAATTATCATAGTCATACACAGATAAGCCCGGCTCCGCCTCATCCAGCCAGAACAGGCGGATCCCTTTCTCATAATAGTTCTTCCTGCATTTTTCCCACAGATAATCCCTTGCCTGCGGATTGGTCACATCGGTAAAGGTGCTGTTTTCATTGAAAAGCTTGGCGAGATCTATCCCTTTCTCCGCCTTGACCAGGTACCCCTTCTGCTTCATTTCTTCATAATTTTCACTGGTCCAGGCCACCTCCGGCCAGACGGAAACCATCAGCTCCACCCCCATTTCCTTCAGGGCGCGTACCATTCCTTCCGGATCAGGGAAAAAAGCTTCGTCGAACCGGAAATCCCCCATCCTGGGCCAATGGAAAAAGTCACACACGATCACGTCCAGCGGAATTTCCCGCCGCCGGTATTCCCGGGCCACTTGAAGAAGCATCTCCTGGTTCCAGTACCGCAGCTTGCACTGCCAGAAGCCCAGGCCATATTCCGGCATCTGCGGCACCGTCCCTGTGGCCGCCGCATAAGCGCATTCTATTTCATCCGGCGTATCCCCTGCCGTAATCCAATAATCCATCTGCCGTGTACTCTGTGCCTGCCACTGCGTGGTATTCGCACAGAAGCTGACACGTCCCACAGCCGGATTATGCCACAAAAAGCCATAGCCCAGGCTGGACAGCACAAAGGGGACACTGGCCTGGGAATTTCTCTGCGCCAGCTCCAGGCTGCAGTTCTTAATATTCAGAAAATCCTGCTGATACTGCCCCATCCCATACAGCTTTTCCTCCGCCTGCGAGGCAAAGGTGACGGTCAGTTCATAATCGCCGCCGATAACCGGTTTAAACCAACGGCTCCTCCTGTTCAGAGCCCCGCCCTTCCCTTCTTCCTGAAGCAGCAGGCACCCTTTCCTATCGTAAAAAGAAAGACAGACCGGCCCGCCTTCCTCCCGTGCACCGCCTTCTCTCTCCATAACCGCCCGCAGCCCGCCGTTCCTGATCTCACTCTTACCCGTACCGATATCCAGGAAAACCTCTGTCTGCGCCGGAGGAAGAAGTGCATAATCCGTATCCTCCGGATCCCCCATTATGGCGCTCCTCACCCGGAAACTGTTGTTTCCCCAAGGCTCCACCACCAGGGTTTCCCCGTCCCAACGATACACCAGCCTGTTCCCTTCCCTGCTCATTGTCTGCATGTCTGCCCGCTCCTTTTCCCTATTATGCCGCTTATACTATTCTGGTACTATTATAGGGGTTTACCAACACACAAACAAGACACAATTACCAGAAAATCCGGCTCTTGCGCAGTCGTCCGGCAGCTCCGCTTTCCTTTGGACGGCTCCCCCTCCGGGCGATAGTCCGGGCCGGGGAGTCCGCATCCCCCTATTCCCCCACAGAATGCCTGGTCACCATAGTACGTACCAGCCCGGCCAGTGACACGCCGCCCATATGCATATCCTGATCCCCGAAACGCATCACCTTGTTCTGTCCCTTTTCCACAGGAAGCCACTGCGCAAGCCCCGGCCCATTGGGATTTCCGGTTTTGATAAAATGGGAGAAATAATCCACCATAGCCTCCGACAGCCGGTAATCCCATTCCGTAAAGGGTCTCCAGCCATTTGCCAGCGTACCGAATACATACCACAGATCCGAAGAATGCCATGCCCCGTTGTCATCACCGGGCAGCTGCCGGCAGAAGAAATAAGCATAGCTGCTGCATTTGCCCTGTTCAGATTGGATTCCGGCCCATCTTCTTGCCATTTTATGAATAAGGGGCGGCATAATATCCTCACTGGTGGATCCGCACAAATAAGGGATTGCAAGCTGGTGCCCCGCTCCGGCCGCCGCCCAAGCCGTCTCTGTAAGCATGGTCCCGTCCAGTACGGGGCCTGCAAAGGCCATGGCATTTTTCTTCTCCCTGCCCAGTCTTGCGAATTCCTCAAAAAGCCTCTCCGGCCCTATCTCACGCAGCGCCTGCAGATCCGGAGCCTTCAGACGGCCGGCCAGTTCCTCCCAGAAAGAAAAGGCAGCCCGGGCGGTGCGTGGGGCCAGCAGACGGGAAACGCCCCCGCCGCTCAGCATGACGGCACCGGAAATAAGGCCCCTGGTCAGAGGGCTGACGCACAGCTGCTGTACGCTCATAGCCCCTGCCGACTGCCCCATAATGGTAATGCGTCCCGGATCTCCTCCGAACGCCGCTATATTGTCATACACCCACTGAAGCGCACACAGCTGATCATACAGACCATAGTTGCCGGTATGTCCCGCCTCCGTTTCCAGCTCCGGCAGGCAGCAGAAGCCCAGCGGTCCCAGCCGGTAGTTGCAGGTTACCAGAATGATCCCCCGTTTACAGTAGGCTTCTCCCGAAAAATGCTTTTCATGCCCGCAGCCTCCCTTAAAGCCGCCTCCATGGATATAGAAAAGCACCGGCGCATCCCGGCTTTCCACAGGCGCCCATATATTCAGGAAAAAGCAGTCCTCGCTGTAGGTATAAGTTTCTCCTTTCCGAAATTCCCGGTAGTAAAAGGCCTTTTCCGGTACCTCCTCTTCGTTATAAAAGGCACGGGGCTGAAAGCTGCAGGCGCCGAAGCTGCCCGCATCATAAACGCCTTCCCAATGGGTCACCTGTCCGGGATATTCCCACCGCCCTGCTTTTGCATAACGGATCCCTTTAAAAACAGCAACGCCCTCTTCTTTTCCTTCCGCTCCCTGTATGAGTCCGCAGGGCGTCTGTACCCGGTAATCCTGTATCATTGCGTTTTACTTTCCTTTCCTGTTATAAGCCGCCGGCATCCATGGAAACCGTTCCATAACCCCGTCTTCAAACCCCTTAAGGCGGGCAAGGTTTTCCACCACACCAGGCATATCCAGCCTTTTTACAAGCTCGTCGATCCTCCGTTTCCCCTCATCCGCCAGCTCCTGCCTGCGTCCGGGTGTGGGCAGCGCCGTCGTGGAAGCATGATCCCTCGGATCCCCAAAACAGTATCCCACGCTCCCGCTCTGGTAGGCCATATTGAAAAGCCCGTTAAAGGGCGCCACCGTCTGGGGCTTCATGGAGAAAAATTCCGTAGTGAGAGGTACGTCCTCCAGCCTTCCCAGGATATCATAAGCCCCCAGGAACATCCCATCCAGCTTTTCCATAAAAGCGGCGGGATTTTTCTGCATATCCTCTGCCTGAAACAAATCCTTTGCTGCGCCGAACATCTGCATAGTCATATCCATATAAAGAATGGGAACGCCGGTTTCATCGAAAAAATCCCGCACCATAGGACTGCAGGTCATATGCGCCGGCCCGTGCAGGCTGATATAGATCTGGCGTTGGAAGCCCTGACGCAGCAGACTGCGTGCAATGGCCCCCAAATAATCAATTCCCTGACGCACGCTGACCTGTGTGGTTCCCCTTCCGCTGGCCGTGGCACCCGCATAAAAATAGGGGAGCCCCGACAGAACCAGGCCGTCACAGGCCTCCGCCATTTTAAGTGCCACCGCCTCACTGATAACCGTCTCACAGTCCAGCGGCAGTCCGCCGTGCATCTCAACCGTCCCCACCGGCACGATGATGATATCCTTTTCTTCCAGGTACGCTTCTACCTCACTGTTTAATAATTTCGGCAAAAAACGGCTTCGCAGTTCCATATTGATCTCCTTTCTGCTTTGTACGGGCGGCGGTAACCCGATCCTTTCCCGGGCTTATGTATGACACCGCCGTCCGCTGCTTTCCTTTATTTTCCGGACTGCTCCGGATTCCTGGATGCCGACATTAATTCCCGGATTTCCGGAGTGATATTCCACACAAATTTCAGGGAAACCCAGCAAAGGAACAGGAAAACTGCAGGTGTCAGCACGACGAGGGTTTTAATTCCCATCTGTACGCCCGCCGACTGGGCCTGTGCCCCCGGCACATACCCGATGACTCCCAGCAGGGCCACTGCCGCCGAGGAACCCAGGGCCTGCCCGATACGGCGCATCAGGTTGAAGGTTCCGTAAATGGATCCTTCCGTCCTTTTTCCGGTAACATATTCGTTATAATCAATGGCTTCTCCCACCATGCCCCACTGCATCAGCACGGTTATACCGCCGAAACCGCTGGCAAATGCGGATACTCCCATATAAAGGAAAATATTATTGGGGAGCAGGAACAGGAGGACATACAGGGCAACGCTGATAAGCTGGCTGGCACGCACTGTTTTTTCCAGCCCTTTTTTGGCAACTATTTTAGGAACCAGTGCCAGGAAAATAAAACTCAGCCCCATACTGATCAAGGTCATCATGCTCATCATGCTGAGAGCGCCAAGCACATCCCTGTACATATAAATGCCGAGTGTGGTGCCCATATACTGCATGATACAGTAAAATAACCCCTGAAGGCACAACGCCACAAACGCACGGTTCTTTTTGAATACCACCAGAATATCCGTAAATTTAATATCGCTGGAATCCTTGATATCCTCTTCCACAGGCCGGGAATTGTGTTCGCAGGTCCACTTGCAGCTCAATATACAGGCGATAAAGCCCACCACCGCACATAGGGTAACGCCTGCCGTGTATCCCAGCTGAGGATTGGCTGTCATGGTGTCGATGATAATCGGGAACATAAACATAGGAATAAGATTTCCAATCATGGAACCAAACCCCCTGGCGCTGGACAGGTTGGCACGTTCCGCATCATTTCCCGCCATTGCGCTTAAAAGGGATCCATAGGGAATATTGAACATGGTATAGCTGGCTTCATATAACAGATAGGTAACCAGGGCCACCAACACCTTGGCCGCACCGTTTACATAGGTGGGAGCCGTATACATCAGAATGGCCGTTATAAGCAGGAGCGGCGTCGCCCTCACCATCCATGGACGGAATTTTCCCTTGCTGCTGTGGGTGCGGGCGAACACTTTATCCATCAGAGCGCCCATCATGGGATCGTTGACGGCATCCCAGATTTTCAGGATCAGATACATGGAGGCAACCGCCCCGGTGGTAAGTCCCGCTACTTCCGTGTAATAGGGTGTCAGAAAAGAACCCATTACCGCAAAAGTCATACAACCGCCCAGATCTCCCATGGCATAACCTATCAGATTTTTTCTGGTAAGGCTGCTGCGGGAGGAAGAAACCGATGTTTTTCCCATATTTTTCTCTCCTTTTTATTTTGCCAGCGGCTTGCTTTTTTCTTTCCGCTTCCGTATACTCAAAGCATACGTTATTGAAATCACAATTAGAATTGTTAATTCTGCAAATAACTTTGTTATTCCGGCAAATATTTCCGTCACATTGTATAGATTGGATAAAATATGGATAGAGAAATTATTGAAAATGCATATAAAACTTTTGTAGAAAAGCGCCTTATGAATAGTATAAGTATGCAAAAGTTAAAACAGGTCCTGTTTCATCTCGAGGGAAGTACCGAAAATCTTTACCAGCAGCTCCCCATGGTGCAAACCGGTGCACAGATCAACCACGATACCAGCCACACGGCGGACCAGATAGATCTCCATTCTCATGTTTTTTATGAAATATTGTTTGTCTGCCGCGGTCAGAACGTGCAGTATCTCTGGAACAATAACCGCTACCGTCTGCAAAAGGGGGATATCATGCTGATTCCGCCCGGGGTGACGCACCGGCCTGTTTTTTCCGGGGAGTTTACAGAACCCTATGAACGCTACGCACTATGGATTGATCCCGATTTTTTTCATTCCCATGCATCCCAATTCCCGGAACTCAATTATGCCCTGGAGCAATGCCGCCTTGCGGACAGCGGTCTGCTCCGCAGTACAAACGCCACCTACTCCGGCCTTTATGCCGGTTTTCATACGCTGTGGCTGGAACAGGAGGGACAGCGCTTCGGCTGGGAGGCCGCCGTAGCTCTGGGGGCTATCCATTTAATGATACATATCAGCCGCACCTTTTATTACCGCAATACCTCCGTTGCCAAAACGGAAACCCGGAGCTTGTTTGATGATGTTTTCCAATATATTGATACCCATTTGTGTGAAAAGCTTACCCTGGATCATGTCGCAAGCCAGTTCCATGTGAGCAGCTCCACCATATCCCACATGTTCCGCAAACAGCTGGATGTCTCCTTTTACCATTGTGTCATCCAGCGCCGGCTGATCCATTCAAAAAATAAAATCCTGCAGGGTACCGCCCTTCAGGATGTATGGGAGTCCTGCGGCTTCCCGGATTACTCTTCTTTTTACCGCCTTTTCAAAAAAGAATACGGTATGTCTCCCAGAGAATTCCGCATGCTGAATATGCACAAACCGGATTCCGGCTGATCCGTTCCGTGCACCGGATTTTTGTCCGTATAAAAAACAGGCAGCCGTCCGCTATGCCCGTCTGCCTGTTTCCCCGTCTTCCGCCGGTTCAGATACTTCTGCCGATATCCTCCATCAGTTCTTCCTGGAGATCCTCATCCATCATTTTCATATCGCCTGCAAAGACCTCCGGATAAGGAAATATTTTATCACCGAAAATCTTGCCGAAGGACACATAAATCTTGTTATCCTTCAGTCCGATGATACTTCCCATCCCGAAACGTTTGTGCACCACTTTTTTGTCCATGATTCTCATCTTTTGCAACCTCTTTCTTTTATTCCCGCACGTAACTTTCCGCCATATCCTGTCCCTCCCCGCCAACCTTCCGGGTAATATACTCCTCCATGTTTTCCTGGGGTAAATCCAGGCTGGCGGAAAGCTCCCCGTACAGATTATCCTCCGCCATCTTAAAATACTTCCGATCCATGGCCGTAATTTTTTTCCCCTGGGAGAGACGCTGCTGGTTCCGGCTCCAGAGCGTTTTGATGATCTTAATCCATTCCCGGCAGTCACAGCTGTTCACCGCCTGCTTATAATTCATTTCCCGCAGACGCTCATCCGCCACCCAAAGATGCCCGACGGAAGGGATGCTTTCAATCAGTTCCATAGCTTCTTCCCTGTTAAGAATCCTCCGCATTACCGTCTTCTGTCCGTCCACCGGTGTAAAAATCCTGCCATCCTTATCATGGACAGGCCGTAGGATATAATACAGCTTATCCCTGTCCGCCCCGCTTATAGTAATCGTTGAAATATCCGTCACTTCACAGACACCTTTGCTTCCGTAAATGATCAATTCCCCTTTTTGAAACATGCTGCCGCTCCTTTCTTCCTGCGGTACCGATCCCGGCCCGCATAAAAGCCGTACTCCGCTGCTATTCCAGGAAAAGGAAAAAACCATGCTGCCCCAAATAGTACGGCAGTACGGTTTTCCCGGGTTTCCTGTATTTATTTTACCAAATCCCAAAGGGTTGGGGCAAGTGATTTTTCTTGTTATACATGCATTTTTGTTTATTTTTACGCATATACAGAGCAGAAAAATTGTGTACTTTTACGTAATCTACCAGATCAGTCTGAACGGTTACACTTTTACATTATTTATACCAGTCCGGAAAAAGATTGCTAGTTACAATTTTTATCTGAAATGCTATACTATTGTCAGGCTGGCGCCGGAATTTTTTTACGAATTGACAGCAGATTTTTAGGAGATACGGTTATGATAGAAATACTGAACGGCACGCATGAGACAGTGGCATACCGGGATATGAAAGGCATCAAGGTATTTATGAATACGGATCCCGAAGATTTTCCCCTACACTGGCATACCGCGCTGGAACTGATTATGCCCACGGAAAATGGCTATACGGTGCGGACCAACGGAGAGACCGTCCGGTTTTCTCCGGGGGACATTATACTCATTCCTCCGGGAGAGCTGCATTCTCTTCACGCTCCGGGGAAGGGGGAACGGATGATACTGCAGTTTGATTATTCCCTGTTCTGCGGTCTGGCAGGTATGGATTCCCTGCTGCACATGCTTCGGCCTTATCGTCTGATACAGGCCGGGAAATCCGGCGGACTGGCGGAAACGCTGCGGGCTTATCTGGAGGAAATCATGACGGAATATACCGGCGAGGATCCTTTCCGGGAGCCCATTGTCCATTCCCTGTTCCTCCGCTTTTTTGTGGCCTTAGGACGCAGGAGTCTGGCCGATGGGAATAAATTCCCCGATATCTCTCCCAGCAAGCAGCAGGAATATATTGAAAAATTTATGTCTATCTGCAGCTATGTAAATGATCATTGCACGGAAGCGCTGAGTATAGAAGCCCTTGCCTCTATGGCCGGTTTCAGCAAGTATCATTTTTCCAGGCTCTTTAAGCAGTTCACAGGTATTTCCTGCTACGAATATTTAATCAGCAGGAGGCTTGCGTACGCGGAAAGGCTGCTGCTTGCGCCGGATCTGTCCATTACGGAAGTGGCTATGCAGTCCGGCTTCAACAGCCTTTCCACCTTTAACCGGATATTTAAAACGGCCAAAAACTGTACGCCTTCCTCTTATAAATCCCTGAACAGGGGAACCCGGCTTGATACCGCCGGTTCCCCGTCCCTGTAATCAGGCAAGGCTGATTTCCACCTTTGCAGGTTCGGTTCCGGTCAGGCTGATGCTTCTGTCATCAGGCTGGCTGGTTCCTACGGACAGGACAAAATGGCTTCCGTCCACATACTTCTTTCCTTCTTCATCCACTGCCATCAATGCTTCATAAGGAACCTTCAGCTCTATTTCCGCTGTTTCCCCTTTTTTCAGACTTACTCTCTTAAATGCACACAGACTGTGATTGGGTACGGCATATCGGGAATCCAGATCCTTGATATAAATCTGAACCACCTCATCCGTATCATAAGCTCCCGTATTTTCCAGCACCGCTTTTACCGTGAAGGCTTCCCCTTCCGTGACCTCACCGGCCAGTCCGGCTGTTTTAACAATAACCTTTCCATAAGTAAGACCATATCCAAAAGGATACAAAGGCTCTTTTTCCAGGTAACGGTAGGTTCTGCCCTTCATGGAATAATCCTCAAAGGAAGGGAAGCCGTCCAGATCCTTGTAGAAGGTAACGGGAAGCTTTCCGGATGGAGAACAGGCACCAAACAGGATATCTGCCGCCGCTTTTCCGCCTCTTGCACCGGGATACCATACCTGGAGAATCGCATTTACATGCTCCGCCGCATACTGCATGTCGATAGCGCTTCCCGACATCATGCACAGCACCACCGGTTTTCCGCAGCCTGCCACCGCTTCCAGAAGCTCTCTCTGGGATTCGGGCAGCTCCAGATCCTTCTTATCCCCGGAGGCGTAGCTGTTTCCGGTATCGCCTTCCTCGCCCTCCAGATTTTCATCCAGCCCAAGGCAGAGAATTACCACATCACTGTGCTCTGCCACCGTAAGCGCTTCCGAAATACGATCCTGCTTCCATCCCAGGCCTTCTACCTTTTCCTTATAAATATGGCAGCCTTCCGAATAGTAAACACGCACATCCTCACCCACATAGTCCTGGATCCCTTCCAACAGGGTGATATAGCGGGAGGATGTCCCATGGTAATTTCCTACCAGGGGAGTACGGCTGTCCGCATTGGGGCCGATAACGCCAATCGTCTTCAGGCCGTCCTTATGCAGAGGAAGGATGCCGTCATTTTTCAGGAGCACCATACTCTCCCTTGCCATTTTCTGAGCCAACTCCAGATGCTCTTTACATTCCACCACTTCAAAAGGAATGTTGTCGTAACTGTTTTCATCAAAGCAGCCCAGCAGGAATCTGGTGGTAAAAAGACGTTCTGCCGCCTGTGTAATCTCCTCTTCCGTAACAAGCCCCTGCTGGTATGCTTTCAGCAGATGCAGATACGTAACGCCGCAGTTCACATCACAGCCGGCCTTCAGGGCCAGCGCCGCAGATTCTTCCGGTGTTTTGGTTACCATATGATGCATATGGAAATCGGCGATTGCCCAGCAGTCGGATACATAATGTCCTTTAAAATCCCATTCCTCCCTTAAGATATCCCGGATAAGGGTGGGGCTGCCGCAGCAGGGTTCCCCGTTTGTCCTGTTATAGGCACCCATCACGGACTCCACCCCTGCCTCTTTTACACAGGCCTCAAATGCGGGAAGATACGTTTCATACATATCTTTTTTGCTGGCCTGTGCATCAAATTCATGACGCAGGCTTTCAGGGCCGGAATGTACGGCAAAATGCTTGGCACAGGCCGCTGTTTTCATATAGGTGTCATCCTGGCTTCCCTGAAGCCCTTCCACATAGGCGACACCCAGCCGGGAGGTCAGATAAGGATCCTCACCGTAAGTCTCATGTCCCCGTCCCCATCTGGGATCCCGGAAAATATTTACGTTAGGTGACCAGAAAGTAAGTCCTTTATAAATATCCCGGTCATCATGTCTGGAATATTCATTATATTTGGCTCTTCCTTCCGTTGCTACCGCATCGCCCACTGTTTTCAGCAGCGCATCGTCAAAGGAAGCCGCCATGGCGATTGCCTGAGGGAAGCTGGTCGCCACGCCTGCCCTCGCCACGCCGTGAAGCGCTTCATTCCACCAGTTATAGGTGGGAATACCCAGACGGGGAATAGCCGGGGCATCATATCTTAACTGGGATGCCTTTTCTTCCAGTGTCATCCGGGATACCAGTTCGCGGGCTTTATTTTCCGCCCATTCTCTGTTTCGCATTATATCACTCCTCCATAGTTTCGGTTTCTCCCGTCCGTATGCATCATCCGGCTCTAAGCAGGCATGTCCGCCAGAGTGAATTTTCAAACACACTCCAGTATCGCAGAGCCCGGAGCGGATGCGAAAGGACGGAAAGTGACTGTCTTTCGACGTTATCATGTGAAATTATTATAACAAATCCATGCGCCGGCTTACTTCCGAAATATAGCTGGCTGCTGGTTAAATATTGCGGTTCTGTCCGGGCTATGTTACAATCAAAGCAGGCAATGAATTCAACAATTCTGATTATCTTTACTCTTATTTACCGTGTCTTTTCACTGACCGGTATCTAATGCATGGTATCGTCTGCAGATACGTTAACATACGTAGATATGTATGTGCATGCATGAACTCCTTGCTGACAAAAAAATAGCAGGGAGAAGAAAAGGCGAAGCTTCTCTCTGCACAAAAAGAAAGAGAGGAACGCCTATGGAACAAAAAACAATAACAACGTTGGCTGAGCAGATCATTCCCCCTGATTATCAGTTCAATCTGAGTGATTTTGCCCTGTTTTTATCTGTGATGAAAAATAAGGCGGCTTATGAGAGTACACTGCGCATCATTCTTGATGAACCAGGTCTAAATCTGAGAGAAGTGAAGGTGGAGCAGGTGGTGCTCAACCGATCCGGGAAACGCGCCATCCGTTTGGATGCCTGGGCACGCGACGGGCAAAACCGGCAGTTTAATACGGAAATGCAGAATGACTCCAGAAATGATAATCTGCGGAAACGCTCCCGTTTTTACCAGGGACTGCTGGATACCCCCATACTAAAAGCGGGACGAAAGACCAAATATCGGCACCTGCCATCCACGATTATTATTTTCATCACACAAGAGGATATTTTTTCCCGGAATCTGGCAATGTATACTTTTACGGAACAATGCGAAGAGATAGCTGGTCTGCATTTAGAGGACGGGACGAAAAAAATATTCCTGAATATGACAAGCCTTAACGGCAGGCCGGAACTGGTTAGTTTACTACAGTATATGAAGAATACAACGCTGGATAATCCGCAAATACTGGTAAAGGATAAAAGGATTGTGAAGCTGGATCGGATTGTAAAAGAAGTAAAGCAATCGGAAGAATGGGAGGCTGTGAAGATGAATATTCTTGAGATTGGAATGGAAAAAGGCATGGAAAAAGGGCAAAGCAAAGGCCAGGAAAGGGTAAACCTCTTAAACCGGCTCCTTGCCGAGCAAAACCGTACGGAGGATATCGTCAGGGCTGCCAGCGACCCTGCATTACAGAAAAAGCTCTTTAAAGAGTTTGATATATAATTAAAAAGGTGTTTTGGCACTAATATGGGTTCTTACTCCGGTTTGGGTACGGCTTCCCCAAACCGGAGTAAGAATCCTAATATGTTTTCAGGATGATATGCTGCCAAAAAAACACAAATGCCACAGCCTCTTTTCACGCCATTTTATATATTCTTCTGTTTATGCCGTTTCCATACCCGCAGCGCCAGCGTCACTGCCGCCGTTCCTATGGCAATCCAGGCCAGTGCGGAATAGGTATCCAGATATTCCGTAATAATCCCCCAGGATTCCCCTGCCACCGCCCCAAAAACCACCAGCACGGTATCCCAGATCAGACTTCCTGCCACAGTAAACAGGGTAAAAACAGGCAGCTTCATCCTGGCCATCCCGGCAGGAATGGATATCAGGCTGCGGATGATAGGGATGCACCTTCCGAAAAATACCGCTTTTCTTCCCTGCCCGTCAAACCACTGCAGTGTCCGGACAATTTCATCCTTTTTAAAGCCCAGCCTCCTGCACAGATTACTGTCCAGTAATTTTCCGAATCGTTGCGGACTCAGCAGGGCGCCCAGTCCATACAGCAGAAAAGCGCTGGCCACCGACGCGGCGGTAGAAACAAAAATCACCCCCGGAACCGTCATTTTCGTACAGGTGGTAAGAAAGCCCCCGAAAGTGAGTATCACTTCCGAAGGGATGGGCGGAAACACCGTTTCCACCACGATCAAAAGACCAATTCCCAAATAGCCGAACTGATTCATGATGTCAATAACAATATCCTGCATACCCACGCCTCTGGTAACCGTTCAGCCGGCTCTTTGTATCCGGAAGGGATGCCGCAGGACACAAAGAGCCGGCTGAACGGTTACCGCCTTTGCTATGCTTCCTTGTTATCCAGTCTATGCCTCTTTTCCCCATAACAGTACCAAATCTGCAAAGCCGATCTGCCACTATTCGGTCACCTTCATGATGCTCACCCACTGCAGCAGCTTCTCAATGGCAGGGTTATGATTTTCCGTAAGCCAGCTCACTTCAAAATCCAGGGTCTCCTCTTCCTGCCCTTCCCCCTCCTTGCGCATGGGAATCACGACAAGATTGCGGGTATTCCGGTAATATCTCACTGCATATTCCGGCAGTATGGCAATGCCAAGCCCTGCGGAAACCATGAGCAGCAACGTCTGTACCTCCTTCTCCCTGCTCACAATATTTGGCGCATAGCCGCCCCGGTTATAGCACAGGATAACCTCCTCTGCTTCGTCATTCGGACGTCCTTTGGGCTGCATGATAATAAATTCTTCCCCTGCCAGCTCCCGGTAGCTCAGATGTTTCCTGGATGCCAGGGGATGTCCCGGATACAGAACCGCCATCAGGGGATACGCCTTTAGAAAGCGGCGGCTCAAATCCTGGTAATTTCTTATATTTGGAGACAGGTTGAAGGCGATATCGCATTCCCCATCCTCCAGCAGCCCATATAAAGCGCTCATATTTTCCCGGATCAGACGTATGGAAATATTAGGGTAGGTTTCATGAAAATTCCGGATTGTCTCAGAAAACAGACTCTGTTCGTATCCCCTGATAAATCCGATGGAAATGGATCCGGAAAAACCTTCCGCCGCCGACCGGG
The DNA here is from genome assembly GCF_003478085.1 of Eisenbergiella sp. OF01-20. Lineage (NCBI taxonomy): Bacteria > Bacillati > Bacillota > Clostridia > Lachnospirales > Lachnospiraceae > Eisenbergiella > Eisenbergiella sp. OF01-20. The sequence goes on along the minus strand of NZ_QUES01000003.1, from coordinate 67,162 downwards.
CCAGCTTCACGGCTTCGTCCGTCCTGGCAAGAATGGCTTTCGCTTCATTCATAAACACCCTGCCTGCCGGCGTCAGTTCCACATGGTGTTTATCCCTTATAAACAGAAGCGCTCCAATCCCTTGTTCCAGCGCCCGGATCTGCTGGGTCATAGCCGTTTGGGAAATAAAGCATTTTTTAGCCGCCTTCGTGAAATTCAGGGTCTCCCCCACCGACACAAAATATTCCAGCTGTTTCAGGTTCATTCTGTTCCTCCTGCTTTTCCGGTTGTACTTACTATTGATTTTACTTTGTAATACCTCAAGCTTCACAGCTGCCAAATGGCCCTCCATCCCGGCAGCGCCCCGCAGACAGCGGACGGAGGGCCATTTGGCACCTGCGGAGTTTGAGGTAGTAATAAGTTTTACTTATTGTAATATGCAATCTTACTATTTGCAACTGCTTATTTTTTGCCCTATAATTCTATTTATGAATTACAAAAGAAAGCAGGTGCTTACCATTGAAAAGTCTGAAAAAATTTTATGAGGGCGGCTACGCCAAATACATACTGCCCGGTGTGCTGCTGCAGTCTGTTCTGATAGGCGGCGGTTATGCCACAGGACGGGAGATTTATTCCTACGGGGCCAAATTCGGAGCTTTCGGATGGATATCCGGTCTGACCATCGGAATCGGCTTTGCCCTTTTTGCCTTTCTTACCTTTGAAATCTGCCGGATTTACAAGGTATATGACTACAAAAATTACATCAAGCAGGTGATTGGCCCTTTATGGCCGGTAATGGACGTTCTTACTATATTAATAGCCATTATGTTAATCGCGGTTATGGCGGCGGCCACAGGAAGCATTTTTGAACAGGTCGGTCTGCCTAATTTTCTGGGAGCGGTGGTCATCGTTTTCCTGTGCGGCCTTCTGAATTTCAAAGGCTCCAAGGTCATTGAAAAGTTCGAATCCGTAGGAACCGTGCTTCTTTACGGCGGCTATATCCTGTTTACCATCCTTGTCCTGATAAGCAAGGGAAGCAATATCCCGCAGGTATTTGCATCCGCGGATACCAGCGCCTATGACGGCAAAATCACCCTGGGCCTGTGCATCTGGACAGGGATCCTGTATGTGGCATATAACATTAATTCTATCCCCATGGGGATGTTTTCCCTCACCAGACAGACAAAACGGAAGGAAACCTTCTTTTCCGGTCTGATTGCGGGACTTTTAATGGTTATCCCCTGGTTCCTCTCTTATTTTGCCATGATGTGCTTTTATGGGGACACTTCCATTGTGGGGGCTGATGTGGCTACTCCCTGGATGGAAATGATCAAGGCGGTGAACGGCGGTCCCGTCCTTCTTGCCCTGTTCAGTATCGTTATGGGATGGACCCTGGTGGAAACGGCTACCGGCTGTATCCATATGATAATCGACCGTTTCGATATTGCCCTGGAGGAAAGGGGAAATACCAGGCTCACCGACAAAAAGAGAGGGCTTATCACGGTAATCACCTTGCTTGCCGCCCTGCTTCTGTCCCGCATCGGCGTGGTTACCCTGATTGAAAAAGGATATTCTTATCTGTCCTACGGCTTTATCCTGTTCTATCTGCTTCCCACTCTGTTTATCGGCGGTTACAAAATAATCCGTTATAAGAATAACAAGTAAAGAATTACCTATAAGGAGATTTTTGATATGAAATATGTAGGATATTACAATGGGGAAATCGGGGCATTGGAAGAAATGAAAATCCCCATGCTGGACCGGGCCGTTTATTTTGGCGATGGCTGCTATGATGCCACTACCTTTGCCCATAACCACATTTTTGCGGTAAAGGATCATGTGGATCGGTTTTATAACAGCTGCAAAATGCTGGAAATTCCTTTTGACATGCCGCGGGAAGTCCTGGTGGAAGAGCTGCAGAAATGTATCGATGCGAATGAAATCGATCACGGCATGCTTTACTGGCAATGCTCCAGAGGGACCGCACTGCGGGCGCATAACTTTCCTCCGGCCCAGGTAAAGCCCAACCTGATGATTTTTACCGTTCCCTGTGAGCTGGTTCCCATGGACAGCACCTTCAAGCTGATATCCATGGAGGATACCCGGTTCCTGCACTGTAACATCAAGACCCTGAACCTGATCCCCAGCGTTATCGCCTACCAGCGCTGTATGGAAAAGGGTTGTCAGGAAACCATTTTCCACAGAGGGGAACGGGTTACGGAATGTGCCCACAGCAATGTCCTGATGATAAAAGACGGTGTTCTGTGTACGCCTCCCAGGGATAACCTGATTTTGCCCGGCATCACTCTGAAGCATCTTCTGGAGCTGGCGGAAGCGAACGGCATTCCCACCAGGGAAGCGGTCTTTACCATGGATGAACTCAGAGCGGCAGATGAAGTCATCATCAGCAGCTCCGGCGGCCTCTGCATCGCTGCGGATGAACTGGACGGAACCCCCATCGGCGGAAACGATCCGGTGACCCTGAAAAAGCTTCAGGACGCCTACACTGCCTTCTATGAAAAGGATACGAATTATTAAAATCGAAAAAAGCGGTTATCCTGTTGCTCCGGCTCCATCGGGGTAATAATTTCCCGGTATCCGATATAAAATTCCCGGTACGTCCATGCCTGTCACAGAGACGTCCGGGAATTTTTCCGTTCCTATATTTGTATGCCGTCTGACCTTCTTACTCCTCCGGCCTGTAGGTAAAGAAATCAAAGGCCGCAAAATTGCTCCCTTCCTTCCCGTTGCCGCTGGCAAACATCCCCACATAGGCGCCCACAAAACCGCCTGCCGTCTCGGATCCAAGGAAGCTGCCGTCCAGCCCGCAGGCCAGCACATGCCTGGTTCCGTCCTCTTCCAGCGCCGTAAACGTGTTTTTCTGCCCTTCCGCCTTCAGCTCCAATATTACGGTGTCCGAATGCCATTCCCGCTCTCCGCAGATTTCCATCTGCCATGGCCTTTCCACATTGTGGTAGGTCACTTCCCCTTCCTGGGTCAGATATCCTTTCACCGCCCGCAGAATCCGCCGTCCCTTTTCCAGGGTCATTTCCGCCCGCAGGGAGTGGTAATTATTCTGAAGCAGTATCAGGCCCGCAGTCTGCCCCTCATTCGGTTCAAACCGCATTTTTGTAAAGGCCGTATAGCTCATATGCTGCTGCCTGCGTCCCACAAATCCGGCACAGTTTACATGGGGAAGCCGGCCGGAACGTATTTTTTCCATCGTTTCCGGGTTCGTGGGTTCCATGGGCCTGGCCGTTGTCCTGATTTTCAGACAGCTGTCCTCCAGACGGAAATCCCCTTCTTTGGGAGTTCCCAGACAGTTCCAGGCAAAACCCGGATGCTTATCGTCAAAATCATCGGTTTCCGGCAGGGCAGGCACAGGGGCTTCCGGCAGGGCAGGGGCCGGATAGGTCCAGTCCAGCTTTCCGCTTCCCGGACATACCACAGGCCAGCCGTTTTCCCAAACCATAGGGGCGATGAAGGTCTCCCTTCCCATATTTTTATGGTATCCGCCATAGGGCCTGGAAGCCAGCATAACCATATACCAGCTGCCGTCCTTCAGCTCCACGATATCCGCATGCCCCGTATTGGCAATAGCCGCTCCCATACCCAGATGCCTGTGGGTCATGATGGGGTTGCCGTCATATCCTTCGTATTCCCCCATCACCTCCCTGCTCCTGGCTATCGTCACCGCATGGAAGTGCTCGGTGCCGCCTTCGGCTATCATCAGATAATACCAGCCGTCCTTTTTGTATAGGTGGGGAGCTTCCGGGCACCAGGCCAGAATCTGGGAACCTCCCCAGATTTTTTTCTTTTCTCCCGTCAGCCGGAAATCCGTCAGATCAATCCGGCTTATCCATATCTTACTGTGGCGCATATCCTTGCCCGAGCTGGTTCCTGTATAATAGGCGGTGCCGCCCTCATCCCAGAACAGAGAGGGATCGATTCCCTCCGCTCCTTCTATCCAGTGCGGCTCCGACCATGGACCCGCCGGATCCTCTGCCGTTACTATAAAGTTCCCGCCATGATCCACGTTGGTGGTGATCATATAAAAAAGCCCGTCATGATACCGGATGGTAGGGGCGAAGATTCCCCCGGAGATCCAGTCCGCTCCTAACGGCAGCTGGGACGGCCGATCCAGCACATGCCCGATCTGCTCCCAGTGCGCCAGATCCCGGCTGTGGAAAACCGGCACGCCGGGGTAGTATGAAAAGGATGAGGTCACCATATAAAAGTCATCCTCTACACGCACGATGGACGGATCCGGATAAAATCCCGGTAACAGCGGGTTTTTAATTTCATAGCTCACGGTCATTTCCTCCTGTAATAGACAACGGATGCCGCGCTCTGCGAGCCATCCTTATATGGTTTCAGAAAAAGACATTGCCAAAATATGTTACTGTGTTCGCTCCGTTAATATAGTTAATCCCTGCTTCCGCCGCTTCTTCATTTACAAAAATCCCATAACTCTCCACAGAAGGGCACATACGCTCCGGGAAACGGCATGGGGCCTCCGGGTAGGTGCAGACATCACAGTTTCCGCAGCCTTCGGAGGTCAGTACAAGTACCCGTTCAAAACTTTCCGTGAAAATTTTCCTTACCTTGGCACATACCTTCTCATGAGCCTCTTTTCCTGCCCGCATCCCATCCAGATCCAGAGAATCCTCCAGCGGATGCCATGTGGTAAACACGTACACCTGCTTAAATGCCATGCACTTTTCCCTGCATTCCTCCACACTCCCTACCCCGGGCGGGCATGCCCAGGTTTTTCCGTAGGATCCGCAGTAATTCACCTCACACAGATGCCGGACTTCGTCGGAAAACTTTATCATTTCCACCGGAATTACCGCCTGCTGATGAACACCTGCATTCCTGCATAAGTCAAAAATCGTAGTTAAATCCTGCATTCCACTCTCCTTTTCCTACTGCGTCCGGGCATCCTATTCCCGCAGGGTATTTGACTTTACGGCGGTGAAGAGGTTCCCTCACATACCTGCTGCCCGTTTTCTTTATCATAACAGATATCGGGTGAATTTAGGAGTCTTTTTTACAGCAGAGGTTAAAAATGGCAAGGAAACGTTATGTTCACGGCCCTTTGTGTCTGCCGCCCTGTGATTTTTTGAAGCGGCGCCAGTTCTCTTTTTAAATTGTTCCATCCTTTACGGAAGCCGCGACCTGATAATAACCTGTCTTTTTAGGTTCCATGGTTACAAAATCATCTTCCAAATCATCAATTTTTCCCACATAAACCTCATAACCCCTGCGAAGAAGTTCCAGGTATAGCACATTCTCAAGTATATGGCCCACATCGATGGAACGGGAACTAAGTAGCATATATCTCATACCAATATATTTCCTTTTACATGATATCTTTTGCCTGATAGACAATAAAGCTTTCCTTAAGCGCCCGGAGATATTTCTCCACTGAGTTCCTTTGGATTCCACAGTTCAATTTTCTACAAACGAAACTTATCTCAAAGACATCACAGAGTACGGATACGGCTTATACCATACATATCCACAACAGAATATTTCCGGCAGTATCCCCAATCCTATCCAACATTTCCCCTCTTTATCCATTTACATCGGACCCCGTCCCTGCTATGGTATAAGTAGAGTATCTGTTCGGCGCAGAATACATATTGTCCGTCACCCTATTACCATATACTCTCGGAAAAGGAGGATTTCCTCATGCCACAGTCCCAGGTCCTGCAGCAAATCATTTCCAACATGGAAACCGTTATTATAGGAAAACGGGAGGTGATAGAGCTTGCTCTCATCACCCTGCTTTCCGACGGCCATCTTCTTCTGGAGGATGTACCGGGGGTGGGGAAAACCACCCTGGGAAAGGCACTGGCCCAATCCATCCGCTGCAGCTTTGCCCGCATCCAGTTCACTCCCGATACCCTTCCGGGTGATGTGACCGGCATGTCTGTTTATCAGATGCAGACCGGTGAATTCCGTTTTATGCCCGGAGCGGTCATGAACGATATTCTGCTGGCTGATGAAATCAACCGGACTTCCCCCAAGACACAGGCCAGCCTGCTGGAAGCCATGGAGGAAAGGCAGATTACCGCAGACGGGAAAACATATCCGCTTCCGGAACTTTTTATGGTCATCGCCACCCAGAACCCGGTTGAACAGCTGGGTACCTACCGGCTGCCGGAAGCCCAGCTGGATCGTTTTCTGATGAAGGTTTCCATGGGATATCCCGAAAAAGAAAAGGAAGAAGCCGATATCGTCCGCCGCGCCCTGAACGGGGAGGCGGTAAAACAGCTTTCTCCCGTTACCACAAAGGAAGCGGTTGCCGATATGAAAAAAGAACTCCGGGAAGTCCGGGTGCATGACGATATTATGAGCTATGCCGTGGAAATCGCACGGAATACGAGAAAAAGCAGATATCTTACCCTGGGCGCCAGCCCGAGGGCAGCTATTGCCCTGGTGCGGGCCGCCAGAAGCCGGGCCTATCTGGAAGGCCGCAGCTTCACCACGCCTGAGGATGTGGCAGCCCTGGCACCACCGGTGCTGCTCCACCGACTGATTCTTTCTGCCCAGGCGCGTCTGGAAGGGAAAAAAGAAAAGGATGTGCTGCAGGAAGCCATGCGTGCGGCAAAAGTACCTGTATTATGAAAGGAAAGAAAAAGAAGGAAAAACGGCTGAAAAACCGCTGGGGCAAGCTCCTTTATCTTTTTTTCCTCATCGGCGCCACAATTCTGGTAAGCTGCCGGGGCGGGAATATTTCCTATCTGCTTTTTTATTTCGCCCTTTTGCTGCCGGTGCTGGCTTTTTTCTATTCCCTGTATGTGTTCTATCGGTTTAAAATCGTACAGGATGTTTCCCGCGTTGTCGTGAAAGCGCAGGAAGTCCCTTATCGTCTTTTGCTGGCAAACGAAGATTTTCTTCCCTTTACCCATATCAGGCTTCACTTTTTTTCCGATATGGTTCGTATGAAACCGGCGGATCCGGGTGTCATATCCCTGCTTCCCCATGAGGAAATCCGGGTGGATACCAAGATGTACTGCAAATACAGGGGAACCTATCCCGTAGGGGTAAAAAGCGTGGAGGTCACGGATTTCCTGGGACTTTTTACCATCCGTTACCCCATGATGTCCCAAATCCGGCTGACAGCAAGGCCCCGAATCATTCCTTTGGAACAGTTGAAAATCGTCCTACAGGAACAGGATCCCAAAACCTCCCTGTTCCCGGTATCCCGGCTCCAGGATCTGCCCGACTATGAACTACGATCCTATCTTCCCGGAGATTCCAGAAAGTACATTCACTGGAAAAACTCCGCACGGGCCGGAGAACTTCTGGTCCGCAAACAGATGCCGGAGGAACTGTTTGAAACGATCCTTTTTATGGATTTGACCCCGCAGGGAGAAGGCATGGAAGCGAAGCATTCCATGGAAGCAAAGCGTTCCATGGAAGATAATATCATCGAAGCGGCTTTGTCCTTCGTCCATGATTATTATCTCAAGAATATTCCCATCCGTATTTTATTTATGGAGGATTCCCTCCGGGAAATTCTGGTGGATGAAAGTACCGGGTTTGAGCCGTTTTATGACAAATGCGCGGAGCTTTCCTTCGAATCCCCTTATCCTCTGGAAAAAGTATGGGACAGTTTCCTTTCCTCGTCCGGCGGTCCCAATGCCTATATTCTGGTGACTGCTTTCGTTACGGATGCCCTGGCCCGCAGTGTGGCGGAAAATCAGCTGGCAGGAAATGAAGTCCTGCTTGTCAATGTGGGAGAGCTTTCTTTATGAAACTACGATCAAACCATATAAAAAGAATATATGCCCTGGCCGCTTCTTCCTGCCTTTGTACCGAAAGCCTGCTTATCCTGAAAAGCTTTTGGGGACTTTCCGCCGGGACCCTCACAGCCGCCGCCGAAGGAACGGATGCCGCTATGGCCCTGCCTGTGCTGCCGGGCCTGGAAAACGTCAGAACGGACCTCCTTTTCTCCCCCGCAGGCTTCCTTTTGCTTTCTGTGCTCTGTCTCCTTCTCATTACCTGGTCGGAAGAAAAAAAGCTGCGCCTTCCGGTATGGGGAGGCCTGGCTGTATTTTCCCTGCTGGCAGGTCTTCTGGTATCCCTTCCGGATAAAAAGAAGCCGGCTCAGGGATCCCTTTCCCTTCCCGCCGCCCCGGCAGCCGGACGGGAATTGTATCTGCTTTTCCTGATCAGCGGACTTCTGATCCTTCTGTGCGGAGCGACTGCGTATCTCTCCTCCCGGCGGCTCTGGCTGAAAGGGCTGGTTTTGTTATTCCAGGCATGCATTCTTGTAATATATGCGATTTGGAAAATTCCTTTTTCCAAAGAGGGCGTTATCTTGTTCCTGTTCTGTCTCCTTCTTTTCCTGGCGGAGACGGCTGCCTGTTTTATCAGCCGTGGCAGGGAAGCTTCTCCGGTTTCCCTGAAAGGCGGGTTGTCCTTATTCTTCGCCCCTCCGGATGAAAATGTACGATATCTGACACCGGTATTTCTGGCCGCCGCCGTCCTGCTCGCCCTGTTTCCGACAGATGACAGGCCCGTCCGCTGGGATACCCTGCGTACCCTCGCCTCCGTACTGGAAGAAAAAACAAATGCCCTGCTGGTCCATACCAGCTACCTTTTTTCAGGCAGCCAGGATACCTACGGCCTTTCCTTTACCGGCTACAGCGGTGACGGCGGGCTGGAGGGCAGCCTTTTACCCGCTCCCTCCAACCAGCTTTCCGTAACGGGCAGTAAAACCAAATCTCCGCTCTATCTTACCGGAACCATCCATGACTGCTATAATGGGCAGGGCTGGGAGCAGAGGGCTACAGACAAAAGCTATCCCGGGGAAGAATACCTTCTTCACTGCAGGCAGTTGGAATCCGCCCTGTCTCAAAGCAATCTGACTTCAGAAGAACAGGCCGCGCTGATACGGACCTGCCGTTTTGAAATTCGATTTGAAGGGCTGAAAACAGAGACACTCTTTTTAGCCCCCTATACAAGCAAATTTGTTTTTACCAAAGGAGATCCCCCGGATACCGGCTACGACAGCCTCCTCCTGCCCAAGGCCCAGGGAGTCGGCTACCGTTATACCCTTCTCTGCCTGGACGTGGATTGGGGCAGTCCGCTGATGCAGCGGGTTCTCCGTCAGCAGGCCTGGGTCCGTCAACCGGTTTCGGATGAAACCCTGCAGAAACGGGAGGCTTATATTTACCAGCATTACACCGCTCTGCCTGATACGGTTCCACAGAGAGTCTATACCCTTGCGGAGGAAATTACCCGGGGAGCCGCCACCGATTACGACAAGCTGAAGGCGCTGGAAGCCTGGCTGAGTAAACTCACTTATACGACTTCCCCTGCTGTATGCCCCGAAGGGCAGGATTTTACCGACTATTTCCTCTTCGACAATCCGGAAGGCTACTGTACCTATTTTGCAACAGCGATGGCCGTACTTGGCCGCTGCTGCGGTATCCCCACGCGTTATATAGAAGGGTTTGTAACCACGGGTACACGCGTGACGGAAGGCCGTCAGGTCTATCTGACAGGGGATAATGCCCATGCCTGGGCCGAATGCTATATCGAAAATGTGGGATGGGTGCCGTTTGAATCCACGCCCCGTTATTATGAGGCAGCAGCCGCTGCCTGGAGCCAGCCTTCCGTCCCTGCCGCCTCCGCTCCCGTCCTGTCTTGTCCCGGGGAAACAGATATGATACCGGAAACCGAAAGTGTTGGCCAGCCCTCTCCCGCTGCTTCTTATATGTCCCTCCATGGAGCATCGCTCTTGCGGCATGCGGGAGAAGTTCTCCTTCTTCTGGCCCTGCTGCTTCTGCTCCTGGCTTCCTTTTTCTTTTGCAGGAACCGCCTGCGGCTTTGCTCCTACCGCCGTCTTGACGCTGAGAAAAAGCTGGAAGAAGGGATGAAGAAAGTATTGTACCTGGGAGAACTGCAGGGGATACGGCTGGAAAAAGGAGAGACCCTTTCTTCCTATGGACAGCGGGCGGGCAGTGTCCTGGATACGCCGGAGCAAACGTTTTCCCATATTATTTACCAGTACCAAAGCATCCGGTTCGGGGGTGTATCTGCTTCCGGGACGCAGGTGCGGGAAATGGAGCAGTATGTCCATATTCTGGAAAAACACTATCTTTGCGGATGCGGACGGATGAAACGGCTTTTTTACCGGCTTAGGTGAACCGGTCTGCGCATTTTCTGTCCAGACCGATCTGAACTGTTTCGTCTTTTTCCCTTTTTACATGTAACCATTCATGGCTCCTATGCCTGCTGCCCTGTGGTTTTGCCTGCCCGGTTTTCCCTAGGGGCGGCGGCGCTGCAAGGATTCCTGGAAGGGCGTCTGAAAACGCCAGCCCATACGCTGTGTCCTTTACAGCTTACAGCGTTAGTACTGCTGCGTTTTTAGCCGAAAATCACAGGGCAGCAGGTATAGGAGCCGTGAATGGTAACTTTCCATTTTTATTTTAATCCTTACCACTTGACAAAACATAATATCTAATATACAATAAGTGCGTACACGAGAACGCAAATTTTAATAACCACATAAAATTTACTAAACATTTTATTTGTATACATATTAACCAATAGAAAAATATAGGAATTATATCTTATGAATATAACGACAAAAGATCTCGCCAAAGCCTGTGGAGTCTCCAGAACAACTGTAACCAGAGCGTTATCCGGAACAGGCCGCATCAGCGAGGAAACTAAATCCCGCATCTTAAATATGGCTAAAGAACTGGAATATCAGCCTGATCTTCTCGCACGCAGTCTGGTGAAAGGAAGATCCATGACTATAGGTATTGTACTGTGTGATTTAAAAAATATGTTCTTCCCCAGCGTCATCGATGCGATGGAACGGGTAGCACGTGATAACGGATATCTGCTGAATATTACCCTGCATGACAACAGTAAGATTCTGGAGGAGAATATTGTCACCCAACTAGCCGGCCACAGGATCGATGGACTCCTGCTCGATCCTGCAAGCCAGGAAAAAAACCATTATAATTATCTGAAAAAGCTTCCTTTTCCTGTAGTTATCATCGGAGGAGACAAACTGGAAGGCTTATCTTTTGTGGGAAACAATGAATTTGAAGCAGCCGGGAGCGCTGCCGGATTTATCGCTGAAAAAGGATATCATTCCTTATACTTTGTTTTTCCGGGTTTTGAAGGGAAAGAGGCGGATTTCTATGGCGGACACAGGGAACGATTAAAAGGCGCACAAACCGCATCTAAGAACTATAATATGGATTTTTCCGTTCTTGCCGATCAGGATTATATAGAACAAACGGCACAAATTACTGCAGCTGCCAAGGTATCCGGAGATAAACCAGCCTTTTTATGTTCCGGGGATATCTACGCAGGGTATATTATACTTAATTTGCAGAAAAAAGGGTTTTTTGCCGGTAAGGATTATGGAATTATGGGTTTCGATCATCTTGATTTGATGCAGATGCTTCCTATCTCGCTCGCATCTGTCGAAAATAATGTGGAACAGATCGGAAATGAAGCAATTGGACTGTTGCTTAATATGATTGAAAATAATCACAAAATGCAGACAATTTATGTACCATATCAGATTATCGACGGAACATCATTATAAGCAAACGGCAGAATTCAACTGTCGTTTGCAAGTTATAATATTATTTTTATTTATCTGCGTACACGTGTACGCATCCATTATTTACCATTTACGAGGGAGGTTGTCATGAAAAAAACAAAGAAATCAATAACACAAAAAAGGAAGCTCATCTCCATTCTTTTTATTCTTCCCACATTCCTGTTGCTTTTTTTATTTATTGTAATTCCGATTTTGTATGGATTTAAAATCAGTTTTCAAAATTACAATATAGCAATGCCCGCATCTACCAGAGTATTCTGCGGGCTTACAAATTACAAAAACGTTCTTGCTAACCCTGATTTCATACAGTCTTTTTCCTGGACACTGGAGTTTGTCTTTATTGCCGTTTCCGGTACAATTGTTCTTGCCATGCTGCTCGCACTGGCACTGAACTCTCCCACGGTCAAAGGTCTGGCCGGTCGACTGGCCAAAACAGCCTTTATCCTGCCCATGATGCTTTGTCCGCTGATTGTCGCTAATATATGGTACATTATTTTTGCTCCCAACTACGGCCTGATCAATTCTACGCTCAACCGATTGCAAATGTCTGCCATCAGCTTTTTCGGCGATACTTTCTGGGCCAGATTTGCAGTCCTGACCGTAGAATTCTGGTGGGGTACCCCTTATGTTATGATTATACTTCTCGCAGCCCTCACCACAGTTCCAGCCGAACTTTTAGAATCCGCCCAGTTGGAAGGAGCCAATAAGCTGCAAACATTTTTTCATGTTACCCTTCCGTGTATAGCAAGCTTTGTTGTGCTGGTCGTTTCAATCCGTCTTATGGACGCTCTGCGTATGTTTGATATTTCTTACGCACTGACAGAAGGCGGTCCTTCCAGAAGTACCCAGACAATCGCTTATTTCATTTATGAAACCGGCTTTAAGTATTTGAAGGTGGGTGAGGCATCGGCGGCGGCTTTTCTGCTTTTTTCCCTAATCATTATAATTACCTTTTTGTTTTTAAAAATTACAAATAAGTTTGTGCCCACCGATATGTAGGAGGTATCCCATGAAAAATAAAATAAGTGAATTTTTATTTAAATTATGTCTTCTGGCAGCTGCCGTACTATTCCTTTTTCCCATATTCTGGACATTTACAATGTCTTTTAAGGAACGGACCGATATTTTCACCAATATGCCCCCGCTGTTTCCTCATACCTGGACGCTGGAAAATTTTCGTGAAGTTTTTGGCACTAGCGGTGCTTTTACTTTCTTCAAAAACAGTTTTTTTGTTTCTATTTGCACTACCACTCTTGTCGTTTTGTTTTCTTCCACCTGTGCTTACGGGCTGCAAAGGCTTTCCGGGAAAAGCAGCCAGCGCCTTTCAGGAGCTGTTCTGATGCTTCGTATGATTCCGGTTATGGTAATGACCATTCCTTTTTATCTTCTTTTTAAACAATTGGGATGGATCAATTCCCTTCCTGCACTGACTTTATGCTATACCGCTCTTTCCCTGCCCCTTGCAACCTGGCTTTGTATGGGTTTTTACCGGAATATTCCGGATAGTATTTATGAAGCGGCAGTAGTGGACGGTGCAAACGAGTTCCAGCTTTTTTTTCGAATCGGACTTCCGCTGATCGCTAACAGCATTGTTGTTGTTGTTCTGCAGACTTTCTTTTTCGCATGGAATGAACTCACACTCGCCATGGTATTAATCAACAAAGATGAAAACCGGACAATGGCAGTGGGGATTAAATATTGGGCGGCCAATACTCTGGAAACACCTTATGCACGTATGGCCGCTGCAGGTATGCTTTGTATTGTTCCCACCGTAATCATTACCATTTTTGCCCAGAATTATCTGGTAAAAGGTTTTGTCAGCGGTGCGGTCAAAGGATAACATGGTTTCAAGCGCTTCATGCGCGGAAAGGGGTACAAATGAAAAAGAAAACCTTACTCGCAACATTAACGGCAGCCGCTATGCTTACGGGGCTGCTCACCGCCTGCACAAGCCCGCAGACTGAATCACCTGTCCGGGAAAGCCCGGTACAGTCAGAGAATTCTGCTGATGCTCCGAGCGAACCTGCCGCACCTCCTTCTGAGGATGCTGCTAATGCTGAAGCTTTCGGATATCAACTGAATCTCAATCCCGGAGACAGCTTACAGGGGCAGTACGCCGGTCAGACGCTCACTGTTTTCTGCTGTACAGGTGAATTTTCAGATCCGCTTCAGGAATCTATTGACGCTTTTCAGAAATTGAGTGGTGCCACAGTTAACCTGTACATTTACAGCTTCGATGAGTTGAACTCTAAAATTGCACTGGCCCTGGCGGGAGATGAAGAAATGGATGTAACCTGTTTTGTAAGTGCCTACATGGATACATTTAACAGCGTAGGCCAGCTGGCAAATCTTACCGAACTCTCCACACAGTATGGCTCACCGGATTATAATTGGGATGGATTTTCCACAGCTCTCATCGATAGAACCAGTGATTCCAATGGTGTTTTTGCAGTTCCTTATCAAATATGTGAAATGATGGGCTTTTACCGTAAGGATCTGTTGGAAGATCCTGAAATTCAGGCAGATTATAAGGTAAAAACCGGAAAAGACCTTACCGTTCCGAATACAACTGATGAATTGAAAGAAATTGCCGCTTATTTTTCAAAAAAAGATAATCCGGATTCCCCCACTACATATGGATTTTTATCACAGGGTGTGACCAATGCCGCCATGTGGTCCTGGATGTCCCGCCTCGGTAGTTTTGGAGGATCGATGTTTGGTGATAACTGGACTTCACAATTCAACAGTCAGGCCGGTATTGACGCCATGAACTATAACAAAACCCTTCTTTCCTTCGGTCCCGCTAACTGGAATGAATACGGTTTTGATGAAGTAAACGCCATGATGGCATCCGGCGAAGTTTTCATGTGTGAAAACTGGAGCAGCGCTTATCCCTCCATCAATTCAGGTGATATGACAGGTAAAATAGGCTGCTGCGTTACCCCCGGAAAAAGCCCTGTAATTTCCGGATGGAGTCTTGGAATCAACGCACTTTCTCAAAAACAGGAACTCGCCTGGAAATTTATCGAATTTGTCACGTCGGAAGATGGTGAAATGACACGAATTGACAATGGTGTGGCTCCCGCACGGGGAAATAACATGAAACGACTTATGGATGCAGGAGAAGATGTGGGCTATTATACCGCAATCACAGACAGTCTTGCCTGTGATAAAACCTGCTGGGGCGATATCTGCCTTCCCTACCTGGGCTCACAGGGTAGTTCCATCATCGATACTTATACACAATCCATGTATAAGGGCAGCATAACAGCAGAAGAAGCCTTAACCAATATGGAAACAGAAATCGAAACAGCCCTGAAATCCGTGGGGATCACTCACTAAAGGAGCAATCTAATGAACCGTATAACAATTTACCCGGAGCATATTAAAAACAAAATAAGTCCCTTTTTATTAGGCCATTTTGTTGAACAGTTTAAGGGAAATATACCGGGCGGTATCTATATGCCCGATAGCCCTCTGTCCGATGCGGATGGAATGCGTAATGATGTTATTGAAAAAATGAAGGAAGCCGGGGTTTCCCAGATCCGCTGGGCAGGCAATTTTAGTTCTCATTATCATTGGATGGATGCTGTTGGTGAAAAACAGCTGCGTCCCAAGAAAATTAATTTTGCCTGGGGTGGAATCGAAGACAACGGACATGGTACCGCCGAATTTGTCAATCTATGCCGGAAAGCCGGTGCGGAGCCTGTTATTGGCGTAAATATGGGAAGCGGAACCCCTGAAGAAGCCATGAATTGGGTAGAATACTGCAACGGTTCCGGAGGAACTTACTATGCAGACCTTCGTATATCCCATGGCTATCAAGAACCTTTTCATGTAAAATACTGGTGTCTTGGCAATGAAATGTATGCGCAATGGCAGTTTGGCTCTCTAAATGCAGAAGATTATGCAAAAAAAGCAGTTCATTTCGCCTATGCTATGAAGCGGGTGGATCCTTCCATAAAACTGACGGCAGTGGGACTTGAAACAGATCCCGTCTGGAATTATAAAGTTGCGGAAAGGCTTACCATACAGCAGGTACCATATGCACCGGAAGCCGGGGAATATATTGATTATATTTCCGCGCATTATTACCCCATCGGCAATGACTGTGCTTACGCCAATTCCGATTACCGTACACGCATGACAATGGGTGAATTTTTCCATGAACGCACTATGCTGATGCGCCATGCAATAGAAAATGCTGCCGATGATTCAGAAATCCCCGTTAAAGTTGTATGGGACGAATGGAATCCTATGGGAGAAAGGGACGGCAGTGAATTCACTCTGGAAATGGCCCTCTGGTCCTCTACCATCCTGAATTCATTTATCAGAGATTCTAAGTATGTAGAAATGGCAAACTATACCTTCTTTGTCGGTGGAAATGGTCCCATTCAGGTGACGGAGAATGGAATGCTGATTCAGCCTGAATTTTACATGATGAAGCTATACGCTGAGCATCTGGGTGAAAAGCTGGTGGAAAGCTGGTGCGATATAGAAAATATCCCCCTGGATATGCCCACGGATCGCCGATGGCCCAAATACGGCACAGTTAAGAAAAAGAAACGACAGATTCCGCTTCTCGATATAGCTGCTACAAGTGCGGCGGATGACTCTGTTACTGCCTTTGTAACCAACATAAGCTTCGATCGGGAACTGGAAGCCGTACTGGAATTAAACGATTGCAGCCGTACCTATAAACGCATTTTAATTTCCACACTCTGGCACGCGGATTTACACGCTGATAATTCTCAGAATCCGGATAAAGTGAAAACGATTACGCAGGAATCCTCCATTGAAAATAATTCCTGCCGTATAACCTTTCTTCCTCATTCCGTCAATGCCATAACTTTTTTACCGGATTAATTGTATTCTGAAAAAAGGCTGTCCTGAAAATCTTTCAGGACAGCCTCCTGTATTAGAGTTCTCTTACTCCACATACCCCTTCATCTTCAGATAAGCCGTAATCATCTCCACCGCCCCCTCTACCCCACAGGCCGAGGTATTGATCATCAGAGCCTTATTCCTCTTATCCCCCCAGATCTCATCCGTGTAATACTGGTAATAATTCCTGCGGATTTTCTCTGTTTTCTTAATCAGCTTCGCTGCCTTCTGCTTGTCCTCCAGGGAATACAGCTTCATAATCCGTTTGATCTTATCTTCCATATCCGCATAAATAAACACATTCACCACATCATCCTGATACTCCAGGATTACATCGGCGCAGCGCCCCACCACCACACAGGATTCCTCCCGGGTCTTATTCAGTATCAAATCCGCCTGCATGTCAAACAGCCGCTCACTCAGGGTATCCGCGTCAAAATCATAAGGAATAAAGGATTCCCGGAAAGGGCTGGAGGGCTTTTCATCGTTTTCCATCAATTCTTCCACACTGATGCCGCTTTTCCCTGAAATTTCATTCAGGATGTTTTTGTCCAGGAAAGTAAAGCCAAGCTTTTCCGCAAGCTTTTCACCCACTTCCCGTCCGCCGCTTCCATACTCACGTCCGATGGTAACCGTTACTTTTTTCTTCATACCAAATCCCTCCTTTTCTTTCCGCACTTTTCCGGATGGAACTTCAGGCCGTCCGATTAGATGCCCTCTGTCTGCAGCAGGTTATTTATTCAGAAACCGGTTCCTCCAAATCGGAGGTACAGTGACAGCATTTCACTGCATCAGCCGGTATCTCGCTTTTACAATAGGGACAGATTTTTGTGGAAGGCTTTGCCGGCTCTTCCTCCTTTTTCTCTTTGTCCTTCCTGTTTCCAAGCTCTGCAATTTTATTGATGCCCTTTACCAGCAGGAAGATCACAAAGGCCATGATAAGAAAATTGATTACCGCTGTCAGAAAGGATCCGTATTTAATATCCACACCTCTGACAGTGAGCACAAGGTAGCTTAAATCCGTATTGGCAATCAGCCCCAGCAGAGGCGAAATCACATCGTTTACCAGGGAATTCACAATTCCCTGGAAGGCGGCACCCACAATGACGCCGACAGCCATATCGATCACGTTGCCGCGCATGATGAATTTTTCAAATTCCTTCAGAAACTTTTTCATTGCTTTCCCTTTCCTCATCTGTAAAATTCCTTTTCAGTCCCGGGAGCGCCGCTCCGGCAGCGGGCGGAGGGCCCTTTGTCACCTGTGTAGTCTGCGTTTATAATTTATTTTATCATATTAACCTCGTTTCTGCCATGTTTTTCACCGGTCCGGCGGATCTCTTTTCTCTCAGATAAGCACCGGATTCAAAATATCCAGATAAACCCGCGCACAGGGATCTTCGGAAAACAGCTCGCCTTCCGTTGTCAGTTCCAACATATCAACCCCTGTCAGATCCGCTTCTCCTGTATAGGTACCGCCTGTATCGGTCAGCTTCGGGGAGCAAAACAATGTCCTGCCGTCTCCTGACAGCTGCAGCCGCATATTTATTGTTTTCTCCTCCCGATCCCATATAATATGTTCCCTGTCCAAGATCTTCGGTGTCCAGGCGTCAATATCAAATCCATACCGGAATGACAACCGTTGGTATTTTCCGCCAAGCTTCCATACAATTCTGGTACGGTTCCCCATACTCAGGCCATGACTGTACCGCAGATGATCCACCACCAAAGGGAGCCTGCCATATGCTGTATTTGCACATATATCCTTCTGCACAGGACAATTTTGTGAAGTTTCCGAATGGTACCAGGGAAGTTCGGACAGAAGCCTGCACTCCTTATTTTTCCGGTTCTTATACGGAGGGGCTAACGCCGGCAGCGCTTCCGCCCTGTCTGCAACGGCAATTTCCACGGGGATCCCATCTCCTTTTACAGTGATCTCCAGCCATCCGGCAGCCCATTGAAAGCTCACCCTGTCTGAATTTGCGATACGGAAAGGTTCCCGGGCCAACCGCAGACTGAAGCATATATTCTTTCCTTTTTCACTGTTTACGTGAAGAAAACAGCTGTCTTTTTTATTTTTAATAATCAGATACTGCCAAAGCGCCAAAGCCCCGCGTATATGCAGCAGGAAACAGTCCTTTCCGGGTATGGAAAACCACTGGGCCTCCTCTTCATTTTCACGGGAATGCATAATAATCATAAGATCCCTGAACAGGGCATAGTATGCATTTCCGTCCGCTTCGACCGGATAGGCACGGCATAGTGTCTCATAAGCCTCCCCGCTTCCTGCCGCACCCGCGTAAAGCTTCCCCATACCTCGAAAAGCATCCGGCCGGTCTGTTACGAAAGGCAGATAATAAAATCTGGATTCCTTCGGTATCAGCTCCATGTTATTCCTGATCTGATAAACCGGCATAAATATTTCCCGGAAAATCCCTCCCGTCCACGCATCTCCCAGTTCTTCCGGCATATGGCCATTATAATCAACCGCCATATGTATTTTATTCAGTACCTCCGTTTTCTCAGGAATCAGCTTTTGCAGGATAACGGCCCTGAAAAAAGCGATCACGGCAAGTCCCTGGGCAGACCAGACAAGCTGATTATAAGGGCCGCATTCTATCAGCCAGCTTTCCCCTTCACAGGAATAATTTACCGCGCCCAGCGACAATCCGGTAAGAAGCATTTCCACCGTAAACCCTAAGGATATCTGCTGTTCATTTCCCTGCAGATATCCATGACACTCGCCCGGTACATCCCGGAAACCGGCATCATTCCAGTACCAGTTTTCCGGCTGTACCCCGATCTGGCCGCAGGCGCCGTCAATCCATGCCCCAAGCACGGCTCCAAAGCAGGAATATGCCGCATGGGCATGATTTTGTTTATACGAAAAAATAAAATAATCTGCATATTCTCTCATTTTGTCCATGAAAAACGGTCTTTTTATCATGGCGGCAAGCTCCAGGTTATTTCGGTTTCCATCCGCATAGATAAACGTAATTCCATACTTTGCACACAAGGCAAGCAGCCGGAAGAAATATTCGTTTCTCCAATAGCTTTCCTCTTTTGTCCCCAGATACTGCTCCACAAAGCCTGTACTCACCAGATTGCGGCTGTACTGCATCACATATTCGATTTCCGAAAGGCTGGTTATCGTATATTTACCAAACTGTGTCTCATGAGGTCCCAGTGCTCCCAAATGCCATAAATACCCCTTCGCATCCTCCTCCAGCATATACGCCGTCACTTTATCGGCCCTGGCCTTATAGGATGCGATTAATCCCATTCCGGTATACGGCTTCAGGTCCTCCGGAAGCAGATCCCATACCTCGGCAGGCTCATGCTCACTGTAATCAAAAATAGTGAACCATGGATTTTCCCGGTTAATTTCCCTTTTTACCGGATTTTTACCATGTTTTTTATTGACACGGAAGCTTACAGGACATGACCATTTATCGCTTCCCGTTTCTCTCACTCTGGCATGCCAAATCCCTTCATGTCGGGGCAGTTCCTCTGTCCGGGGAAAATAGTACCCCACATCAGAATCAGGCAAAATGGCGGCTTCCAGCTTTGCTGCGTCCCTAAATTCCTGATTATCCGCCAGTTCCAGCACATATGCGGCGGCCTTGCTGCCCTTCGTTTTTGTCCATTTAAAATGCAGCGCAATGTCTGTGATTTCCTGATCTTGAAACGGCGCCAGAAATTGGGAGTTTTCCTTTCTTTCCCCCCATGCATTATCATCCTTTTCCCTATCCGGCTGTTGCTCGCTCATACGTACTCTCCATTCTTTATCCGGTATTTAAAAAAGGGCACCATCGGGCGCCCTTTTTCTCTGTTTACTGATTCTTTGCTGCAAAGGCCTCATACTGTGTTTTCATAGCTTCCGTCACCTTATCCAGTCCGGCTGCTTCCAGTTTTCCTTTAAATTCATTGAATTTTGCTTCCGTATTGTCGCCGTAAATACCAAGGGAAAAGCTGTATTCATACTCATCCACAATCGAATTGACAACGGAAAGCTCTGCGGCAACGGAAGAAGAGTCAAAAGTAAACCCTGCTACTTCCGCAAACAGTTCCCTGGAATCAATGCTGTCACTAATCGCCAGCCTTCTTTCATCGGTTCCTGCCATAACCGGCTCATCTGCACGGTTCAGCGCCCAGCCCCAGCTGTTCCAGCTGTAATTCCCGGCAGCCTCCAATACCATTCTCTGTCCATCCTCGTTCAGATCCCAGTGTTCCCCCCGGATTCCCCCCAAAAGGGTACGGTTCAAATCCACATCGCTTTTCATATAATCAAGAACAAGAGCCGCTCTCTCCGGATGCTTGGAGTTGGTGGCAATGGCGATCATATCTCCGTTGTAACGGCTCCTTGCCATATGGATATCCGGAGATACATCATATACACTGAAGGTTCCCAGGCCGGCCTTTTCCAGCTTTTCACCGGCATCAACCGCCGAGAAGTTCCAGCCTATGCATCCTGATGTCCCATTTTCAAAATAAGCGGTTGCATCGTTGGTATCATTAATCGCATCCTTAGACCAAACACCGTCTGCTGCCAGCTCCGCCATTTCTTCCGCATAGTCCAGATACAGATCCGAGGTATAAAGATAAAGCACCGAATCCCACGCAGGAAGCTCCTCCTTATTGCCTGCATTATAAAAATAGTCAAAGCCTTCGGTAAAGTAATCGTAACCCTTTGCCTGTAAATACGGCTCTAATGTCTGGTTTCTGTTGGCGTTGGTATTCAGGGCAACCACACCTGTTTCACTCTGTACCTTAGCCAGCTCCTTCAGGAACACTTTAAAGCTGTCCCAATCCTCCGGTTCCGTCAGCTGATATTTATCTATCAAATCCTTTCTTGCCACAATAAAATCATAATTACTGAAGGATGCATTCCCCTTCGGCACCGCAAATAATTTATCACCTATCTTAGCCTGCTCCCAGCTTACCTCCGGCTGCTGTTCAAAGCTATAGGGAAGATAGGTCTGCACAAAATCCATATCCATTTCCTTGAAGGCGCCCTTGGCGGCTTCTTCGTTATAGTAGCACCAGGAAGCGGTATAGATTAAATCCACGTTTTCCCCTCCTGCCAGTACCAGGGAATACTTCGTCTGGTAATCGCTCCAGTTCAGGAATTTAATTTCCAGGTTCGAATTCAGGTTCGGCAGGAGATATTTACTGTTTGCTTCCTCCAGCACCTTTTCCATATCCTTTGGTTCATCCCCCAGCACATACAAGACAATAGTTTCTGTTTCCGCCAAATCATAGCCCTTTCCATAGTAAGGGCTTTCCGGTGAAACTTCCTCATCCCGGGCCTGCTCCTGCGCGGTCTCCTGTACCGGCGCCGCACCGGATCCTTCCTGTCCGGTATCCGCGGCACCTGAACAGGCGCACAACCCCGCAGCCATTACAACGGCAACCAGTACAGACAGCTTTTTCATCCATTTGTTTTTCATGATATCCCTCCTTAAATTTATGAATAAAGTTCTCGTAACTGTTCCTTTTTTACAGCCACGGATTTCTTTATTTGTGTTTTCTTCAGCCCTTTACGGCCCCTATTGTCATTCCTTTTACAAAATACTTCTGAAGGAACGGATACAACAGGATGATAGGTCCGGTTGCAATTATTGTCATGGACAATTTCAGCCCTTCCGTTGGCACCTGTCCCACCTGCATTCCTGTCATGGAGGCAATTCTCTTAAGCGCCTCCGAGCTGTTGAGAATATTCTGAAGCGTATACTGCAGATTCCAGGTTCCTCCCGTACTCATAAACAGCATGCAGTTATACCAGTCGTTCCAGTAGGTAAGAGCGGTAAAAAGCCCTAATGTGGCAATCAGCGGTTTTGCCGTCGGCAGTATAATCCTCCAGAAAATATGGAAGTCTCCCGCCCCGTCCACCTTGGCTGCCTCTGTCAGTTCAAACGGAATGCCTTTCATAAAGCTTTTTGCTATAATCATGTTCCAAACGGAAAACAAACACGGCAGAATGAGTGAATAGATATGGTTGTTGAATTTAAAAAACTTGGAACACATTAAATACCACGGTACAAGCCCTCCGCTGAACAGGGTGGTAAAGAAAAAGAAAAATGAAATCTTATTTCTCCAGGGAAAATCCGGCCTTGCCAGCACGTAACCTGTCATAGCCGACAATCCCACCGCAATTACCGTTCCCGTTACCGTAACAAATAAAGTGATGCCATAAGCCTGTACAATTGTGTCCGGACTCTTAAAAGCCATCTTATAAGCTTCCATGGAAAAATTCCGGGCTGTCAGGAAGAAGCTGTAGCCTTCCGTCAGTATCGTGCTCTCTTTGGTAAAGGAACCAACCAATATCAGGTAAAACGGCAGCAGACATACGATTGCAAATAATGCTGTCATCACATAGGCAATACCCAGAAAAATTCTTTCGTCTTTCCCTTTTTTTATTTTCATAATGTCCTCCCAGTCATTAAAACAGTGTATAATCCGGATCAATCCTCTTGACAAACCCGTTCACCGCAACAATTGTGACGAAGCAGAGTACAGACTGATAAAAACCTGCTGCCGCCGACATTCCGATATTGGGGGTGGTAATCAGCGAGCGGTAAACAAAGGTATCAATCACATCCGATGTCTCCAGAAGAAGCTGGTTATTTCCCACAAGCTGATAGAACATACCGAAGTCTCCGCGGAATATATTCCCGACCGCCAAAAGGAACATGATAAAAATAGTGGGCTTCAGGCCAGGGATCGTTATATATCGTATTTTCTTCCAGATATTGGCGCCGTCTATAGAGGCGGCTTCATATATTTCCTGGTTCAATCCCGCAATAGCTGCCAGATATACCACCGTTCCGTATCCGGTCTGCTTCCACAATCTGATACCGACCATTACTACGGGCCACTGCTTTACCTGCTGGTAAATACTGAAATCCTCCATGCCAAACGTGCTGAGGATATTGCTCAAAACCCCGTTCTGTCCAAATATATTGAGCATTACAGTGGAAACCACTACCCAGGAAATAAAATACGGAAGAAACATAAATGCCTGGGCCGCCTTTTTGAATGTTTTTTTCGTAATTTCGCTCAGCATTATTGCAAAGCCGACTTCAAAAATCACACCGAAAACAATAAAAGCCAGATTATACAGAAGGGTATTTCGTGTCAGCGCCCACAGCTTACCGGATATTTTCAGGTAGGCAAAGTTCTGCAGCCCGCACCACGGGCTTCCCAGAATCCCGTCATTATAGTTATAATTTTTAAACGCTATCATTATCCCGAACATAGGAATATAGCTGAAAATTACCACATAAAGCAAAGCCGGCAGGAGCATATACAGCAATGTCCTGTTTTTCCGTACCTGTATCCAGAATCCTCTTTTCTTCATTATTCTTCCCCTGTATTCTCCACACGACGTATGTACGCCGGGCGGCATTTGTTATTCTCTACAGCGTCATTATATGTATTTCTTCTCCGTATCCTCAATAGTAAATTCTCCCGTCTGCTGGAAGAATCCATGAAAATAGTAGTAAATTCTTTGACTTCTAGTAAATTCTTCCACTCGCCTCTAAGTTTATGGAAACCCCGTTTTCCTTATGTTACAATCTGTTTATAGTAAAGACGGAAACTAATGTAGTATAAACGCAACCGTTCAGACTTGTCTGAACGGTTACGTATAAACGGAGAGCGATTTATGAATCTGTTACTGGTAGATGACGAATATCATGTCAGAAAAAAACTGCTGGATAAAATCGATTGGAAGGCCCTGGGTATTGCACGTGTCCTGGAAGCAGGAGACGGGGAACAGGGATATGAAATTGCGGGACATGTGAAAATAGATATCCTTATCTCCGATATCCGTATGCCCCGGATGGACGGCATAGAAATGGCAGCCGCTATCAGGGAACTGTATCCTGACTGTGTCATTCTCTTTTTAAGCGGCTATTCGGATAAGGAATACCTCCGTTCCGCAATCTCACTCCATGCCCTTTCGTATATAGATAAACCGGTTTCACCGGAACAGGCCATTGCTGCCGTAAAGGAAGCGGTCTCCTACTGCAGTAACCTGCAGAATTCTGCTTTTGCCTCCAAAATAAAGGAAGCCCGGCTGGTCCGGCTGCTTTGTGTACCCAAGCCGGACGCAGGCCAGTTATCTTCTCTTTTGCAAGACTGTTCCCTTTCTCTTCTCCATTTTGCGGATTCCCGGACGATTCTGATACAGATCCTTTCCGGTGACGGGATTCCTTCCGGTCTTACCGATAAATTAGGCGGCTTACTCACGCACAGCGGACTTCGTTATATTTCAGGAGATCATCATGATAATATACTTGTCATCCATCTGCTGTCGGATAAGGAACAGCTGGTTTCTTCCCTTACAGAATCCTTTTTTCAATCACTGTTCCAAAGAGCCTCCTATTTACTGAAGAATACATCTTACTTTATAGCCGTAGGGGTTATCGCCGAAAATATACAGGAGATCTATCATTCCTATCAGTCTGCTGTTATCAGTCTGCAGCAAAACTTCTTCCTCGGCATGAACTCCGTTTCCTTTGCCGGCCCTTCCGTATCCCCGGAGTTTGTCCCGGATGAAAGTTTCCGCCGCGGGCTTCTGGGTTCGGTAAAGCAGAATGATCCCGACACCTGCTTCTTACTTCTGCAGTCCTTGTATGAATCTTACCAGCAGCATCCTGCCGGCCTGATCAGTGTGGTAAGAGAAAATTACTATGGGATTCTTTCCCAGTTGTTCCAGCATTGCCTCATCCACCATTTTACCTTTCCGTCTGCAAGCAATCAGCAGCTTTGGGACGTTATTTCCTCCGCCGCCACACTACGGGAGCTGCATACCATTGCCGTGAACCTGTATCAGTCTTACTTTGATTTTATAAGGACTAATGAGTCCCGGCTGTCCGTCTCCGGGAAACTGAAGAAGCTCATTGAAGAAAATTACGGGAACCCCGGGCTTGGCCTGCAGTTTTTGAGTGAACGCCTGAAGTTATCGCAGTCTTATATCAGCCAGCTTTTCAAGCAGGAAACCGGAACAACAATTAACCAGTATATTATATCCTACCGGATTGATATGGCTTCCTCCCTGCTTCTTAAGAGTGATCAGAAAATATCCGATATCGCAGGCTGCTGCGGTTTTACCGATCAGAATTATTTTACGAAGCTGTTTAAGAAATATACAGGAATGACACCCTCTGCATACAGAGGCTGTATTTCTTAGAAAAGGGTATTGTTATGAAATTATTCAACAAGCTGAAATCTGCTTACCTGTATGATCTGAAGATGGAGTATAAGCTTCTTATTTCCCATCTCACACTTTCTGTTCTTGCTATCCTTCTGCTTACGGCGCTGCTTTATACCAACTCCGCACGGATCCTGGAACGGAAGCTGCTTAATTCCGCAGAAGCCACTTCTGAGAAAATCACATTGTCCCTGGAAAATATCATTCAGAAATATGATAATATGACATACAGCTTTTCCATGATGGAAACCGTCACGGACATTTTTTCCCACCCCGGCCCTGATTACGATTACAGCGGAATCCGTAAGGACAGAAGTGAATTTGAGAAGGCCATGTATTCCTGTATTCCCATACAAATAAGAAATTCGGTTACCGATTGCGATATCCGTGTTTTCTTTGATGATTCCTTTCCCTATTTCAATAATGAAACCCGTTATTCCACGTATTCCTCTATTAAAACGGAAGACTGGTTTACCCGCGTGTATTCTTCTTATCATAAGGATCGGACTTCATTCTATATTCTTTCTTCCAAAGAACTTGCGGAATATAAAGAGGAGGTTTTTCTGTCAATAGCCCGTGTCATTCCCGATAAAAATTATTATCCTTCCCCGCTTGCAGTGATACGGCTCGATTTTTCAGGCGGCTATCTGAATGAAGCCATAAGCCCCAATAATTTTGACAATGCCCTGACCTTCCTGGTATCTGAAGAAACAGGAAACCTGATCGCATTATCCGCAGAGGGCACGGAACCTCTGTATGAAGAATTGACCGGATCCGTCCCCGTTCCGGACAAAAACACACTGGACTCCTGGAAAAAGTTCCAATTGGAAGGAATCGATTATTTTGTCATCCGCCAGTCACTCCAGTCCTACCCGCTGACACTGATAACGATGCTTCCCGCCAGCAGTCTGTTAAGCGAATATTACCTACACCGCAATTTTACTTTTCTTATCGGAGGAATTCTTCTGGTTTTCTGCCTCTTTTTATCCACTGTATTATCGAAAACCATGTCCGGAAGGATCATACGCCTTACCTCCCGGATGAGGCATGTAAAAAAAGGCGAACTGATTCCTCTGCCCGCTTCTTTCATTCAGGGAAAGGACGAAATCGGAGAATTGACAAGCACCTATAATTACATGATACACGCCATGCAGGAGCTGATTGAAAAGGAATATCTTCTCGGCCAGGAAACAAAAACAGCGGAGCTTAAAATCCTGCAGGCACAGATCAATCCCCATTTCCTTTACAACACACTGGATATGATTCAATGGTTTGCCGAAGAAGGGATGCTTACCCAGATTGAAGACGCCGTATCCTCTTTGGCCACCTTTTACCGGCTCAGCCTGAGCAACGGAAAAGAATTTATCCCGCTGAGAGAGGAAGCGGAACACGTACGTTCCTATATCCGTCTTCAAAAGCTGCGCTTTCCCGACACATTTATTTATGAAGAGGAATTCGACAATGACCTGATGGAATACCTGATACCGAAAACTACCCTTCAACCCCTGGTAGAAAATGCAATTACCCATGGGCTGCAGGAAAGTAAGAAAATACCCGGGCATCTTTCCATAAGGATAGAAAAGGAAAACGGCAAAACTATTATCATCCGCATAACCGATGATGGGATTGGCATGAAAAACTCTCCCCTCACTATGCCAAACGGAGGCGCTGTTCAAGGGAAAAACGGGCATGGCTACGGCATACACAATGTATCTTCCCGTCTCACACTGCTGTATGGCCCCCGCTATGGGCTTTCCTTTGAACATAATACGCCGGAAGGCACCATTGCCATTGTCCGGCTTCCGATTCCGGAAGGGACAGGCCTATAAAATATGGGAACGACAGAGTCCCCGGGCGGCGCCTGCTTTTTTATCTACACCCAGCCGGTCCCTCTTTGCGCCCTGTCCATCTTGTGTTATACTTTAACTGTTCCGTACCTTCACAGTTTCATGAAAGGCCTGGATTACCATGAAGAAAAAGACGACGACTATTCTTTCTGTCTGCATCGTTTTCCTGCTTATTTTTCTGTCGGCTGCCGGAATACTGTTTTATATCCGACGCACCCGCACCCGGGAAGCCTTCCTCCAGCTTTCCGAAGTAAACGAAGCCTCCAAGGAAGAAAAGGACCCCCGGGTCAATCCTTACTTTGACCTGAGCGTCCCCACCTATATTACAAAACTGCAGGATACCTATTTCCTGGTGGACTGCTATCATGATGAGATCATTTACAGCGATTCCCTGACACGTCCGTTAAATGAATGGGAGATTATGACAGATGAAATCAACCGGGGACATACCGTCGCCGGTGACGGAGAAGTCTGGCTGGCTGATGATACGGAGAACAACCGCATCCTGATATTCGAGCAAGAGAACGGCCGCTTTATCCATACCCAGACCTTTTCCGATATCGGCATAAGGCCGCATTATATCGTTTATGATGAAAAAACCCGCTGTTTTTATGCCCTCAGCTCCATGACCGGAGAACTCTATGTGTTCGCCCGGGAAAAAGATTCCACCCGCATGGTATTAAAGGATATCCGTTCCATTGATAAACTGAACGGGATTTATGTCCGCTCCTTCACCATTATGGGGGATGCGATCTATTTCGTATCCGGTAATTCCACCATTATCCGGGCAAGGCTTTCAGATTTAAAAATACTGGAGGAATATCCGGTTCCCCCGGAAATTGCCGGGATGGTCCAGCTCATTAAAATAGAGGATTATTATTATATCACCGTTTCCACAGATGCGGATTTCAATCAGGATTACGCCACTTTTATACGGACAAAAGATCTGCGTTCCCTGGCTGACGGGGATTACGAGGATATTTATTCGTATTTTATCGGCGGCGGGACTCCTTATTATATTACCGCCTTTGACGGCCACTATTACCTCACCGAACACCGGCTTCCGGGTCATTCCGTGTGGCAGTTTGATGTGGAGGATAATGAAATTATTAATGTTGTTCCGGTTTACTAAAGGCCTTCTTCCGGAAAAGTTTCCTTTACTCCGCCAGCTTCTCCATCCATTCCTTCCCCAGCCGGTAGGTTTCCTCTGTCTCCTTTCGCATGCTGGTATAAAAAGCTTCTGCGGCCGCCTTCCTTCCCGCCGCCAGTTCCGCCCCACGCCTTGTAAAGAACCGGTCATACAGCGTCTCCAGCTTGCGCTTATATTCCCTGAAAAAACAATCCTCCCCGTCTCCGGAACCGTCATCCACAGTCCCGTCGCTGTTCTTCGTATAGAGAGGACAGCCCGTCTCACCGGCATAAAGCAAGGTCCGCGCTATCCCTATAGCGCCTGTCACATCCAGTTTATCCGCATCAAATACGATTCTGGCTTCGGCCGAAACAGGCGGTTTATCCGAACGGAACCGGTGTGCGGCTATCGCCTCTTTCACTCTGCCGGCCCGTTCCTTCGTCCAGCCATTCTCCAGAAGAAAACCAAAAGCCTTATCTCCGCCCACAGCCGCATGGCACAGAGCGGGATTTTCAAACTGCTCTTTGCGCCCGATATCGTGCAGGAGGCAGGCTGTGATTAAGATCTCATAATCCACGTCCTTCTCCCCGGATGCAATATCCAGCGCCGTATATAACACACGGTAAATATGCTCCTTATCATGGGCGCTGTCTTCCATACAGGAAAGCATATAGGCTTCTGTTTTTTCAAACGCTTTCCAATTCATCCTCTCTCCTCTCCTTTCCCGCACCTGCCGGCCCGTTCACAATCATAATACCCACACAGACGAGAAGCAACGCCGCCACACCGGTCAGACCGAAGGCCTGGCTGCTTTCCCCGAGAAACAGGGCGGAAAGCAGAACACCGAATACCGGGTTCATGAACCCGAACACCGCCACCCTCGCCACCGGGTTATATTTCAGGAGAATCCCCCACAGCGTATAGGCGGCTGCGGAAATAAAAGCCATATACAGCAGCAGCCCCAACCCCGCCGGTCCTGCTCCGTCAAAGCGGATTCTGCCGCCTGCGGCCAGGCCGAAGCAGGCAAGTGCGATCCCGCCCACTAAAAACTGCCAGCCGCTCAGCGTTACCGGATTTTCTTTGTCCGAATACCGCTTAATCAGGGCCGATGAAAAAGCATAGCTCACCGCAGAAAGGAAAATAAACCCTTCTCCCAGGAAAGAAACATTCATATCCAGGCTTTGACCGCTGACGTTAATGAGCACTACACCTGCAAAACCTGCCGCGCAGCCAAGTACTTTTTTAGCCGTGAGCTTTTCCATACGAAAGATGACTACAGCCACCAGTATGGATAGGAATACATTGGATGCGCCGATGACAGAAGACTTCACCCCGGAGGTATGGGCCAGCCCGATATAGAAGAAAATATATTGTCCCACCGTCTGTACCACAGCCAGCTTAAGCACCATATGCAGGCTTGTCCTGGCAGGAACCAGCGGCTTTCTGCCAAGGAAACTGCCGAACAGAATGACAAGAATACCGGCAAGGGTGAACCGTGTCCCGGCAAAAACAATCTGGGAAGCGCTGTCCGAGGCACCGATTGCAAACAGCTCATATCCAAGCTTGATACAAGGAAAAGCGCTGCCCCAGAGAAAACAGCAAATAAGGGCGCAGATAAACACCACGCCCGTTTTGTTCATATGTGTTTGTGAGGAAGAAGAATTCATTGGTTTCAGGCTCCTTTATTATTATTCCCGCGGGCAACAAGCCAAGTATCCATGCTGGCAGGATATTTGACTGTTGCTTCCCGCCTTATTACCTTACTTCCTTTTCTTCTGTTTTGCAAGCCCTGCCTTTATGATATCTTCTTGCCTCCTGAAATTCCCGTATAAAGCTGATAATATTTCCCCTTTTCCTCCATCAGCTGCTCATGGTTACCCCGTTCAATAATCCTCCCCTGTTCCATAACCATGATACAGTCGGCATTCCGGATCGTGGACAGCCTGTGGGCGATGACAAAGGTGGTTCTTCCCTTCATCAGTTCATCCATTCCCTTCTGCACAAGCTTTTCCGTTCTGGTATCAATGGAGGAAGTGGCTTCGTCCAGAATCAGCACCGGCGGATCCGCCACCGCGGCCCGGGCAATGGCCAGAAGCTGCCTCTGTCCCTGGCTCAGGCTGCCTCCGTCCCCGGTGAGGACGGTCTGGTAGCCTTCCGGAAGCCGCCGGATAAAGCCATCCGCATTGGCCAGTTTTGCCGCCGCCCGGCATTCTTCGTCGGTCGCCTCCAGACGTCCATACCGGATATTATCCATTACCGTTCCTGTAAATAGATGGGTATCCTGAAGGACTATGCCAAGGGAACGGCGCAGATCGGCTTTTTTTATTTTATTGATGTTGATGTTATCATAGCGGATTTTTCCATCCTGGATATCATAAAAACGGTTAATCAGATTGGTAATTGTAGTTTTTCCGGCTCCTGTGCTTCCCACAAAAGCCAGCTTCTGCCCCGGTGCGGCAAACATTTTAATGTTGTGGAGGACAATTTTCTCTTCCTCGTAGCCGAAATCCACATCATGAAAGGTTACATCCCCTTCCAGTTTCGTGTAGGTTATCGTTCCCTCCGCCTTATGCGGATGCTTCCATGCCCATATACCGGTCCGTTCATGGGCTTCTGTCACGGAACCATCCGGCAGCCGGCGCGCATTTACCAGCTCCACATAACCGTCGTCGGTTTCCGGGGCTTCATCCAGCAGGGCAAAAACGCGTCCCGCCCCTGCCATAGCCATTACAATGCTGTTCATCTGCTGGCTTATCTGGGTGATAGGCTGGGTAAAGTTTTTATTCAGGGTAAGAAACGAAACCAGGGTTCCCAAAGTCAGACCCACGTAACCGTTCAGCGCCAGGACTGCCCCCAGGATAGCGCAAAGCACATAGCTGATATTCCCCAGGTTGGCATTTACCGGCATCATGATATTCGATATCCGGTTTGCCAGATCCGCGCTGTTTTTCAGTTCCCCGTTGATTTCCCGGAACTGTTCCAGGCTCCGTTTCTCATGACAGAACACCTTCACTACCTTCTGCCCTTCCATCATTTCTTCAATATAACCGTTCACGCGTCCCAGATCCGACTGCTGTTTAACAAAATACTGTCCGGACAAACCGCTTAGCCTGCTTGTAACAAACAGCATGATACCCACCGTAAACAGGGTTACCAATGTCAGGGGGATATTCAGGAGAATCATACTGACAAGAGTCATAACCACCGTGACCGCTGAATTGATAACCTGGGGTATGCTCTGTCCCATAAGCTGCCGGAGGGTATCCACATCATTGGTATAAACGGACATAATATCTCCATGGGCATGGGTATCAAAATACTTAACAGGCAGGGATTCCATATGGGTGAAAAGCCGGATACGCAGGTTGCGCATCGTTCCCTGGCTGACATTTACCATAATCCGGTTATAGCCATAAGAACAGACTATTCCCGCCGCATATATGGCGGCCATGGATCCCAGAGCCTGCAGCAAGGGAGCAAAATCAGGATTTGGGGTACTGGTTAACGGAAGGATATACTCGTCAATAAGCGTCTGCATAAATAAGGTGCCTTTCAGGGTACACAGGGCGGCCCCTATAATGCAGATAAAAACAATCCCTGCCTGTATTCCGTACCCTTTTATCATAATGCCCAGAAGCCGCAGCAGGGTCTTGCCCGGATTCTGTAATTTATCGCCTTTCTCAGGGCCCATAGCTCCCTGCATTACCTTTTTCATTCTGTCAGCCATTAACAGCACCTGCCTTTCCTGTATCTTCGACGCCGGTTCCGGGCTGCTGATCGAAATCGCCTCCGCCCCGTGTCTGCCCTTCATAAATCTCCTGATAAATAGCGTTGGATTGGAGAAGTTCTTCATGGCTTCCGAAGCCGTTCAGCTTTCCGTTGTCCAGCACTACAATCCGATCCGCATCCTGGACGGACGAAATCCGCTGGGCAATGATCAGCTTGGTGGTTCCCGGTATTTTTTCTGCAAAAGCGCTTCTGATCTTCGCATCCGTTGCCGTGTCCACCGCGCTTGTGGAATCGTCCAGAATCAGTATCCCGGGCTTTTTCAACAGCGCTCTGGCTATACAAAGCCGCTGCTTCTGTCCGCCGGAAACATTGCTGCCTCCCTGTTCGATATAAGTCTCATAACCGTCCGGGAACCGGTTTATGAATTCATCGGCACAGGCCTGCCGGCAGGCTTCCCGGCATTCCTCCAGGGTGGCATTTTCATTCCCCCATCTCAGGTTTTCCAATATGGTACCGGAGAACAGTACGTTTTTCTGCAGGACCACCGACACCTGGTTTCTTAACGCCTCACAGTCATATTCCTTCACATTCCGCCCGCCAACCCGGACAGCGCCTTCTGTTACATCGTATAAACGGCTTACCAGGTTAACAAGGCTGGATTTACCGCAGCCGGTGCCGCCGATAATTCCTATCGTTTCCCCGGATCGGATATGCAGGTCGATGTCCGTCAGGGTTTCTTCCCTTTCTTCCCCTTCCTGCTTTCTACCCGCCTTATACGCGAAGCTCACATGGTCAAAGTCGATCCTTCCGTCGGGAATATCCATGACCGGATTCTGTGCATTTTTCATATCCGGAACCTCTGTCAGCACCTGGGCAATCCGCCTGCCGCTGGCCGCACTCATGGTTACCATGACAAAAATCATAGACAGCATCATAAGGGACATCAATATGCTCATTACATAGCTGAACATGGATGTCAGCTGGCCGGTGGTAAGATTTCCCGCTACCACAAATCTGGCACCAAACCAGGAAAGCAGAAGAATGCATCCATAGACCACCAGCATCATGGCCGGATTGTTAAAGGCCAGGATACCTTCCGCTTTTGTGAAAAGCCGGTACAGGTTCTGTGCAGCCCGGGTGAATTTATCGTTTTCATAATCTTCTCTTACAAAAGCCTTCACTACACGGATGGCGGATACATTTTCCTGGACGCTGGCATTTAAGTCATCGTATTTTTTGAATACCACATCAAATATCCGCGTGGCATGGCTCATGATAAACAAAAGCACGGCGGACAGTACCACCATAGCCCCTACAAATAACAGGCTCAGCCTCGCATTGATGGCAAAGCACATGAGCATACTGCAGATCAGCATCAAAGGCGCCCTGACTGCTATACGGAGTATCATCTGGTAGGAGTTCTGTACATTCGTGACATCCGTGGTCATCCTGGTGACCAGACCTGCCGTGCTGTATTTATCTATGTTGGAAAAAGAGAATGTCTGTATGTTTTCATACATCCCGTCCCGGAGGTTACAGGCAAAGCCGGAGGAAGCCCTGGCTGCAAAGGTACCCGCAAGAATACCGGAAACCAGGGAAAACGCGGCAAGAACCAGCATCAGTAAGCCGTAAGAATATACATTTTCTATATTTCCCGCTTCAATTCCCTTATCAATTATCTGGGCGGTGACAAAAGGAATGAGCACCTCCATCAGCACTTCCACCGCCGTAAAAAAGGGGGTCAGTATCGAGTCTTTTTGATATTGTTTTACCTGACCGAGCAATGTTGCAATCATAGTATTACTTCCTCCTTAATTTTCTGTTCCTGCCCTGCCGCCTCCTCGTCGGATTTCAGATTTGCAAGCATCCTGCCGACCAACTGGCCCAGCTGTTCATATTCGCTTCCGGAAAAGCCCTGGTATAAATATTTCTGGAATAGATCCATCTTTTTATCCAGCTCCTCCTTCACCTGACGGGCTCTGGGGGTTAACAGGATTTGTTTCATGCGGTCGTCCCCGGTAG
This sequence comes from Eisenbergiella sp. OF01-20, assembly GCF_003478085.1. Classification (NCBI taxonomy): domain Bacteria; kingdom Bacillati; phylum Bacillota; class Clostridia; order Lachnospirales; family Lachnospiraceae; genus Eisenbergiella; species Eisenbergiella sp. OF01-20. The sequence goes on along the minus strand of NZ_QUES01000003.1, from coordinate 32,753 downwards.
TAGACTGCAGGTCGATATAGCCTTTCTGTCTCAGTTTTTTCAGCAGCATGGAAACAGCCGATTTGGAAATTCCCAGCTTCCTATGAATATCCACGGAAAAGATTTCTTTCTTTCCTTCCTGATCCAGAAGGATCTTGAGTACATCGCTTTGGGCCGCCGTCAAATCATTTTCTGCAAAAATCTGATCCTCTCTTACGGAAACCATCAGGCTCAGCTTTTTCAGCAGCCGCAAAACATTATCATCCATTTTATTTTCCATTTCCATTCCTTTCCTGTAATTTTCCGGCTAACTGTGTCGGAAATCCTTCCGGAAACATCAAGTCTTAAATATTAACTAGTTAACTTTATTTACTAGTTTTACTACAAAACCTCTGGAAAGTGAAATCGAAAAATGTTATTATTAATAAATATATTTAATTAATATGTTTTATAAATACCAAAAGAAAGGGCTATTATGAATACTATACAACTGGAATGTTTTCTTGCCGTATCGGACTGTCTTAATTTTGCACGGGCGGCGGAGCAGCTGCATATTACCCAGCCCGCAGTCAGCCACCAGATCCAATCCCTGGAAGCGGAGCTGAATACCCGGCTTTTTGTGCGTACCACACGTTCTGTGGAATTGACACCGGCCGGCTTTGCTTTTATCAGTGATGCCAAGGATATCCTGGGACGGACACGGGCGGCCAAGGCCCGGATTTCAAGCAGTGATCCCGGACATATTTCCGAATTTTCCATCGGCTGTCCCGGCATTCCCGAACAGAACCTGCTCCCTCCTGTACTGCGCAGGCTCACAGAAGAATTTCCCCGGCTTCACCCGCTGATTAAAATGGGGCCTCTGCCTATCATGCAGAACCAGCTGCAGGAAGAAGCGCTTCATGTGCTGTTCGGCTTTACAGAGGAGAGGGAGGAAAACACTGCGGTTCGCCGGGCCTCATCCAAAAAAACAGGCGCCTTTGCCCTGCTTGCCCAAACGCCTGTCGCCTGTATTCTCTCTCCGGAACATCCGCTTGCCTCCCGGAAAAGCCTATCCTGCCGGGATTTAAAAGATCTGAGTATCCTGGCCTGTGACCCCCGCCAGACGCATCCTGTGATTTCCGCAGTCATTGCGCCCCTTATCGGCCAGCGTTCCCTGGAAAACATTTATTTTTGTGATAATCTTTCTGCAATCCTCATACTTGCCAGGGCCGGTCTGGGGTTTTCCCTGGTACCCGATATACAGGGCCAGCGGGCTCCGGGGCTTTCCTATATTCCTATGGAAAACACGCCGCCTCTGCACTTCGGGCTTTATTACAAGAACCGCAGTACGCATCCGGCGCTGAAGCGTTTTATTGAATTGATGCAGAAGGAATTCGTATGCCCCTGACAAAACCGCTTAAAGTCCCCTCAGGAGACCTGCATTGAATCCCGCTCTGTTTCCATAGGCGGCTCTGTTTCTTCCCGCTCCGTTTCCATGGGCGGCTCTGCTGCTTCCCGTTCTGTTTCCCCGAACGGTTCCGTTGCTTCCCGTTCTGTTTCCATAGGCGGCTCCGTTGCTTCCCGCTCTGTTTCCATAGGTAACTCGGTCGATTCCCCTTCTGCTTCCTTCTTATTTTCTTCCGGTGCCTGACCGGGATCCGTCGTATCATCATCATAAATCTGCGGTATATATTCTTTGGATTGTGTTATGGCATCTACCGTCTGTGTTTTGGAAGCATCCGTATTGTATATAATACGGACCTCGATAATCTGTCCGTCAACAAAGCCGCATCCGGCCGCCCAACCCTCTGGTGTTGCATTCGTCTTTCCGCATGACAATCTATCATACGTATGGGAAGATAACTTATCGCAATTGCAGGGATCCCCTACAAAATGTTTCGGACTTCTGTAAATAATTCCCATACCGCAATCCGGATGCATGAAACGGGAATTTTCATGCACATCCCAATGATCATTCCGGGATGCATGTGTCAATCCCAAACAATATGGCTGACACGTTGCTTTTGTATAGCAAGCCGCCGAATGCTGATGATAGAGCCGAACCGTATAGCAGCCGCCCCCATTGTCTGTATCTCCCGTATGATAATGATAGGTATACTCTATTTCTCCCGGTACCTGCTCGACTCCGATTACTATCTTTTGGGGTATTGCAAGGATCGCCTGCTGCATTTCCACAAATGCGGCATCATCGGCAACTGTAACATTTTTAGTGAGCAACGCAGTCGCCAGCCGTTTTTTACCGTCACTCACAGATTGAAAAACCGATTGGATTGCGCTGTCCAGATTATCTAAACGGTTCTCCGTTTTTGACTCCATAGAAGCAATCCTCTCTATAATTGCTTCCCTGCTGTCTGCGATCGCCATTGCAGCAGAAGTATGGTTCCGGCCCATATTTGTATCTATTTTCTGTAATCCCTCCAAGACCTCTGTTTTTGTATCGGTAATCCCCTGGTTAACGATTGTCACATTGTCCGTTAACTGCCCGAATCCATTGCTTAAATTAGTATCTATACTCTCATATTGCGTTTTTAAAGTATCGGTCTGTGTCTGCAGGGATAGCAGAAGCGCCCCAAGGTTCGAGGTATTCTCATCGGAAAAGGAGGTATTAAGCTCTTCTAAAACAGTAAGCAGCTCCTTATGATTTTCCTTTCCCTCCGTCTTTACAGCCTCAATTAATTTTTTCAGTTCGGAATGCGCCGTATCAACAGATACATTGATATCCGCCAGATTGATAGTAATATCAGCAAATTTTTCAAGAACAGCCTCTCTCCATGAGGAATTTGTACTATTGCTATCTTCCAACGCTTCTTTTATGTCATTTTGGGTGTTGGTTATCTTATCGCTAACCTGGTCCAAATGCTCCATAAGTTTTTTGACTTCACCTGACAGGTTTTGATCCGTGGAATCTTCATTATTCTGCAGTTCGTTTTCACCTTCCCCCTGGTTGATTTCCAAGCGGAGTATTTCTTCCTTATTTTTCTCAACGGCTTCTTCCAAGCCCTCCAAATATACAGTTATCGATTCTAAATCCTTTTGCATCTGATTAAAAAGGATATTTTCTGCGGCGGACATGCTATTGCCGGCCTGCACCTTATCCTCGTTCGGCAGATATGATAATTCCGCTTTCAGCCCGCTGTCCGCCAGAAAGGTCTTCATATCGGCATTTTCCGTATGGTAACCTCTGTACATACGGCAAAAGCAAAGAAAGCTTATTAGCAGCATGACGGCAATCATAAATAGCCGCACTCTTTTCTTTTTCTTATCAAATACCTTTGGTACTACTTTTTTCATTTGTTCTCCTTATCTGTACTTATGTACGTATACGCACTGTTTTAAAAAAGTGCATCGGTTAAATAGTTACTTAAGTCCGCCGGTCCGATCACAATAACCGGCAACAGGCTGATGGTGAAATAAAGGAAACGACTAGAGGAAGGATGCAGGATTAGATGAACGGAAGTAAACAGAAAAACAGGGAATAGAATAGATACAATAACAAAAGACAACACTTTTGCCATTATCGAAAAAAGGGCTTGCGGCTAAACGGTACAGGTAAAAACATAAGGGGCAGGTGAAAAACACAAGAAAACAGGCAAACAAATGGGAATATTTTCAGAAATAACACTACCGAACAATTGATATCACAGACAGGAAGTCAGAATGATTATTTGCTTAATCTTATCACTATCAAATTAAATATGCAACACTTTATTACACAATATTTTTTAATATGTACCGTCAAGGCAACCGTCCAGACGGCGCCTTGCGTTCTGCGTCGTCCCCTCCTGCGTCCCTTCCGGCACTTCCGTCTCATTATCCTTATCTCATTAGAACGCTTTTTCAGGCCAAAATGACAGAAAGGCCCTATGCAGGGGAACCTCTCTGCCATTTTTTTTGCTTTCACTCCCGTCTCCCGCATCCATAACCAAAAAGAATGCAAATAGGGAATGACTTGATTTCATTCTAGCCACAAATAGAGGAATCACATCATACGCCGTGATATTTCCATCGTATACTCGGGAATCGCCTTCACTCCCTTAAGCACACACCCCTCCTCTACGGGAAGGTCATAATACACCCGGTTTCCATAAGGATTAGGAATCGGATGGTCACTGGAGTAAATGCGGATAACCAGACTGGCCGGATACCCAAACCGTTTCAGGGCGATATGCCAGGTTTCACCCGTCGTAAACCAGTCATCCGCCAGCTTTCCGTCCAGGTAAACCTCTGCCCTGTCACCGGCATAATCCGCTTCCAGATACAGCTGATGAATGTTATCCACAGGGACGGCTCCCAGGCTGACCTGATATTCACAATATTCCTGTTCCCCGCCGGCAAGTCCTCCGCTTTCCAAAAGTTCTGTCCCCACCGCCACCTTTACCGGCCCGGTCCGGAAGCTCTTTTCCTCCGGTTCTCCCGTACTACCATAACATAGCACTTTTTCCTCCTCATGGACGGTCAGAAGGCATATTCTTCCCTCCCTCTCAATAAGGCAGCTGTCCGCGTGTTCCGGAATATAAAGAGTATCCCCGATTCTGCAGGCCCGGCTGGCCTGCCCCGAAGTGAGCGTTACCACATCCCCTTCCTGATCCTTCCACTGATAAACCGGTTCTCCATCCGTATAAAAGAAATACCGGCTGCCAAGACGGCACAGCAGAAACGCATTTGTTTTTTCCAGGAAACCGGTCCCGCAGGAAAGCCGGAAAGGAATGATTCCGCAGGCCCCGGATTGTATATGCAGTGAATCCAGTATAAGCTCTCCATCCGGCATCACCAGCTTAACCGCCGCGTTGACACGCTCTTCCATGACACGCTTTCTCTGATGGTTATTGACAAAGAGAAATCCTGTACCCGTATCCTGGTTTATACGGGCCGTGGTACGCAGGGTATGCATATCCTCCGGGGATCCCGGCCTTTTTTCCGGAAAATAAGTAAGGCTTCCCGCCAGTTCCTCACCGAAGTCCTCCAGGAACAGGTGAAGCCTTCGGAGCCGGCCATAGCTTTCCTTCACTTCACCCGACTCCCTGATACAGGTCTGGAAATCGTAGCTTTTTACCGGAAGATCGTTGTTATAGCCGGTAGCCCTGGACTCCTGAAGAGTCGTATCCTTTCCTTCCGGGTTAATACCGCCGTGATACATATAATATCCCAGCAGATTGGCCCCGCTTCCCAGCATACACAAAGCCTGGGCCTCAATATCCTCCGGATAGGGGTACGTCCTTCTGTGGGAGGTCACCTGCAGACCGCCTCCCAGCTCTGCCGTTAGGTAAGGGTTTTTTTCAATTGAAAATGTAAAATTTCTGCTTTCCTGCCGCTTTAGATCGGAACCGATGTTTTCATCCTGCTTGTAGGAGGAAAAGACAAAATTGGCGCTGGCCGGCATTTCCTCCACATGCTCCGCCCAGGGAGCATCCACATAGCCTCCCAGTACAGGAAGGGTTTCCCCGTCCACCACAATACCTCCTCCCCAGCCGGTGGAAGTATAATAAGGAACCTCCAGGGAAGCATCCAATGCCATTTTCTTCAGAGTACGCATATGTGCCATACATTCCTCTGTGGATGACGGCCCGCCGCCGCAGTGTCCATACTCATTTTCCAGCTGAACGCCGATGACAGGCCCTCCGTCTTTCGCCATCCGGCCTGCCGCCTGTTCCCCTATTTTCCGGTAGAACCGTTCCACCTCCTGCAGATATACCGGAGCATTGCTGCGCAGCCTGTCCCCGCATTCCTTAACCAGCCAGTCGGGAAAACCGCCGTTCCTGCATTCCCCATGAGCCCAGGGGCCGATACGCAGCCATACCTGCAGGCCTGCTTTTTTGCATACATCGAGGAACCGCCGCAGATCCCTGCAGCCCGTGAAATCCCATTCGCCTTTTCGTTCCTCATGGTGTATCCAGAAAACATAGGTGGCCACAATGCGGATACCTCCTGCCTTCATTTTCAGGAGCTCTTCCTCCCAATCCGCAGGCTCATAGCGGGAATAGTGAAATTCTCCCATGACAGGGAGAAAACGCTTCCCGTTCTTCATAAAGCTCAGGTTATCCACCTCATACAGGTTCCCCCGGCTGTCTTTTCCACACAAAGGCAGTTTTATTCTCTCGTTTTCCTGCCATGTTACTTTGATTATGTTATCCATAAACCTCCCCTTTCTTTTCTCTGGCTTTCGGTCCTTCCGGAGTATTTCCATCCTTATCCAGGGAAAGCCGATATCCAGTATTTCCTAATAAACATCCTACACATCATAAGCATACACGATTTCAACCTTTTTTTCCATACCCTCTCCTTCGTGTCCTCTTTCTGCCGCAAAGGCTCTCGCATGGACTTTCTCCATGCGGGAGCCTTTCCGCCCTTTTTACCTCAGCATTCGGACATCTGTTTCCGCAGTCTTTTCAGTAGCCTTTTTTCTCACAGTATGCTTCATATTGGGTCTTCATTTCTGCTGTTACCTTATCAAGCCCTGCCGCCTCCAGCTTTTCTTTAAATTCATTACATTTAGCTTCTGTCTGATCCCCGAATACCCCGAGGAAGAAGCTGGTCAGATATTCATCACGGATAGCGTTAATAACGGAAAGCTCGGTTTCTACAGGACCTTTATCAAAAGTAAAGCCGGCGGTTTCAGGAACAAACTCCTTCGCTTCACATTTATCCCGGAAAGAAAGTTTTCGGGGATCCATTCCTTCTTCGTCCGGCTGATCTCCCCTTTGGATTCCCCATGCCCAGGAATTCCATGCATATTTTCCGGATTCATCCGTGAGACCTCTGGTTCCGTCTTCATTCAGTGTCCAATGCACCCCTTCAATCCCCCCAAGAATCAGATTATTTACTTCGGAAAATCCTTTCAGACAATCCAGAACCAGACCGGCTCTTTCCGGATTTTTGGAGCTTGTTGTTATAGCCACCGCATCATCCGCATAGCTTCCGCGGGCTCTTGCAACATCGGGTGTGACATCATAGGCCTCATATGTTCCAAGACCAGCTTCTTCCAAAGCCTTTCCTGCGTCATAAATAGTTTCATTCCATACAAAGCTTGCAGAGGTTCCATTTTCAAACGCCGCCCTGGCTTCGTTTGTATCATTGATTGCGTTGGCGGACCACACTCCCTGTGCCGCCATATCAGCCATTTCCAGGCAATAGTCCCTGAAGCTGTCAGATGTATATTTATAGATGACATCGGTATCAAAATCCGGTGCTTTCACTGAATTATGATGATAATACAGATAATCAAAACCGGTGGCCAGCGTATTCAGCCCTTCCTTCTGGTTCCAGAGTTTTACAAATTCTTCTCTGTTTGCCGTCTGTCCGCTGGCGGATATACCGCTTCCTTTATCCGCAGCAGCAGCATACAGATATTCCTTCATGCTGTCCCAGCTGTCAATGGTATCCATTCCGTATTGTTCCATCAGATCCGAACGGACTGCGATAAAGTTATAACCGTTAAAGGCTGCGTTTGATTTGGGAACGGCTAAAATTTTTCCGTTGATGGATATCTGATCCCAGCTTTCCGCCGGCTGCTGCGGATAACTGATCGGCATATATGTTTTCAACCATTCCGGATCCAGTTCACGGAAGGCCCCTTTTGCCGCTTCGTCGTTATAGTAGCACCAGGATGAGGTATACATCAGATCAACCGGCTCACTTCCAGCTAATACCAGGGAATATTTAGTGGTATAATCACTCCAGTTTAAAAACTGCATTTCCAGTGTTGTGTTCAGCCAGGGATTCAGATATTTGGTATTCAACTCCTCCAAAACCATATCCATATCCTCCGGTCTGTCCCCAATGGCGTACATAATTACAGTAACCGGTTCTGATAAGTCCAGTCCTTTGTCCACATAAGGGCTGTCCTCGCTTATTCCGGACCCAGACGCCGCCGGGGCATCAACTTCCGTGCCCGCCTGGGTGCTTTCCGAATCGCCTTCTGCTGTAGGTATGCTTCCGCCTCCTGCTGCGGGACTACTTCCGCAGCCTGCAAGAGAGAACAGCATTGCCGCACTCAGAATCACTGCCAGTGCTTTTTTTCTTGTTTTTTTCATATCCTACCTCCATTTTAATTTATATGTAAATAATTAGGCCAATTATTTGCATTCTATACTTCACCGAACACTGCAGCAACCGTAAATTCTTTTGTTTCGGCTCAGCCTTTCACCGCGCCGATTGTAAGTCCTTTTACAAAATACTTCTGCAGGAAAGGATACAGCAGAACAATCGGGCCTGTAGCGATTACCGTCATAGCCATTTTCATGGATTCGCTGGGCAGCTGTTGAACCTGTTGTCCGGTCAGAGCTGCAATCCGTTTCAGTGCCTCGGAGCTGTTCAGTATATTCTGCAGCGTATACTGCAGATTCCAGAGCCGGTTGTCGTTGATAAACAGCATACAGTTATACCAGTCATTCCAGTACGCCAATGCGGTGAACAGCCCCAGCGTAGCAATCAATGGCTTTGCCATAGGCAGCATGATCCGTAAATAAATACAAAAGTCCCCGGCCCCGTCCATCTTGGCTGCTTCCACCATTTCATAGGGGATACCTTTCATGAAACTTTTAGCGATAATCATATTCCAGACTGAAAAAAGTCCGGGTATAATCAAAGCATACAGTTTATTATTGAACAGGAAGGTCTGTGTACACAGCAGATACCAGGGTACAAGCCCTCCATTAAATAATGTTGTAAAAAAGAAGAAGAAGGAAAAGCCGTTTTTCCAGGGAAAATCCTTTCTCGCCAGTACATAGCCTGTCATGGTCATCAGAATGATAGAAAGCACCGTCCCCGCAACTGTAACAAATATGGTCACTCCATATGCCCGAAGAATTTCCAGCGGATTCTTTAAAGCCGTATGATATCCAGCCAGGGAAAACCGTTCGGCTGTAACAAGAAAGCTGTAGCCTTCCGTAAGGATGGAATGTTCACTGGTAAAGGAACCTACAATAATCAGATAAAAGGGAATGACACAGGCAAGGGCAAAAAAGGCAGTCAATGTATAGGAAACCATAGCAAAAATAACTCTATCGGTACTTTTTCTTTTCATGGCCGCTCCTCCTAAAACAGGGTATAATCGGGATCGATTTTCTTAACAATGAAATTCGCCGTACATATTGTGATAAAGCACAATACCGACTGATAGAGACCCGCCGCCGCAGACATGCCGTAATCATTGGTAGTAATCATTGTCCGGTATACAAAGGTATCAATGACATCGGAGGTTTCCAGGAGAAGCTGATTGTTTTTGACCAGCTGATAAAACATTCCGAAATCCCCCCGGAAAATATTTCCGATTGCCAGAAGGGCCATTATAAATATAGTAGGCTTCAGGCTGGGAATCGTAATGCAGGTAATCTTTTTCCAGACATCAGCGCCGTCAATTTCCGCCGCTTCGTACATTTCCGTACTGATTCCCGCAATCGCCGCCAGATAAACCACGGTTCCATAGCCGGTCTGCTTCCACAGTCGGACACACACCATGACAACAGGCCAGGTTTTCACATGGCTGTATATGCTGTATGGTTCTCCGCCGATGGATGCCAGCACATTATTCAGCACCCCGTTATCACCGAATATATTCAGCATTACTGTTGATACCACAACCCAGGATATAAAATAGGGAAGAAACATTACCGTCTGGGATACCTTCTTAAAAATCCGGTTGTTGATTTCACTAAGCATAACAGCAAAACCAACTTCAAAAACGATGCCCAGTACAATAAACGCGATATTGTAAAGGAGGGTATTGCGGGTCAGGGACCAGAGCTTATCAGAAACGATCATATAATCGAAATTCTTCAGCCCCACCCAGGGACTTCTATAAATCCCGTCCTGATAGTTATACTTTTTAAATGCCAGGACAATTCCCGTCATGGGAATATAGCTGAAAATTACCGTATAGGCAATTGCGGGCGCCAACATAAGCAGCATAATCCTGTTTTTCCCCATTTTTTGAAATAAACCCGTCTGTTTCACATGTAACTCCCCTCTGCGTGCTCTGCACACTTATGTTTCTTTCACTGGTTTTATTTTAACAAACTCTTACGTTGTGCCACAATCGAACAATCCTTTAAACCCTGCAACATTTTTACCTATGTTTTAGCACTATCCTCTGATAGTTGGTAAATTCTTTTGATTCTGTTTTTTCCAGCGCATTTCCGTTTGAAATTCATTTATTATGAAGTAAAATAAGAATATAGATAGGACGTGGACGCACATCCGTCCGATTTATTTCTGCGGGAATTAAAGGGAAAGGGGAAACGTTAAAAATATGTATACACTTCTTGTTGCCGACGACGAACTTTTTACACGAAAAGGAATTATTAAGAAAATAGACATTGATCCCAGCGGCATTTCCACAATTCTGGAAGCCCGGGATGGAAAAGAAGGACTGGCAATTGCCCAATATACATCGGTGGATATTGTCCTTTCTGATGTACGGATGCCCCGAATGGATGGGATTCACATGTGCCAGGAAATACGGAATCTCTATCCGGACTGTGTCATTATTTTTTTAAGCGGTTATTCCGATAAAGAATATTTACGTTCTGCCATCAGTATGCAAGCCTTACAGTACATAGACAAGCCTGTGGAAACCCAGGCTCTTCAGGAAGCGCTTAACCAGGCGGTGTCCTACTGCAACGAGCTCCGGTATTCCCGCTATTTTGTAAAAGAGGCAAACAGGAAGCGTCTTGCCCGATTTCTGCTTGCCAGGCCGGTGTCCAACGGCCAGCTGCCCGTGTTGCTGTCCGAAAGCGGCCAATCCTATGAAGACTTCCGGGACAGCCTGACTGTTATTTTCCGTTTTCTTCCCGGCCCTGATTCTTCAAATGAAAAACTTGGCTTTCATAATATGCTGGAACAATGCCAGGAAATTATCTCGGAAACGATACGGGATAAGCATCTTCCTTTTCTGATCACTGATTACCGGGAAAATAATCTGGTGATTCATCTGCTCTCCACACCTGACCGGATGGTTTCTGCCTTTTCTAAAGTCTTTTGGGAAAACCTAATGAAGGAAATATCGGAAAAAATAGCCGAATTCCCCCATTTCATCAGCATCGGACCGCTGGTGGCTTCCCCGGAGGAAATATACCTTTCCTACAATGCCGCCGCCATCAATCTGCAGACCTTATTCTATGCCGGAAGCAATTCCCTCTCTTTTGCCGAGGAAATGCCCTCCGACAGCTACAGTCTTTCCCAGGAATTACTGGATGCCATGAAACAGGCTGTACATGATAAAGATACGGATAAATCATTTGCGCTGCTGGAAGAACTGGAGCAGGGATTCCGTTCCCATCCGGGAACACTCATCAGTAACACAAAGGAAAATTTTTACCGGCTTCTTTCCTGGCTGGTCAGTTATACCAAAAATAAAGCCGGCACCGATGCACTGGAAACGGAAAATTACCTGTGGGAACTGATCCATTCCGCCAATACCCTGGATGATCTTCTTACTTTTACACGGAATTATCTCTCCCTTTCCTTTAAGGCCCTGAAAAGTCCCGGCGGAACTTCTGTTTCTTCTCTAATCAAACAGCTTGTCATTGACAATTACCGCAATCCGGATTTGGACATCCAGTTTCTGAGTGATAAGCTGAGCCTTTCCATATCTTATTTAAGTTATCTGTTTAAACAGGAAACCGGTTTGACAATCAATCATTATATTAACGAATACCGTATCTGGAAAGCCAAGGAACTTCTTGTAAATACGGATCAGAAAATCGCTGAGGTTTCCGATTCTGTAGGATTTGCGAATCAAAATTATTTTGCCAAAACCTTTAAGAAAATTGCCGGCTGTTCTCCCTCTGTTTACCGGGATTTACATGTGGAAGGATAAAGTATGAATTGGTTTTCACGTTTTCAATATTCCCATAAATTAAAAACTAAAATTTTAATTTCTTATCTCATTCCCAGTGTCACCCTGCTTTTCCTGCTCTCGGCGGCAACCTATTTTGCCAGCGCCATGCTGATGGAAAAGCGCCTTCTCCAGTCTGCCAGTGATACCATCCGGCAGACGGAAAATTCCCTGCAGAGCTTTATAAACAAATATGATGCGCTCACGCTTTCCTATTCCTTTTCCGGGAGCGTGCAGTCCCTACTCGGGCAGGATTTTACGGATTACAACATTAACCGGCAGAAAACGGATAAACTGAATTTTGAAAGTGTGCTTTTTTCCTGTATTCCCACCCGTATTGAAAATACTAACACCGTCTGCGATATCCGTATTTATTTTAACGACAGTTTTTCTTATTTTAATAACCAAAGCCGGTATTTTAATTACAGCGATGTCACAGAAGAAGAATGGTTCCGGGCAATTATGGATGGTTATAAAAAAGACAGGACTTCCTTTTATCTCATATCTCCGGAAGAAAACCTGTTCTCCTCCTATGGGAAAGACAGCTTTTCCCTAGCCAGGGTCATTGTGGATACCTCCTACTACCCTAATCCTTTGGCACTTGTGGTTTTGGATATCCCCCGCTCTTATCTGGACACCTCTGTAAGCAATACCAATATGGACGGAGTCGTCAATTTTGTAACGGCAGACGGGGAGAATATGATTGCCTGTTCTGACAACAGCCAGCTTTCCCTGTATGAAGAAAGCCTGGCTGTTGCCCCCGCACGCGGCTATCATCCCCATGAATGGAACAAGGTAACCATACAAAATATCCGGTATCTGATGAAAACCGATCCCATGGATTCCTATACTCTCTCCCTCACCACCCTCATTCCTTACCAAAACGTTGTGAAGGATATCACGGTTCTGAGAAATATTATGCTGGTGCTGGGACTTATACTGGTAGCCGCCAGCTTTTTCTTTGCAAATACGACCGCCAACAACATCACCAACCGGTTATCTCACGTAAACAGCAAAATGCGTGAGGTACGTACCGGCAAGCTCACCCCTCTGCCTCAGGGCAAACCAAAAAACACATGGGACGAAATTGATGAACTGATGGATACCTACAATTATATGATCGGGGAAATGGAAATCCTGATAGAAAGCCAGTACGAAAACGGAAAAGAAATCAAAAATGCGGAACTCCGTGTCCTGCAGGCACAGATCAACCCGCATTTTCTCTATAATACCCTGGATCTGATTCACTGGTTTGCGGAAGAAAATATGGTAAAGGAAATAGATACCGCAGTGAACTCCCTCGCCACCTTCTACCGGGTCAGCTTAAGCAACGGTCAGGAACAGATCCGGCTGAAAGATGAGCTGGCGCAGGTAGAGGCTTATATCCGTCTCCAGAATCTGCGTTTTCAGGATACCATCCAATACGAATGCCATATTGAGAAGCGTTTCCTGAACCAGCCGATTATTAAGATGATCCTTCAGCCCCTCGTGGAAAACGCCATACAGCATGGCCTTTTTGAAAAAGATGACATGGGGGGTACCATCTCCATCCGCTCCTGGCACGAGGAGGAAGGGCTTCTGTGCCTGATAATCGCTGATAATGGCATAGGGATGGATTCCCGTCAGCTGGAGCTTCTGAACAAAAATCTGCAGACTCCCGATGAAGGCCACGGATATGGAATCCAAAATGTGAATTCCCGGCTCCAGCTTTATTATGGTTCCGGCTACCATCTGTATTTTGAAAGCCGGCCGGGCAAAGGGACAGAGGTATATGTACGGGTTCCGTTAATGTGCTTAAATACTTAATCTGCAGCAACCACTGTTTTTCTTTCGTTATAAAAAACCTGGCTTATCCCGAATGCACTACAATCGGATAAACCAGGTATTATAAAAACAGGATATCACAAAACAACCACATGCCGTTAACTTTCCAGATACATCTCCCGGAGCCGTTCCCTTCTCTCTTCATCCAGTCCCATTTCCTTTTCCAGAAACGCATCCATTGTGCCATACGTTTCTTCAATGGCCTGGAACACACGGATAAGATAGCTTTCCTGCACCTGCATCAATTCCCTGAGGCAGTCAATGAGCTGCGGGTTCTGAAGACGTTCCTTCAGCTTTTCCAGATGGCCCTCCACCACATCCGCAGTAAAGGTATTCACCATCATGTAATCTGCCAGAATAGTCTCTCTGGGCACATTCAGAGCGGACAGGAGCAGGGCGGTGCCCACGCCCACACGATCCTTCCCGGCGCTGCAGTGCCACAGGACGGCGCCTTCCTCCTGTGCCAGGAGGATGTCAAAAAACTTCCGGTACTGCTGTCTGGAAAAGGGATCCATGACCAGATTGCGGTACAGGCCTGCCATATATTCCTCCGCCGCCTTCTCGCTGCTGCTCATCTGCTGTACCAGCATTTTCATCATGTCCTTTTCGGCGGATTGTTCCCGGGTGATTCCGATCGCCTGATCGCTGAGAATGGGATTTACCACATAGGCCACCCCGGGGAGTTCGGGATCCGGGGCCTCGCCGCGTTCTTGTCCGGTGCGGAAGTCCACATCTGTGCGCAGGCCGTACTCTTGTGTGAGGATCTGTTTATCCGTTTCGGTCATACCGGCCAGCTGCCCGCTGCGAAGCAGCCTGCGGGGGCGTATTTTCTTTCCGTCCGCCGTTTCAAAACCGCCTAAATCTCTGGTATTATGCAGTCCCTCCAAGGGGATTCTTCTGATCTCTTTCATCCGGCCTCCTGCGCTTTTTTCTTATTCATGTTACGTTTTATCACCTTCAGCCTGGTGAATTCTTCCCGTTCCTTTTCCTCCAGGGCATTGCTGATATCTTTAACCAGCGCCGTGTAGGTAGGGATGGTGATGTTCTTCAGCGCATTGGCACGTTTCTGTGTCTTGCGGATGTTCATTGCCAGCCGGTATGCGGCGTTTTCCACCATAGACAGCTTGATTGTCAGCTCCTTCACCTTCAAAAAGCCTTCCCTGGCCCTGTCCACGGACTCCCTCGTGCTGTAGAAGCCATAGCTGGGACCGGCCTCATCCGGCGTATATTCCACCTTGGGGATCTCCGTTCCCATAATGCTTCTTGTTTTAATGCGGACGGAAGTTTCTATCGGCACCGCGTGGGATATTTCCTGCACGTAATGGATTCCCACTTCGATATTCGCCTGCTGAAGGGCTTCATAGGCATTGGTAAAGGTCTCGTTGATTTCCGACTGGATGGCCTTTGCTTCCTCATTCAGGTTCATCAGCTCCCGTATGAGGATATTCCTTTTTTTATCCATCAGCTCATAGCCCTGTTTTGCCAGCTCCAGGGAATTCTTTACCATGATCAGGTTGCCTTTGGTAGGAAATATGTTTTTCTCTGCCATGTGCTCACACCCTTTCCTTTACGCCTTCTCCCCGGCGGGATAATACTGATCCAGTACCTTGGTATTGACACGGTCCAGCTCCTCCCTGGGAAGCATATGCAGAAGCTCCCAGCCGATATCCAGGGTCTCCCGGATTGTCCGGTTTTCCTCCTGCCCCTGGCCTACGAAACGTGCCTCAAAGGCTTTCCCGAATTCCAGATACTTTTTATCCAGAGGGGAAAGCTCATCTTCACCGATAACGCTTGCCAGCGCCCTGGCGTCCCCCACCTTGGCATAGGAGGCAAAAAGCTGGTTGGCGGCGTCTGCGTGATCCGCCCTGGTATAGCCCTCTCCGATACCGTCCTTCATCAGACGGGACAAAGAAGGAAGCACATTGATGGGAGGGTACACGGATTTCCCGTTCAGCTCCCGGTCCAGGACGATCTGTCCCTCCGTAATATATCCGGTCAGATCCGGGATGGGATGGGTGATATCGTCGTTGGGCATGGTAAGTATGGGGATCTGGGTCACCGAACCGTCCACGCCTTCCACAATGCCGGCCCGTTCATAAATGGTCGCCAGCTCACTGTAGAGATAACCCGGATACCCCTTACGGGACGGGATTTCCCCCTTGCTGGAGGATACCTCACGCATGGCCTCGGCAAAGGATGTCATATCCGTCAGGATAACCAGGATGTGCATGCTCTTTTCAAATGCCAGATATTCCGCCACGGTAAGAGCCACCTTGGGGGTGATCAGCCTTTCCACCACCGGGTCGTTCGCCAGGTTCAGGAACATGACCACATGATCGGATACGCCGCTTTCCTCAAAGGTGCTTTTAAAATATTCCGCCACGTCATATTTTACGCCCATGGCGGCAAAAACAATAGCGAACTTCTCCTCGGAATTATCTCCCAGGGATGCCTGGCGCACAATCTGCGCAGCCAGCTGGTCATGGGGAAGGCCGTTTCCGGAGAAAATAGGGAGCTTCTGCCCCCGGATCAGCGTTGTCAGCCCGTCAATGGCGGAAACGCCGGTACGGATATAGTTACGGGGATATTCCCTTCTCACCGGGTTCAGGGGTTTGCCGTTCACATCCGCCTTTTTCTCCGCCACGATTTCCCCCAGATTATCGATGGGTTCGCCGATACCGTTGAAGGTTCTTCCCAGCAGGCTTTCGGAAAGCCCGATTTCCATGGGATGCCCGGTAAACCGGGTGTGGGTGTTCTGCAGGGACAGGTTTTCCGTCTTTTCAAACACCTGCACCACCGCTTTATCCTCATTGATTTCCACCACACGGCCCAGCAAGCGATCCGCGCCATTGTCCATGGTGATTTCCACCACCTCGTCAAAGGATGCGCCCTGGACGCCTTCCAATACTACAAACGGGCCGTTCACACTGTGCAAGCCCAAATATTCTATTGCCATAATGCGCCTCCTTTATGCATTTCTGGCAATGACATCATCGTAAAACTTATCAATTGCCTTCTTATAATCTTCAAATTTATCCAGACGGCTGTTTTCCACATCATACTTGATGGAAATCACCTTGTCAAATATGGGATCCTCCCGCAGCACCGACATGGGCATCCCCATGGAAATGAGCACTTTGGACTTCTGGTACAGGTAAAGGATAGTCTCCATCATCAGCTTCTGCTTCGCCAGGGGCACACAGGTATCCTCCGGGTGGAATGCATTCTGCTGCAGGAAGCCCAGACGGATAACCCTGGCGATTTCCAGCGTCAGCTTCTGATCGTCGGGCAGCACATCGCCGCCGATGAGCTTGACGATTTCCATAAGCCCGCTTTCCTGGGTCAGTATGGATACCAGCTGGTTTCTGTTGTCTATGAAATCGCTCCCCACATGATCCGCATACCAGCCTGCCAGATCCGGCAGGTATTCGCTGTAGCTGGACAGCCAGCTGATAGCAGGAAAATGCCTCTCATGGGCCAGGCCCTTGTCCAGTCCCCAGAAGCAGCGGACAAAGCGCTTGGTATTCTGGGTAACCGGTTCGGAAAAATCGCCGCCCTGGGGGGATACCGCACCGATGATGGATACGCTTCCCTCCGTGCCGTTCAGATTCTGCACCATGCCGGCCCGTTCGTAAAACGCGGACAAACGGCTGGCAAGATAGGCAGGGAAGCCTTCCTCGGCAGGCATTTCCTCCAGACGTCCGGAAAGCTCACGCAGAGCCTCTGCCCAACGGGAGGTGGAATCGGCCATAATCGCCACATGGTAGCCCATGTCCCTGTAGTATTCCGCCAGGGTAACTCCGGTGTATACACTTGCCTCACGGGCCGCCACCGGCATGTTAGAGGTATTCGCAATCAGCACCGTCCTGTCCATCAGGGGATTTCCCGATTTGGGGTCGATCAGCTTGGAGAAATCCTCTAATACCTCCGTCATCTCATTGCCGCGTTCCCCGCAGCCGATATATATGATAATATCCGCATCGGACCATTTGGCAATGGAGTGCTGGGTCATCGTTTTCCCCGTTCCGAACCCTCCGGGAATCGCCGCCGTCCCCCCTTTGGCGATGGGGAACAGGGTATCCAGTATCCTCTGGCCGGTTACCAGGGGCTGGGAAACCGGGAACCTTCTTGCCGTGGGACGGGGGCGTCTGATAGGCCATTTATGCACCATCGTCAGCGCAGTTTCCGTACCGTCCGCCTTCTGCAGCACCGCGAGCGTATCACTGATGGTATATTTTCCGTCCTGTGCCGCACTGATGATATACCCTTGCATTCCGGGCGGTACCATAACCTTATGCACAATAGCGGGGGTTTCCGGTACTTCGGCCAGGATGGTGCCTCCGCTGACCTTATCCCCTTTCTTCACCAGCACCCTGGTATCCCATTCCTTATGGGTATCCAGCGCATCCACGGCAAAGCCCCTGCTGATAAAGTCACCGGAGATCTTTGCCACCTCTTCCAGCGGCCTCTCAATACCGTCAAATATGTTGTTCAGGATTCCCGGCGCCAGCGTTACGGACAAGGTGGCCCCGGTTCCTGTAATCGTTTCCCCGGGCTTCATTCCGGAGGTTTCCTCGTAAACCTGAATGGTGGTAAATTCCTTTGTCAGGGAAATGACTTCTCCGATCAGCTTCTCTTCGCCGGCGTAGACCATCTCTCCCATGGAAAATCCCACATCACCTTTTACCGTAATTACAGGCCCGTTAATTCCATATATCTTTCCTGTTTTTTCCATAACAAGATCTCTCTCTTTCTGTCATAAGTTACGGCCTGCCAAGCCCTATACCTGAAAAACAAAAGCTCCTTCCGCTTCCTTCAGCTTTGTTTCAAAGGACTGATCTATCAGTATATTCCTGGAGCGGATTAATGCGCGGATACCCCCGCCAAAACCATATTTGCTCACTTCAACCGTCGTATTGGTCATGGACGCCAGGGAATTGAGCTTGCCGGAATCCGCCGGATCAATATAAATAAGCACCTCATCCCCTCCGGCGAATTCCTTCGCCTTGCGGATCTCAGCCACCAGATAATCCTGGTACTCCCTGGTATCCATATAGTTCTCCAGCTTATCCCTTACCTCAGTAAATAGCTTTGCCTTCAGTTCCTCGGAAAGCTCGCCCGCCTTTTCCCGGATCTGCAGCTGTGCCCTGGCAATTTCGGCGTTCTGCTTCTTTTTGAAGCTGTCCTCGGAAAGCTTCAGCTGCAGAGCTGCTTTTCTCGTGCTCTCTTCCTTATGCTCTTCCAGCGCTTTTTCCAGCGCATTTGTATAATCAGTAAGAACCTTCGCATTCTTCGCGTTGGTGCTTTCCGTCGTCACATCCAGGAAATGCTTTAACTTTTCCTCTGTTGTCATAAAGAACCTCCTATTATAACCTGAACTGTTCCGTTTCTTCACAGTTACAGCTTGATACCGATAGCTTCGTTCACATATGCCGTAATAAAATCCGATCTCCGGCCGGTACCATGTCTGTCAGGTATCTCAACCACCAGCGGCACTTTATAATTCAGCTTCACATTGTTGACGACATCCGGAAAATCCCTTCCGAATTTTTCCGTGAGCAGCAGGATCCCGATTTCCTTATCGGCAAGCACCTTGTCGATTTCTGCCTTCAGCTCCTGCTTTTCATGGACCACCGCCCCCTCTACGCCGGCAAGTCTCATGCCGGTGTAGGAATCAATGTTATCGCTGATAAGATACATTTTCATTACAGTTTACCAAGGATCATGAAGGCGATGATCAGACCGTAGAGGCAGACACCTTCGGCAAGACCTACAAAGATCAGGGACTTGCCAAGGATGGAGGAATCTTCGCTGATAGCTCCCAGCGCCGCACTTGCCGCACTGGCAACGGCGATACCGCCGCCCACGCAGGAAAGGCCGATGGAAAGGCCCGCAGCCAGATAGCCCAAACCGGTTGCCATACCGCCCGCGGCAGCTGTTGCTGCCGCCGCATTTGCCGCATCCGCAGCGGATGCCTGGCCGCCGAACATCACAAGGCCGGTTCCCAGCATGAGGCCGAAAAAGGCAACGGCATTGACTGCCAGGGATATTTTATATCTTCTTTTGGATTTTTCCCCTTTAAAATACATCCGGAAAGGTACCACAATGCTTAAAATTAATGCTGTAAATAATAAAATTTTTGCCATGATAAATGACCTCCTATTAGTCCTTTTCTTTTCTATGTTTGTACTTTTAATTGCTCTTTGCCGTCTTTGCATATGGCTTGAACTCCCTGCCGTCCCCTTTATAGAACCGGCTGAAGAATTCATAATACTGAAGCCGCAGTCCCTGTATCCCCACGATAAGTCCTTCCATCCCGCAGACAACCAGGTTGCCTATAATAATGACGATGATGTTGGGGGTCCCCCCGTTTTCCGCCCCGGCCAGCATGAGCACAACCTGCATCATAGCCGCATGGCTCACCGCAAAGGCTCCGATACGCACAAAGGACAGGGTGTTGGAAAAGTAACTGAGAAGCACTTCAAACATTTCAAAAAATGCCTGCACCGCAAACATCCCTTTGCCGCCTTCTATCAGCTCCTTCTTCTTGTTCAGCTTGTTGGTAAGGGGTTCCTTGCAGGCTATCACCAGCAGAGGGACCGCAAACATCACCACAAGGACGATTCCTGCGGGAAGGGAGTGCCCTGTCATGAACAGCACCACCACCGCGGCCACAGCCCCGTAAAACACCAGCCCGGCCACACCGTTAGTGTCAAACAGCGCTTCTCCCAAATCCTTCGCACGCAGGCTGTTGATGATGTGGAATACCATCATTAACAGCACCAGTCCCATACCCAATCCCACCGCAACCACAAATACCGTGTTCAGGTTGCCGATAAACGGAAGCGTTGTCATCGCCTCTGTAGGCCGCAGCCAGAGAGGCTCTATCACATCCTCAAATCCGAATACGCTGCCGAAACAGAAACCGAACAGCGTGGAAAAGATACCGCAGCTTCCTACGATAGCCGCCAGGTTGAGCTTTTTAAACTTATACAGGAGCATACCGCCCGCGAACAGGCACAGCCCCTGTCCCACATCCCCGAACATGGCTCCGAAAATGATGGAATAGGTTACAGCCACGAAAATCGTGGGATCGAATTCCTGGTAATCCGGAAGGCCGTACATCCGGATGAACATTTCAAAGGGCTTGAAAATCCCCGGGTTTTTCAGCTTGGTGGGAGGCTTGCGGAACCGGTTTTCCAGGCTTGTTCCTTTTCCGTCCTCAATCATACAGAAAATATCCGCATCCCCTTCGATTTCCTTTTCAAACTTCTCCGCATCCGCCTGCGTCATCCAGCCGCAGAGAATAAAAAACACCGTATCCTTTGCCCTGGTAAAGGCCGCCAGACGGCGCACATCAAAGTACTCGGCGCTCTCCCCGATCCGTTTTGCCGCGGCCAGGATCTGGCTTTTGCGCTCCTCCAGCCGGTTAAGGAAGGTATCCTCAAGCTCCCGGAGCTTCCCGTCCAGCTCCGTTTTCCGGGCGTTCAGCTTATCATAAGCCTCCTCCACGGTCCCCTCATAATCATCATCGATGAAGGTTCTTTCAAAATGGAGGGACGCATAAACGGCGTCCACCTTTTCCTCTTCGGCGGCAGGCACAAAATAAACACCCCATATATAGTTCTCATCCCTTCCGCACTCATCAAATATGGAACAGATATCGTCCATGAGGTATTCCTTCAGCTTGGAATAGGATTCCACCGGAATTTTCCCGAAACGGAACTTGATATGTTTGAAATGGAGGATAGATGCCACATCATAATGCAGATCCTGGAAAGGCCGTATATTCGTCAGCAGATCCGCCACTTTCCTGCGTTCGGCCTCCAGGCCGCTTTTCGCCTGTCTGCACGTCTCCAGCTCCTTCCACAGCCCTTCAACCAGGGAAACGGCCGGTTCAATCTCCATCCTGCCGGCCGTCCCGCCGTCCTGCGTCCCGTCCGTCAGACGGCCAGCCAGCTCCTCTGCCTTTGCCTTGATGTCCCGATAGGGATTACTGTCCGCACAGGGAGTGATATTCTTCAGGTCTTTTAATTCGGATAACGTATTCTCCAGCTGTATTTCGTACCGGTACAGATATTCGGAGGTCACTCTGTCTATCTCTTCCTTGGGTCCGATAATACTGATAAATTTCATTTTTTCTATCACTGCTCACACCTCCTATGCAGACGTCTTATCCCATTCATCCTTTGCCTGAACGGGAGCCGACGCCAGATATTCTTTAATCCGCTCTGCGGGCAGACCATAACGGACACATTCGATTACCTTAATCACCTTATTCACCTCTTGTTCCTTTTCGTACAAATAGGTGTCCAGGCAGGCGGCGGAATAGCCTGCCGTCCGAAGGTTTGCCTGATGGACCTTATCCATCAGCCTGCCGCAGATTTTTTCCAGCTGTACGTACGACGATTCCTCAAGGTGCCTGCCATAGCTGGTCTGCTGCAGGACATCCATATATTCCTTGGCATTTTCGGCCTCCACCAGCTGCTTGACCTGTTCGGTGGAGAGCCGGTAATGAATGGGAATCAGAAATGCATAAATATCCGCGGGCGCCATACAGTAATATTTTTTAGCCCGGTATATCCACTGGATATTCAGCGTATCCGCCTCCAGTCCGGCAGAACGCTGTATGACCTGCAGATCCTGCTTCTTCAGATGCTTTTTCACATCCAGCCACAGCTGTTTGAAGAAAAGCATATCCAGAGCCGTTTCATAAGCAAACAGATTGGCCCCTCCGGCTTTATTCACCACCGCCAGCGCCTTTCCGTACGGCGTATCCTGCAGCAGCCCTATGAGGCCCTCCACGGTTTCCGCCCCCATCAGCACATGGGGATCCATGGAAGAATGACGCTCAAAAACAGCCTGGTAGGCCGACAGATCGATGTCTGTCCGGTCCTCCTGGCTGTCAAACAGATACCGCAGCACATTTTTCAGGAAAATCACTTCATACCTCATGAAATAATCTCCTAAAAATACTCTTTGCTCCAAATCCGCAAATCTGTACAATTTGCCAAAATCATAATAGAGAGACTGCTTTATCAGCGCCTCCGCCGCCCCTCTGTGCAGATGTGTTTCATCCTTATCTGCCAGCACCTTCCCGTAGGAAGGAAGCTTTTTCAGGTAGGAAAGGACCTCGGGTACGCTGTGCAGGTCACTCATTTCCCGGAACTGCTCCTGGGAAAGCAGCCGGCCCCTCATGGCCTTCACCTTCGTGGAGAGTCCGCTGTAACGGAATAAACTCATAACACCTCGTCCTTTCAGCTGCGAACCATTTCTTTCAGAAGCCGGTCGCTCAGCTTTCCATGCTCGTTATCATATTTTTGCTGCAGCTTCTCCAGAAGCCTTCCGGTTTCTTCTTTCAGACCGGCCAGGGCTTCCTCTTTTTCCTTCATGAGCCTTTCCTGCAGCTCCTCCTGTTTTTTCCGGGTATCCGCGGCAAGGGCTTCGTCAAATTCCCTTGTCTTCGCTTCCATTTCGGCAGAAATCTCTTTTTTTCTCACTTCCACCGCTTCATTCATCCGGTTGGCGGTATCTTCGATCTCCGCCAGCCTGCTGATCACTTCATCTACGGCTTTTTCCATATCTTACCTCCTGCCTTCCTATCGTCAATATGCCCTATCAATTAATTATTGCTTGTCATATTGCCCATGTCAATTTAGTATACCACCGGGAAAATCAAACCACAATATGCATAACTGCCAAATAAACAATGTTCATTTTCATATTTCTTAGCAATAAAAAAAGCGTCTGGTTGCCGATTCCTGACGCCTTTTCGTTCTTTTTCTATATCCCAGATAATCTCCTTTTTTGCACCCATCCATCCTCCACCTCTTCCTTTATTAAGAAAGAAAGGATGTGGTGTCATGCAGAAGAAAATCTGCCATTCTCGCAATGAATTCCGAATTGGTAGGTCTTTTGCCTTCTGACTGGCAATAGCCGAACAGACTTTTCTGCTCCTTTTGATTTCCCCGTTTCCAGGCAGACTCAATAGCATGTCTGACGGCATGCTCCACGGTTTCTCCCGTTGTCTTATGCTTTCTTGCAACCGCAGGATACAGCTTCTTCGTAATACCGTCCAACTCTTCCATATCCTCCATGCAGATCGCAAGAGCCGTTTTCAGATATTGATAGCCTTTCAGATGGGACGGTATTCCGATTCTGGAAAGCAAACGTTCAATACGTATTTGTGATGAACAATTCCCCCGATTGTCCGTATGTGGATCTCCATAAGATAAAATGATTTGAAGATCCTTGTCCTGTCTCAGTAATTGGGTAAGTTGAAAAATGTGCGACTGATTACAGTCAGCCACCGATACCCACATACAACTCATATGCTCTCTCCTCTCGTATCATTCCCCACAAAATTGTATTAACAATTAACAGTTACCACTCTATTTTATCAGATTATTTTTATTTGTAAAGGTAATTTATGGCACAATTTTAGAAAAATTTTATTCTTAGCGTGTCTTTTATGGCACATGCCGGAATAAAAAGATGATTGCAATAACGATAAAATGCTGACTTTCTTATCTACGAAGGACTGCATTTCCCCAAAAATGCATATTCACGGAGGAAGAAAAATGGATTACTATGATACGGAAACTTATAACCCCGATATGGCGGAAATATTAATGAGCCGGATATCCACCCAGCTTTCCAGCCACAACTGGTCCCTGAAGATCCTGTCGGATAAATCCGGCGTCCCCTATGAAACGATCAAAAAAATAGCAAACGGCAAAACAGCAAATCCATCCTTAAAAAGCATTCTGAAAATTTCCGCCGCATTCGGCTGCAGCATGGATTACCTGGCAGGAAAAGAAACCCAGCCCGCACAGGGAAGCTGGGGCGGGTGACGCCAAACTTTTTTATCTGCATCCCCAATGTATTCCTATTTGAATTAGTACTTAGAATATGTTAAGATAAAAACAATGACTACCTGAAACAGGCACGCAAATTTTATGCGTACCATAGAAAGGAACCTTATTCATATGAAGAAAGCTTTGATTATAGGCGGCGGTCCTGCAGGTTTGACCGCAGCCTATGAATTATTAAAGGGCAGCAAACAACGGATGTCACGCTCTGCGGACCATCCTTATGTTCAGGCAGAAAATCCGCCGGAGGAAATCGAGGTCATTGTTTTTGAGGAAAGTGATTTACTGGGAGGGATTTCCAAAACAGTGAACTATAATGGCAACCGTATGGATATGGGCGGCCATCGTTTCTTTTCCAAGGATCCCAAGGTAAACGCCTGGTGGCATGCAATGCTTCCTCCCCAGGGCGCCCCTGCCTATGATGATATTATTCTGAAGCGGACGCCTCCCCTTGCCGCAGGAGGGCCGGATCCGGAGAAAACGGATCGGGTGATGCTCACCAGGAACCGGGTATCGCGTATCTATTTTGAAAAGAAGTTTTTTGATTACCCGATTTCCCTGAAATGGGAAACGTTTAAAAATATGGGCTTTCTGACCACCCTCCAGGCCGGTTTCAGCTATCTGGCTTCGGTGCTTCATAAAAGGCAGGAAAATTCCCTGGAGGATTTTTATATCAACCGGTTCGGCAGGAAGCTTTATTCCATGTTTTTTGAAAAATATACGGAAAATCTGTGGGGGCGCAGCCCCAAAGAAATCGCACCTGACTGGGGGGCGCAGCGTGCCAAGGGCCTTTCCGTCATGGCGATAGTTATGGATATGTTCAAGAAACTCCTTCCCGGCGGGAAAAAGGGCCATGTGGAAACCTCGCTGATTGAAGAATTCAGTTATCCCAAGCTGGGGCCGGGTGAGCTGTGGGATGTAACCGGCGAGGAAATTATTAAAAACGGCGGGCAGATACTCCGCGGCTGCCGTGTTACCAGGCTGCACAAGGATGCTGACAACCATATCACCTCCCTTACTTATATTAAGGAAGGAAAAGAACACACCATGGAGGGGGATATCTTTATTTCCTCCATGCCAATCAAGGATCTTGTGGGAGGCATGAACGATGTGCCGGCCAAAGAAGCAGCTATCGCTTCCGGCCTTCCCTACAGGGATTATATGACTCTTGGCGTCCTGGTTCCCAGACTGAATCTGGTGAATAAGACAAAGATAAAAACGATTGCCAACATCGTTCCTGACGATTGGATTTATGTACATGACAGAACGGTTCAGATGGGCCGTTTCCAGATTTATAACAACTGGTCTCCCTATATGGTAAAGGATTTGGAAAACACGGTCTGGGTGGGCCTGGAATATTTCTGTGACGAAGGGGACTCCCTGTGGCGGATGACGGAAAAGGAATTTTCCGATTTTGCCGTAAAAGAAATGGTAAAGATGGGCCTGATTGACAATACCTCCCAGGTAATCGACACCCATATGGAGAAGGTCAAAAAGGCGTACCCTGCTTATTTTGATACCTACAAGGATATTGACCGCCTCCGGGATTACCTGGATACCATCGATAACCTTTACTGTGTCGGCCGTAACGGCCAGCACCGTTATAACAACATCGACCATTCCATGGTTACCTCTTTTGAAACCGTGCATAATATCCTGCACGGCGTGCAGGACAGAAGCAATATCTGGAATGTCAATACGGATAAGGAATATCTGGAATCCACAGCGGAACAGAATTAATGCATAACAAAAGATTCCGGCCATAAACGAATGGTATCCGTTTATAGCCGGAATCTTTTTATCTGCATCACAGGTTATGCTTAATTTGCTGCCTCAACTGCCTTTTTTCCGCTTTTTCAGGACATCGTTCACGATTTCCATACGAAGCCCCGCATCAATAAAATCACAGTGTTTACAGAAGGGATAGTTCTGCCTTCCGTCCTTAACCGCATTTCTCAGCTTCTGATAGGCCGGGCTGTTCCAGGCATCCTTTAAGGGCATTGTTGTCAAATCGCCCACATCCGTCACTTCAAAATTATCACAGCAGCAGATACCCAGCTTTCCGCCGGGAGTGATCCACATATCGGTATAGGGCATCAGACAAGTTTCCTTGATTACCTTTTCCGTAGCGGCCTTATTGGGCGCGCTGCCGGCACGGTTGGTCAGGACCTCCTTCAGGTAACGCATCTGAATCAGGATATCCACATCCTTAAATTCTTCCGGATGGGCCTTTACATATTCATAAATCACCCTGACATTATCATGCAGCTTCATGTCAAGGCAGTAGTTGTTGATAATAAGCTGATTGACATACGGAACGATTTCCTTCACCTTATCCACATCCAGAAGCAGTCCGTTGGTGGACATGAAGATAAAGCTCTCCGGCAGCTGTTCCCTGGCATATTTATGGAATTCCACAATCCGGGTATCCAGCCACGGCTCATTGTTCCCGTACAAGGTCAGATGCCCCTTGTATCCCCAGTCCCTGAGCTGATCGATAATGCTGTAATACAGGCTCTCTTCCATTCTGGCATAGGGACGTTTTTCCGCATTCTTATTGGCTGTACAGAACTCGCAGGTGCTGTTGCAGCGGTTGATCGTTTCCAGGTTTACCACATTGGGATGGGGCACGGGATCACTGCCCATAAAATATTCAATATAGTCCTTCTGGGATTTTCCCCGGGTCATGAACTGGAAGGTAAGATACCCTTCACTGGACAGCTTGGGAAAGTATTTTCTCATATTCCAGCCGAATTTACCGGCGAAATTATGGATTCTGATTGGCATGTTATATTGTCTCCTTCTCTTATTCAGTACACCTCGAACAGTCCCGATACGTCTGAACCGTTACGTACACCGTACGGATTTATCCATCATCGCAGAACGGCACATCTGCCGGACTGCCGTTTGGAACGTTTATGCAAAGTATCCCGCATACGGCACAATCCATGCCTGCCGCAGGCCTTTACCATCATATCATCCCCGGACTTTCTTGTCAAACCGGACGTTTATCTTTATACGGCTTGCCGACCGTCACCATAACGTTCAGCCGGCAGTTTCTCCGGTTTCATATACATATATGGTATAGGGGGATTCTTCCTGGGTATAGGTCCCCTTCAGCGTGAATCCCAGTTCCTTTTCGTTGCTGATTTTAATTCGGGAAAACAGATATTTGCCTCCCAGGCTGCGGAACATATCCCCGTCAATATAAAGCCTGTCATCCGCCACATTCATCGTCCTTACCGCGTTCCAGGTATTCTCCCCGGATCCGGAAAACAGATAGGCCCTGGCTCCCCAGTCCCAGAAATAGATGTCCCATTCCTCCACACGCTCCGTGGCGGGTGTGATCATGGCACCGAAGCTGTCTTTATATTCCTGGGGATAAAAGCCCAGATAGCCGTCCAGCGTAGCGATACCGTTATAGGAAAGCACAGCCGGATGCATTCCGTAGGCGGCGCTGTATTCCCCGTTATAACCGATATCGGTCTTTATTTGTTCAAACAGCTTTTCCGAATAAAATTCCCTGTAATTCAGGGTCTCCACCGGCATCTGCTTAATCAGCCGGTATGCATTGTAATAACAGGTATCATAAAAATCGTTATAAACCGCCGGTGTGAGGACCACCACCGCCAGCGCGATAAAGGCGATCAGGTTGCCCAGCCATTTTTTACGTTTATCATACAGATACTTGATGATAAAAAACAGGGCCGCATACCAGAGGAACGGGTTAAAAAACACGGTCCGGTTAAACTGGAACCCCTTAAGCGGCGGAACCAGCGTCTCAAACAGCCCCCGGAACCCGCCCCAGTAATAAAAGCCGTAGATCAGGCAGTTCCCTATAATAAAATATATCACCAGGCAGAAGCTGTCCGTGAGAATCCTGCCCGGCTTCTTCTCCCGGAGGAAACCGATCACGCGGAATCCAAGGAACAGCAGGCACAGGGGAAGGACAAATTTCGTATGGGAAGGCTGGGCGTGGAAGATGGCCTGATAAAAAACATCCCATATGGTTGCCGCAATTTGGCCGGCGGTAAAATTATCATCCGCCATAGTGGAACGCATGGTAACCACATCGGAAAACAGCATTTCCCCAAACAGCCTGTACTCAAACAAGATGTAACCCGCCGCCAGAAGAAACAGGGCTGTTACAAGTCTCCAGCTCACCGCCTGCTTCAGACTGGCCGAACCGGCTCCTTTTTTCAGCTTCCGGTAATCTCTCACCGCAAGGATAATAACAGCCAGTACCAGATAGGCAAGGATAAAGAAACCAAAGTAGGAAAAATAAGAAAGCAGCGGATACAGGAAAAGGAACAGATAATCCCACCTGCTCTGCCCTCTGTAAATCCGGCGAAGCAGGAGTATCGCAAGGGGAATGGACGCAAATGCAATCCCATAGGCCGGGAATAAAGGCAAAAGTCCGTAAATCAAGCCGATAATCACCGCCGCCGGTTCATACTTTTTGTACGCATCCCGATAGATATCCTTCGCCAGCAGCATCACGGAACCCGCGGCAATCAGAATCTTCAGGAAATACCCGCACATATACGCGGCAAACGGGGGAAAGAGCCAGAAAAGAATGTTATACAGGGAAAACTCAGAGCTGAGATAATCCCGTGAAATCCCCCCCAGGACAGGCACTGTCACATCATGGGCAAAAAAAGCATCCGCGTATTTCATTGCCTGGAAATGTCCCATAAACAGATCCAGATTATCGTGGGTGGCAATATAGCTTCCTTCCCCGAAAAAAAGGAATACGGCCGCCTCTCCCAGTATTACGGCCGCAAACAACAGCCAATACCATTTTTCTGTCAAAGTCCTGCAGATTTTCTTCATCTTAATTCTCCATCACGGTATTTCTTCCTGCTTCCAGGTATTTTTCCACAAACTCCTTTTCCGGAACAGGCCTGCCGAACAGATAGCCCTGTATGAAATCCGGACCAAGCTTCTGGAGCTTTACCAGCTCCTCCTCCGTTTCCACCCCTTCCAGGCAGACACCCAGGCCGATGCTGTGGGCCATTTCTATGATATGCCCAAGCAGCGTGTAATCGTAATTGCTTTCCATCGCCCTGACCCCGAAGGAACGGTCTATTTTAATCATATCCGCCCGCAGATCCTTCAGGTAACGCAGGTTCGAATAACCCGTGCCGAAATCATCAATCGCCAGCTTCATTTTCTGTCCCCGGATATCCTCCATAGCCATCCGGAAAGCCAGATCCGTTTCGATATAACCGCTCTCGGTAATTTCCAGCATGATATTCTCCGGGCATACCTCCAGCATTCCCAGATGTGTCCGGAGTTCCTGAAGCACATCCGTCTTTTTCAGCTGTACATAGGACAGGTTGATATTCATATGGAAGGAAGGGATGTGCTTCTTCAGCCTGCAGCAGCATTCCACCGCTTCTTTCATGACATGGGATCCCATGGGTATAATCAGGCCGCTGTCCTCCATGACGGGAATGAACACCCCCGGCGACATGGCGCCGTATTTGCTGCTGTTCCAGCGCAAAAGGGCCTCAGCCCCTTTGATTTCATAGCTGTTGGCATCCACGATGGGCTGATAATAAAGGGTAAAGCCTTCATACTTATTAAAAATCGCCTTGCGAAGCTCTTCTTTGATTTCCAGCTTATTCACGTAGGCGTCATAATCATTTTTGCTGAATTCCACCAGACCGTTTTTTCCCCGGCGTTTCGCTTCGCTCATGGCAAACTCCAGATATTTCACCAGTTCCCCATAGGTTCCGGAGGGATAGGGCGCTTCCAGGAGTCCGGCAGAAACGGTATAAAAATTCCGGTAATCCTCTTCTTCAATATGGCGGAAAATATTCTTCCTTATCTTTTCAAACAACGCCCGCACCTTATCTGAGGTCGTGTCAGTCTGGCAGAAAAGCACGAACTCATCGGCTACCAAACGGTACAGCATCATTCCCGGTTCCATGCATTCCCGTATGATGGACGCCAGCTCCTTCAGCAGCGCATTTCCTGTCTCTATTCCGTATTTTTCATTAATTTCCCTGAAATCATCCACGCCTATCAGCATCAGAAAGCCGTTTCCTTCTTCCTTCAGAAGCATTCGTTCCGCATCCAGGGCGAGCCGGCTTTCTTCATACAGGCCCGTAAGACGGTCTCTTTTTTCCCCTTTGCCCGATTCCGCCACACTTCCCACAAGCAGCCGGATATTTCCTTCTTTTCCATAAACTATGGTTCCCCTGCAGTGGATCCAGACCTCCTCCATATCACGGCCGTACCACCGGTATTCCATATCGTGGAAATTCTTCTTCCCGGTCTGCAGCAGCTCCAGCTCTTTGCGCAGCACAGGGAAATCCTCCTTCACCACCACTTCCTGCAGTCCAAGGGAGGCCGGACAGATACAATCCGTGGACAAATGGAACCGCTGCAGTGCCCTGCTGCATATGGTACAGCTGTCCTCCACAAAATCCAGGATGTAAAAATAATCATCACTTGTCTGGTTCAGTGCCTGAAACACTTCCGTTATCTGTTTATTATCCATAGTGGACAGCAGGACTTTATTTTCCATTCTTATTCCCTATACTTTCCGTATGCATCAACAATCTTAGGCATTACCTTCATATTACAAATACTCAGCAGGTATGTCAACTCTTTCCAATCCGCCGAAGGGTTGAACCGTCTGAACTGTTGCAAAAAAGTTACACAATCTCTATTTGGTAACTCTCAACGGATTGCCATTTATTACAAAATATGCTACTCTGGAATTTATAGTGTTATTCTTCGTAAGATAAACCTGCTTTTATGGGAAAGGGGCTGCTTTCATATGAAATATGAATATACTTTTTCGGAATTACAGAATGAAATGTCTGTTTTAGAGAACACCTTTCCTATCGTGCGTCTTGTGGATCCGGTAGCCTGCCGGGTGGTGAACGTTGTCCGGCAAGACGGGCGTCTGGTTTTTTCCCCTGAAGCCCCCTGTTATCAGGTGTGGAACCGGAAACACCAGTGCGCAAACTGTATTTCCGCCCGTACGCTGCGCTCCGGGCAGGCCTGTACTAAATTTGAGTGTGTGGGAAACCGGGTATTTCAAATAATCTGCAGATATGTCCTCCTGGAGAACACAAAACTGATTCTGGAAATGGGAACCGATATCTCGGCCTTTATCCTGGACGGCAGGGAGACCCCGGAGGAAATCGAAGAAGGAATCCATCTGCTGAACCACAAGATGGTGACGGATCCCGTCACCCTGGCTTATCAGCCCCATTATATTGAAGAGCATCTGCTCCATATGGCTATGAATACCGCCAGCCAGCCCTACACCTTCCATCTGGCCCTTATCGGGATTAACGGCCTGGAAGAAATACGTATGAAGGCCGGCTGTCTCGCCTGCGACGGGATCCTGCGCGCTGCCGCCGATTCCATCCGGCAGCAGCTTCCCTGCGATGACGAAGGAGCATTCCTGGCTATTTATGATGAAGATTCTTTTTTATTCGCCGCAGGGAATGGATCCCATGAAGCGATAAAAGAAAAGGTGCTTGCGGTAATCCGCAGCGCCCCTTCCGTTCCTATCCTTTTTGGAGAAAAACCGCTTTCCCTGCAGCTGTGTGCAGGGCTTATCACCTGTACAGCACCGGAGCTGGTACAGACGGATTCCCTCCTGGATTCCGTATATGCCCTCCGCCGGACGGCCGGACAGCTTCCCCTGCGTTTTGCGGAACGCTTGCTGCAGCCCGGACAGGACTAAATCATGTAAGTCATGCTTTCCATGCGTTTTGCATGTTTTTCAGCCAAATCCGCAATGGTCACATGATCCACCACGCCGTTTATGGCATCCGCCAGTTGTTTCCATACCTCCACCGTTTCGCACGTATCATAGCGCAGGCAGTCCACCTCGCCCCCGCAGCTGTCCAGGCAGGGAACCGGGTTCAGGGAACCTTCGGTCAGACGGAGTATCTGGCCCACCGTATATTCCGCCGGATCCCGGGAAAGACGATAGCCTCCCTGGGCGCCTCTTGTACTTTTCACAAAACCGGCCTTATTCAGGATGGCTATAATCTGCTCCAGGTATTTTTCCGAAATTCCCTGGCGATCAGCTATCTGTTTTACTTTAATATATTCTCCGGTGTTATTTACCGCCAAATCCAGCATAACACGTACCGCATATCTTCCTTTTGTCGAAATTCTCATGGCACTCATCTTTTACCTCATTTACTCAAACTCCGCAGCTGCCGAATGGCCCTCCGCCGGCTGTCTGTGCGGCGTTCCCGGGACTGAAAAGG
>NZ_QUES01000029.1:0-80869 GCF_003478085.1 Eisenbergiella sp. OF01-20 | reverse complement strand
AGTTTCGCTGATTAACTTCCATGTCGGGGTGGAACTTAATTTGAAAACTAAGCAAAGTTGCTTTTTGATCTGTGAAGAAACGAGACCCCTTGCAAGCAACATAATTCCGCCTTATAATAAAATATGGATTTATTTTAATTTTTCTTAACAGGATTACAGGGAAAGCATAGAGGATGTTATGAAATCAGTTGAAGATAAGATTGATAAAAAATCGGATTACTTTATTAATTTTCCAACAGACCCTATTACAGAATTCTTTCTATATCCTACTCATTTGGGTCATTTCTTCTACCAGCCCGGCTACAGACAGCATCGAGGGCATTTTGACAGTTTCCTTCTTATGTATATATTGGAAGGTTCTCTTTTTGTTGAATTTAATTCCAAAAAATGGAAGGTGGACAAAAATTATTTTGTCTTAATCGATTGCTATCAGGAACACAGTTATTATTCTGATATTGGCTGGGAGTCTATATGGATTCACTTCGATGGTTTTTCCGCGCGCAAAATGTATGAAATGAGCGTAAACAAACTGGGAAATGTCTTTTCCCTTGATGAGCCGCTTCCTGTCATGAACTTTATGGCCAAAATTTATCAGCATTTTACTAAAAAGGAACCCGTAAAAGAAGTATTGCTTTCTAAATATCTCAATGATATCCTGACGGAACTAATCATATACTCTCCTTTGCAGATAAAGGAAAGGCAGCGTGTTTCTACAATTGAGAAAACAATGCTGTATATTCAGGAACATATTCAGGAAGAACTCAGAGTTGAAGAGCTTGCCAGAAATGCTTTGATGAGTCCTTATCATTTTATACGGGTTTTTAAAAAAGAAACAGATATGACACCTCATGAATATATTATTAATTACAGAATCCGTATCGCTAAGATCCTGCTTGTAGAAAGCAATATGTCTATTAATGATATCTGTTATGAATCGGGGTTTTCATCCGCCAGTGTATTTTGTGCTGCATTTAAAAAATGTGTTGGGGTAACGCCCACGGCCTATCGGATTTGCCAAACTTGTTGATCATACTTATATAGTAATTTGACCCAAATGGGGAACCAGTTGTGCCGCCGCGGCAGTGTCAAGCATCTTATGTCACAGGGAAAAAGAGGTCCTCGGCAGAAGTACCAACTAAGCACGAAGTTTAAAAAAATAAAAAAGCGAATATTTATCTTTTTAAATTTAAGATAAATCCTTCGCTTTTTTAAACTAATATAATTACCAAATAAACAGTTCCTTCCCCGTCAGCTTCATCAAAGCCTCCAGGAAATAATAGTCACCATAAATTATAGAGAATTCATGCGTCTTGTTTTCATAATTAACTGTTTTCTGACGCATTTACTCAATATCCCTCATATGCCATCCCATGATCAATACTCCAGGCACTACCATCAGCAATGATATCCCCATACTCAAAAGGACTATAAAACCAATCCCTTTTAATACCGCCATCTGATTACACCTCCCTTACTTTTCTTAACTGTGTTTTTCTCTTCCAGGGAAACGGGCTTAAAATCAGACAGTCAATTCCTGCATCCGATGCCGCTTTCCCATCTTTTTTTCCGGAATCCCCAATCATAAATAACTCTTCTGCAGTCAGACCGGTTTCTTTCATTATAATTCGCACCCCCTTTGGATCCGGCTTCAGGGAATTAATCTCCGAGTCCTCAGAACAGAAAATATAGTCAGCCTCCAGCTTAAGCGCTTTTATTTTTTCATCCGCAGGATAATCGGAATAAACAATCCGTAAGATTCCTTTATCCTTCAACCGGCCAAACATGGCCGCTATCCTTTCATCCCTGTATTTTACCAGTATTTTTAAGGGAAGCTCCCTCATCCATCTGCGGACAATCCGTTCTGCTTCTTCAGCAGGCAGGCCGGCCTTACCAGCCGCCTGCTCATATTGCAGCCTTTCCATGCTTTTATCCGCAGCCACAACATTACCTTTCCAGTTCTCCCGTATTTTCCTGTAATAATACAGCAGGGCAAGTTCCCTTACTGCCAATGGATGCGCCAGATAGTGCAGCAATAGCCACAACGCCATATGCAGCCGCAAAGGCAGCTGGTAATATAACGTGCCATCCATATCAAAAATAACCGCTCTGCGAAGAGTAACTTGCGTTCCTTCCTCTTTTTTCATCAAATCACTCCATCCTTATCAGATATGGTTCGGAGAAGCCCTCCAACCAGGGAATATCAATCCAGGTTAATAACACAAGGGCCAAAACAAATACCGCTGCAATACCAAGCAGCTTCTTTTCCCTGTATAATTTTTCCGGCTTCTGCACTGCTGAATCTTTCTTATAAGACATCATCAGATAATGGACAAACAGCCAGAATAGGACAGGCATGCTGACCACATATTCCACTCTGTATTTTATCATAAAGATTCCCATACAGAACGTGGCGCATAACGCATAAAAGAAAGAGGATCCAAGAAGCGTCTGTTCCGAGTATTGGCGGAAGGACCTCCTGTATTCACCGGCGAGGGCAGGATTGCCGATCATCCGGTATTCCGCCAGCCTTTTTGTACCCATCAAAAACGCACCGGCCATCCAATATCCGGCCAGTATACTTACCGGCGGGAAATAATTCCCTGTTATCACAAACCATCCCAGCAAAAGCCTCAGCATATTGTTTACAGACTCGGAAAGAACGTCCACATAGACGATATCCTTCGTCCGAAATGGTTTTACATTATATAAAACCCCCATAATGAGCAGTGCGATTTCCGTATACAGAAAATATCTTCCCACAGCTGATGCTCCGGCCAGGCCGGCCACTATAAAAAGAAGGTATTCCAATACCACCCACCTGCCGGCCATTCCCCCTTCCACAACAGGCCTGCTTTTCTTTACGGGATGATATTTGTCAAATTCCGCATCCAGCCATTCATTGATTACATAATTAGCAGAGGATATCAGACAAGTGGAAATAAAACCAAGCAGTATCTTTCCCCATAAGCTTCCGATGCTGCCCCCGTCTGTAAGCAAAACCGCAATCACGATTCCCGGCAGAATAAAGATATTTTTTATCCAGTGATCCGGCCGGGCTATTTTAATATATCTTTTCATTCCTACTCCTGTAAGTATTTGTTAACCCCTTATGCTTCATATAAATATATCTCATATGGAGAATCTTCCTGTGTATATACCCCGGTAAGCACCAGTCCCAGTTCTTCCGCATTATCCAGCCGGATCCGCGAAAATAAATATCGGCCTCCCATTTCCCGGAATGCATCCGCATCAATGGACAGATTATAATCCGTAACCTCCATCGTACGCACCGGCTTCCAGACGGTATCATCGGTTCCCGAAAAAAGATAGGCTCTGGCTCCCCACTCATCAAAATAAATCCTGGCCTCCTCCGACTGTTCCAAAGCGGGAGCTATAATTCTCCTGAAGTCTTCCTTATAATCCTGGGAATAATAACTCAGGCAGGCATCCAGCGTGGAAATCCCATTATACTGAAGCACTGCCGGGTGCATTCCGTATGCAGCCGCATAAGCTCCATCATAAGAAATATCCTTTTTTATCTGTTCGAATAATTCGGGAGAATAAAATTCCTGATATGACAGGCTTTCCGATTGCTTCCCCTTAACGGCCATCCAGGTATGGGTATATACGGTATTATAAAAATCATTATACAGGGTCTGCGTGCCCAGCACGATAAGCAGGCAGGCCAGCATAAGCACATGAGCCACCGTCCGCTTTTTCCTGTCGTATAATTCCTTCAGCACTATAATAAAAGCCATATACCAGAGAAACGGATTAAAGAAAACAGTCCTGGTAAACTGCCATCCCTTTAAAGGCGGCAAAAGCGTTTCAACCAGTGTCCGGAATGCTTCCCAAGTGTAGCTTCCATAAACAATACAGTTAAACAGAATCAGGCCCATAATAAGGAAAAAGGGATGCTTTGCCAGACCTCTTCCGTCTTTCCTCCGGATATAAATAACTCCTTTATATAGCAGGTAAAGCACACATACAGGCAGGACAATGTACTTATGAACATCATCAGCATGAAATACACCGTTGACAAATACATCCGCAATATTGGCTGCGATTGCGGCAAATCCGTCGCTTCCCATAAACATGCTTTCCCGTATGGTTTCCGTTGTATCAAAAAGCATAACTCCGAACAGGCGGTATTCACAGACGGCATAGCCTGCAAAAAGCACACACCACGCGGCCAGCAGCCTGCCCGGAACCTTCCGCAGCTTCACCCACCGGTAAATGGTATAAAAGAGAAGGTATCCAAGGATAAAAATACCGAAAAAAGTAAAATATGAAACTAACGGATACAGAAATAAAAAGATGTAATTTCTAAATGAAGGATTATGTATTATCCTGCGGATAAGATAAATCAGTAAAGGAATGGAAGCAAACGAAAAGGAGAAACCGGGATAAAGGGGAAGCAGGCCATAGACAAAACCTCCCAGCACGATAAGAGCTTCATAAGCCCCATATTTTTCTTTGAGGATATCCTTTCCTAAAAGAATACAGGATACAAGAGCCAGTACTATCTTCAAAAAATGGCCAGCAATATATGCGGCAAAATTGGGAAGCAGCATATAAAGAAGGGTATAAAGAGATAACTCCGATGCAAAATAGTCCCTGCTGATTCCGCCCAGAAGGGGCAGGGTAACACCGTGTTTTAAAAATGCGCCGTTTCCTTTCATTATCTGATAATCCACAATATGGATATCAAGATTATCATGGATCCCCAGATAGCTGTTTTCCCCAAAAAAGAAAAATACGGACGCTTCTGCGGCTAAAATAAGAATGACAATCCACCAAAACCAACGAAGACCTAACACCTTTTTTGCGTACATAAAATAAAACACCCTCTCTTTCCGGCGCAAAACAAGTTATATAAAGTTCATCCGAAGGATATTTTACCGGCTTTCTACCGGCTTTTTCCGAATATTGCCGCATTCACAATTCTTTTCATAACAGGCCGTCTCTTTTCCGTCAGACAACAGCATGTCCTAAAAGCTTTTACCCTATTACTACGACGCATTATCTTCTAGTCTCATAAATAAGGCTGTGATTAATAGCTTTCCATGACACTCCCCGGGATATCATGTGCAAATAACTGGTATTAACATAACATCTGCCTTTAAACCCCGTCAAGGAAAACTACAATATTTACAAAATATTAATAAATAGTAATCTTTCCCATGCCGTGCCTGTATTTCCTGCTGCCTTTTTAGAATTTTATCCAGCCTGCCACACTTCACTCTCTCCCAATAATATCATGAATAAAATAAATTGCCATCGCTTCCATCCGCCGGTTCCCATTATCGGTAAAGCCATGTATTTCCCCGGCAAACACCTCCAGTTTTGCCTCCTCATATTCCTCCGCAGCCGCTTTGCTGTAGGAAAGCGGCACGACCTCGTCCCGATCCCCATGCATAATCAAAACAGGACGTTCAAAACGGCTGATGTATGTATGATGGTCAAATCCCCTCAAAGTGCGGAAAAACTTGTTTCCCAGTTCCATTCCCCACAGCTCCAGTTTGGAAGGAATGTCCTCTTCTCTTTTAAACCGGGTATTCCAGTTATCCGCAATACAAAATGCCGGATATAATAAAATCAGGCCTTTGACCTCCTCTTTTCTGTCCGCGGCAGCCATAGCGCTTATCAAACCGCCCTGGCTTCCCCCGAACAGAAATATCTGTTCCTTTGTCACTCGTTCCCACATAAGAATCTCATCCAAAACCGCACACAGATCCTCTTCTTCCGTAAACAGGGTCATTTCCATTGTAGAGAAGCCGCTTTCATCCCTCACACTCCCGCCGCAAAAGGTATAGCAGACCGTACCGATACCATTATCGGCAAAATACTCCGCCGAAATCTCAAAGTCAGATTTGTGCCCGTTATATCCATGGCTCATAATTACCAGCGGATATTCCTTCGTATCAGGCTCATAAAAATATCCATGTACGCATCTTCCATGATGAGCAATTGTCAGTTCTCTCTTCTTCATATCATTTTTCCTCCGCTTTTTAATCACATTAATCCAATTTCCTCTAGCCTTAATGCTGAGCCTTCTCCGTAATCTTAGCCCTGTTCTTCTCAAACACTGGCTGCATATATTTTTTAAATATCGGCATAAGCTCGTGATCATAATTACAGCGAAGCTCCGCTTTCACATCAAAAATCATAGTCTGTTCATTCTCCGGCATGCTTGCAGGCCATTCAGGCAAACCGGGATGATTCGGATTTCCGTTCCATGCAAATGCCATCACCGTATCAAAAATCAGCTTTTCAAGGATTTCCGTACATTCCTCCTGTGCGGAAGGCACAAATTCCGTATTATGGAAGACATAAGAAATATCTGCACAGTGCCAGGGCGTGGAGCCGCCTTCTATGGGCATATCATGATTAAACATATAGGAATAGGTACATTGGTTAAGTCCGCTTCTCATACGGATATATTTATGAATACCGTTTCGGAATATGTAGTCCATACGAACAAGATCGCCGATATGTCTTTCCGGATATGCTTTTTTGAAAAGCGGAACCAGTTGTGCCGCGGCGGCAGAGCCAAGAATCTCCTCCACAATCCGGATTTCTGCTTCCTCAGTCATTTTTTTCTTATCTGAATTACCCGGTACAAAGGAAGCCATCTCTCCGAATACGGAACCTACCAGCATAGGAACATTGGCAGTTTCCCTGCGAAATCCGTAAAGCAGCGGATCTCCTGCATAAAACTCATTACGGAAGGGCAAATCTCCCACATATCTGTTCTCTCTTGCAAAATCAGGCCGTATCTTCCTATAAGCGTCCGCCAGATTCTGGTAAGGCACCTCTTCCAGCTCTTTTATACTGCCCAAAGATAATGCTGCCATAATGCTTTCCGCCAATGCCTTTCCGCTTTCTTCCTCAACCGGTTTTTCCACATCAAGGACACCGCTCATGGAATATCCTTTCGCATATAATCCGTCAGCTCCCGGCGACTGAAGCAGTGTTGTTACCTTTCCTCCGCCTCCTGACTGGCCGAAAACAGTAACATTATCCGGATTGCCTCCGAATTTCTCCACATTTTCCTGAACCCATTTCAGTGCCGCAATGATGTCATCCCCTCCCGCATTCCCGGAATTTATATATTCATCTCCAAAATCAGAAAGATCAAAATAGCCGATGATGTTCAGTCTGTGATTAACGGTAATGGTAACCACATCTCCATATCTGCTCATATTTTCGCCCTCATAGGCTATATGCTCAATCGCAGATCCCGATTCATAGCCGCCGCCATGAAGCCATACCATAACCGGCCGCTTTCCATCATCACAGGCCGGCGTCCAAAGATTCAGATTCAGGCAGTCTTCATCCATAGGCCAGTAACGATGCGGCACAAAAATTTCCCCGTTCGGCTTTGGCAGATACAGCTGCGGGCATACATAACCGAAGCTTGTGGCATCAAACACATCCTTCCAGGCTGGAACAGGCTCCGGTGCATGGAACCTTTTCGCCTTTGCATATGGGATTCCCTTGAAAACATAAACATCCTTCAGAACATAGCCTCTTACTTTTCCCTTTGCGGTTTCCACCACCGCCGTTCTGTCATCAAATTGAAATCTTGTCCCCATTTTTTCTCCTCCTATCCTTTTATCGATCCTATCATAACACCCTTCACAAAATATTTCTGTACAAAAGGATAAATACAGAAAATAGGAAGTGTGCCAACTACTATCACCGCATATTTTACCACTCTGGTCAGCAGAAGCGTCGCGGCTGAGCTGGCGCTGTCCCCCGCCGCCAGCATGGCTGCCCCCTGCTGAGAAGTGATTAAATCCTTTAACACGAGCTGCAAAGGCCACAGATTTCTGTCCTGCAGATAAATCATGGCTATAAAATAACTGTTCCACTGCGCAACCACCAGAAACAGGGCAATTACCGCTATACTTGCCTTAGACAGCGGATAATAAATCCGGAATAGTATTGTCCATGCGCCGGCGCCGTCCAGCTTCGCACTTTCTTCCAGGCTTTCAGGAATCGACAGAAAAAAAGTACGCATTATGATCAGGTTCATGGGAGTAATGCAGCCAGGAATAATAACGGACCATATAGTATCCAGCATATGAAGATTATTCATCAGTACATAGTTTGGAATCAGCCCCCCATTGAACATCATGGTAAAGGTAATTAACAGCATAATCGGATTTTTAAGCTTCAGATTTTTTCTGGATAATACATAGGCGCCGATTGATGTAAAAAGCACTCCCAGAAACGTCTGTACAAAGACATATACCAATGTATGCAGGTAACCATTCCACACCGTATGTGATTTTAAAACTTCCCTGTATCCTATGAGTGAAAATTTTTTAGGCCATAATACCAACCCTTTGCTTAGGGCAAGGGCTTCCGGATCCGAAAAAGAGGACATAATTACATGGACAATCGGGAGGATGCAGATAATGGATATTACAGTCAGAAATATTGTATTACATACTGAAAATACGGTTTTCCCCACACTTTTTGATTCAACCATAGCCGCCTCCTAGAACAGATTTGTGTCGCTGAACTTTTTTGCCAGCTTATTTGCCGCAACAATAAGTATAAAATTAATTACGGAGTTGAACATTCCCACTGCCGTGGAATAACCATAATTGAACTCCTGCAGGCCTTTTCTGTATACAAATGTAGAAATAACATCCGCTGTTTCATAAATATTGGCATTGTACAGAAGTATAATTTTTTCCGCGCCTACGGCAAGCATTGTTCCGCATTTCAGTATCAGCATAATAATAATTGTTGATGAAATTTCCGGAATTGTAATATGTATCGTCTGCTGCCACCTGTTCGCACCGTCGATTGCCGCTGCTTCATACAGCTCCTGATCAACAGCAGACAATGTGGCAACATATATGATACTGGAATACCCAAGACCCTGCCAAAGCTCACTTACAGTCATGATTGCTCTGAAATACCTGGGATCCGCAAGGAGATTTTTGCTCTCTCCTGTCAATGCGGCCATCAGCGTCCCTCCCAGAAGTCCATCCGAGGAAGTAAAATCAATAATTATACCTGCCAGAACCACCAGAGAAATAAAATATGGCATGTAAGTGATCGTCTGTACCGCCTTCTTAAACCGCAGACGTCTGACTTCATTTAATAGTAATGCAAATATGATCGGCAGCGGAAAGCAAATGAGAAGGCTCAACAGACTGATTATAACGGTATTTCTTAATACGCGCCCAAAATACACACTGTTAAAAAAATCTATGAAGTTTTGCAAGCCCACAAAGCTGCTTCCGAAAATTCCGCCCGCTGGCCGGAAATTCTGAAATGCTATCACCAGCCCTCCCATAGGTACATAGGCAAATATAATAAAGTAAAGAAGCACAGGAAGCAGCATTAAATAGTATGCTTTATTAATTTTAAAATCATGGAGTATCCCTTTTTTCTTTTTCACAACCTTTTCTCCATCTTCATCTGTCGTTGTATCTGTCATAACCAATCTGGTAGATTCTCAGAGCATCTTCCATTCCCATAGAATAAATCTGCGTAACTGTATTCTCCCAATTTCCAAGTGCAGCATCATCTGTAATCGCTTTGATTGTCTCCTCCTGCACATAAGTTGTAATATCACTCATAATTGTGGATACCTTCTGCGCTTCTTCTGCTGTCAAAGACCAGAGTGTATTATACTGTTCTGTTGATTCTGTCCAGATTCTGTTCCACTCCTGGTTTTCCTTTGTTTTAAACTGTGTATTCCGGTATTTTGCTTCGTCGGATACTGCAAAAACACATGCCACATTAAGACGAAGCCCGTCAGAAGATCCAGAAGGATAATTCAATATTTTATCTGTAAATTCAGGCATACCGTCAACCAAATTATAGGTATCGCCCTCAATACCAAAATTGCTTAATCTTACACCGTCTACAGAACATAAATAATCAATAAAATTCATAGCAAGCCTAGGATCTGAACAATTTGAAGTAATTGCAAACCAACTACCATTTCCGCAATATAATTCCTTAATGGACACCTTGGGTACGGACCCATCTGAAACCTTTACAGGATATCCAACCGCAATCGCTTCCGCCCCCGGAACCGTATTTTGCAAAGTCATTATCATAGAAGGTAATGGGCCATCTATCGTATAACAAGCACCTATTTTTCCTTCCCCAAACATCGCAAGAAAAGTATCCATTGTAGAAGATAAGGATCTTGTCATAAATTCCTTATCAAGCAGTCCCTCTTTGTACCATCTGTTCATTGTAGTCAGATAGTCTTTATATCCTGCTTCAATTGCGCCATAGGTCAGCTTACCGTCTGCTCCCGGATAAATACCTATATCATTGCGGAAGTCAACCGGAGCCTTTTCTATTCCATATGCCGCCAGCAGCGCCTGATCCATTCCCGTGGTATTCAGCATACTGTAAGGCACTTCTATTCCCATATCTTTGAAAGCCAACAGCGCATTTTCCCATTCTTCCACTGTTTCAGGAATATCCAAACCGGCTTTATCCAGCAAATCCTTTCTTATTACCTGTCCCCACCACTGCAGTTCTTTCCCCTCAAACTCCGGCATATATTTGGCATAAGCTACAGCCATCCTGTTTTCAAGAGTCGTAGCTTCCTTAAAGGATTGCTCATTTTCTTTAATCAGCGCCAGATAATTAGGCATATAATCTTCTGCATAAGGAGCAAGGTCAATAAAACAACCGTCCTCTACCGCCTGATCCATGCCTCCCGGATAAGAAATCCCGGTATTTCCCACAATAATATCCGGATAATTACCGGATGCAATCAGGAGGTTAAACTGTGCTTCTTCTTCGCCGGTTGCCGGAACAATATAATTAATTTTAATGTTTGTATTCTCCGACAGCTTCTGATAGGAAGGATTATTATCAATCACCTGCTGCGTGAAGGTCTGCGCTCCGGAAAAATTAGCGCCGCCTATGGCAAAGAAAATATTGAATTCCTTCTCCTCCTCACAAAGCGGTCCTACATAATTACCGTCTTCATCCCTGTTGTTTAAGGCCGCCGTACCACTGTCCTGCACTTCCTGCGCACCAGTCTCTGCTGCCTCCGAAGCGGATGTGCCTGCTGCTGACTGATTGTTCGCTGCTTTTTCTCCCGCCTCGCAGCCCGCCAGGGCCACTGCTGTCAATACAAAAGCTCCCCATATTGCAATTCCTTTTCTAAATTTACCTTTCATCTCTGCCTCCACTTTAATTCTTTCAGATTCTCAGTTACTATTTTCAGTTTCCTTCCAAATCTGTACGCGTCCAAATCGGAAGGGAATCTACGTAACTGCACATTAACACAGAAATCATTCTGCTGAAAGTTCCACTATCCCGCTCAGAATAAAAGAAAAATGCCATTTTCCGGACATTCCCGGTAAAATGACATTTTCTGCACATAAACAGAATGGAAATGACATGTAAGAGCCTCTCTCACTCCTTCCTTTCACCCTTCTGTCTCCTGTATTCCGTAGGTGTCA
This sequence comes from Eisenbergiella sp. OF01-20, assembly GCF_003478085.1. NCBI lineage: Bacteria > Bacillati > Bacillota > Clostridia > Lachnospirales > Lachnospiraceae > Eisenbergiella > Eisenbergiella sp. OF01-20. Next base: position 69,407 of record NZ_QUES01000029.1, on the reverse strand, counting down.
CCCCTTCTGCCTGCTTAAAGGAACGTATCATGGTCCTGTACGAGTAAAAGCCTGCCTGGTCCGCAATCTCATTGATATTCAGAGAATCATCCTTCATCAGATATTTCACCCGCTCAAGCCTCTTCTCATTCACATACTGGCTGACTTTTATTCCATAGTACCTTTTCATCAGACGCGTAACATAGCCTTCCGATATCCGAAACTGGCCCGCAATTGAGGAAAGAGAAAGCTCCGGGCTGGTATAATTTGTGTCAATATATTCCTTTATTCTTTCTGCTCTTGGCCTTTTCGACTCTCTTGTCTCCACATCGTTTTTCATCGTCCGTACAAGCTGTACCAACGAATCAGCAATCCTGCCGTTATCACAGCAGTTCATAATACCAATCACCTTTTTCTCATCACAGACTGCGGCATGCCCTGAACCGTCGGAAGAGGCCTCCTGTATAAGGAACAGAATATGGAATAAGTACAATCTGACTGAAGCATCCCTGCTGTCCGCACCTTCGTGCTCCTGCACAAGTTCCCGTAAAATATTTTCCGCATTGATAAAATTTCCGTTTTTCAGGAAATTAACCAACCGCCATTCTTTTCGGTTCTGGATGTCATAAGCAATCTCCTTATCTATATTTCCCCAGTCTCCTATCCCCATCAGACATTCACTGTAGCAGCTGCGCAGATCTGTCAGACGGATGCATTCAAAGCTGCTGAACCAGGAAACTGCAATCCCCATCCTATCATTCAGAACTTCTCTGGTCTTATCGCTTTTCTCTGTTATCAATTCCTCTGCATTCTGCTCTTCCCGACCGCTGTAATTAATCAGCAGCGCAACAAAGTTATCACATTCAACCGTCTCTACTGTTTCAAACGCTTCTCTCATGTATTCCGATGCAATATTTTTAATCAGGAAATGTACCATGTCTACGGTATCCACCTTATTCCTTGCATCCTTTTCAAAAAAAAGATTGGAATAATCATCTACAGAAAAAAGAACCAGCCGGAATAAATTATACGGGAAATGAATACGGTACTGTTCCAGCGTATTTTCTATTTTTTCCATCGACACATAATATCCCTTTATAATTCTGCTGAGAATATTATTTACAATGACTTCCCTCTCCTCATCGATTTGATTTTTCAGAGCATAGCGCTCCTTGGTAATTGTCTGAAAAGCCCTTTGCAGATAATCAAATTCATTCCCGGAAAGCTCTGGCGGATGCTGCCGGCCGATTGCCTCGATTAGCTTTAAAACCGGATTATACTGTTTTTTAGCCAGATAATGGGCAAGAAATACACTGACAACCGAGCTTATAAGGATAAAACAAACATAGGCATTTCTGCTATGGTTAATATTCCGAAACAGAGAAGTAGTATCAATACCACAATAATATTCCCAGTTTTCCACTTCGGACTTTGTTTTGGCAACGAAAATATCCTCCCCTTCATTTTGTATTCGTGTATAAGAATCTATTTTTTTCAGTTCATCTGCAGCTTCGCCTTTATAGCTTTTCCTCCGGCTCATATCATAAAAAATGCCGGTATCGGTCATAATTCCTTCCCAAATCCTTTCATTTGAAGAATTACCCGCTTTGAAATCCAACTGCATCAGAATCCAACCATCAGGATTCCTGATATCCTCTGACATAATCACATTATAATAATATAGTTGCGACTGGCCCTGCCCATCCTCCAAAACCAAAACAGGCTGATTAAGGTGATCAAGCAGTTCCCATAATTCTTTTTCGCTTCTATTAAAATGTCTTTCATAATCAAAACCCATGGATCCCATTTCGTTAGATGCCTGTCTGGGTGATATCAGATATCTGCTTTTCCTGGAAAAAACGAATATATCAGTGATACATGCTTCGTTTGCCACCTGTCCCTGCAGATATTTAAATACCGCCTGTATTGCCAGCTTGCTCTCTCCGCTTTCCGTCGTTTTATACTTCATAAAACCTGTAATTTCGGGATTTTCCGCTATCTGCCTGCTGATAATATGCACTGTTTCCATTTTACCGTCACATACATATTTCAACTGGTTCACACTGTTTGCCTGCATCTGCTTAATTTGTTCGGACAGGATATGGCCAATATAAGAAAACATAAAAAAGCTGAGAAGGATAGGAACGCAAATCACCACCAGGTAAGAAATAAACCATGACACAAAGGTTCTGCCGCCTTGCTTATATCTTTTTAACAGTTTTTCCTGATACCCCATTGAAAATATCCCCCCTCCAGCCTTTCATCCCGGCATCCTACGCTTCCGCTTTCTTTATCGCTTTAATCCACTTCCCGCTGCGCAGCCTGTATACGCACCAGACACACTTAATTATCTGATCGATTTTCATGAAAAAATAAATCCAGAAGGCGGGAAGCTTCCATACAAGCCCCGCCAGAATCCCAAGCGGAACAGACGCCAGCCAGAGGAACAGAATGTCAGCCAGCATCAAAAACCTCGTATCTCCGCCGCCCCGGAGCACTCCTTTTGTAAGTATGGAATTGGCCGAGGTGAAAATCAGGATGATTGCCACGGATTCCATCAGCTGCTGTGCAATCAGCCGGGTTTCCTCCTGAATATTGTACATACCGATCACAGGCCTGCTGATTGCCATAATGATAAGGCAGGCCGCCACACCAAGAAAAGCGCCGAAGATCAGGAAGGTATACCCCTCCCTCTGCGCCTGTTCCCGCTTCCCTTCCCCCAGGGTATGCCCCGTTATGATACAGCCCGCCTGGCTGATGCCCTGTGTCAGTACCGTGGTCATCTGCTGGGTGACAGCGGTAATGGAATTAGCGGACACAAAGGCCGCGCCGATTCTTCCCATGATCATGGCAATTGCGCTGTTTCCCAGAGCCAGGAGGGAATCGCTGATCAGTACGGGAATGCAGATTTTCAAATATTCCGGCACAAGTCCCCCGCAGTCCATGAACAAATCCTTCACCCGGTAGCCTATGTTTTTATCCTTCAGGAAAAAATAAACGGCAATGGCGGAAAATTCAATGACTCTGGCAAGAAACGTCCCCAGCGCAGCGCCCGCAACCTCCATGCGCGGCGCGCCCAGATGTCCAAAAATGAAAACCCAGTTGAAAAACAGGTTTGCCATAAAGCTTACGCTGGAACAGATAAGTGGGATTTTCGCCTTTCCCACGCTTCTGAGCACAATCGTACACGTAAGCGACAGGCCCAGCAGAAGGTAGGAAGGCACGGACCAGTTGAAATACCGTATCCCCTGCCCGATGATATCCGGATCCGGCGTGTAAATCCGCATCAGTGCCCCGGGAGCCAGGATCGTTGCCGTCATAAACAACAGGCCAAAAATGATACATAACCGGAGCATTATTGTAATGGACTGCTTCAGAGAATGGGAATCCTGCATCCCCCAGAACCTGGCAACCATAACAGACGCCCCCATTCCGATTCCCATACAGCATATATGATAGATATTAATGAACTGGTTGGCAAGGGAGGATGCCGATAACGCCACCTCCCCCAACGCTCCAAGCATTATGGTGTCCATCATATTGACTCCGATGGAAATCAGGCTCTGCAGGGCGATAGGAACCGCTATGATTCCGACCCGCCTGTAAAATTCCGGGGTTCCTATATATAATTTCAGCTTATTGATTAATTGCATCCCATCCATCCTTTCCTGAACGTAATCTGATTTACTCTTTACCCTGTTTTTGGAATATATCCTGTAGAAACGCATCCGCCAACGGCAGCCACAACTGAAAATTGGAGTACCGGTTCTCACCCATAACCGTTATTCCCCCCTGTCCGTGGGGCACGCCTGCAAAGGTATGTACCTCCGTCTCCACACCATGGGCCAGCAGGTCAGGAAGAACCGCATTCAGGTTATCCATTGCGGAATCCTCTCTTCCCACCGCAAAAAAGACAGGCGGGTAAACCACCTCCGTATAATCAAATTCCGCGCCTTTATAACGAGGCCCGTAAATACAAAGAAAAGCATCCGGCGCCCCGTAATACCCGTCCAGCTCATCCTCTATGTACCCGGCAAAATGATCCACCGTCCTCTGTGTGCCGGAATAGTACCGTATGCAGGCTTCCCCGGTAAGTCCCCCGTTGGAAAAACCGGCAAAAGCCACCTGATTCTCCCCGACACCGTATGCTCCGGCAGCCGCCCTGATCATGCGGATTGCCCTTGCCGTGTCCGCTCCGCATTCCTGTTGCGTCCAGGGGAGTCTGTTCGTCCGGTTCAGAAGAAGAAAACTGTGATATCCCATTTCGTTAAAATCCAGGCAGGTCTGATATCCCTCGGACAGAACACAGTCCCCATGATCCCCTCCTGCACATACTAACACCGCACCTTTAGGCTTTTGGCCCGCGGGCAAAAGCATTTCGTAGAGATACGGCCTGAAATCCGGATTATGGTTATACCTGCAATCGGAGTTATCATCATATGGAGTCATTACCGGCATCCTGCCGTCAGGCCACAGATAAATCCGCTCCGGTGCATCCTCTTTTCTTTGGAGGGAATCCCTGAGTATGCAGAATTCCTGCAGCAATCCCCTGCGTGTCTCACTGTCAGCTTCCGCCTCCAGCTGGCGCCCCAGGTGGCGCAGACGTACCAGCTGTTCCACCGGATAGCAGGGGGAATCTTCAAAAACCGGAACCGCCTTCCGTCTCTCTTCGGCAATTTCCTTTTCCAGCAAAACATTATCCTTATTATTTTTCATAGTTTTCTCCTTATTATATTTTGCTAAAGTTTAGCAATATTTCAAATAAAAAGCGGTGCTATACTCAGATAGCCCGCTTCTCCTTACGGAGACTTCAGGGGGAAGACTGCAGCCACATCCTACCTGCTGCGAAAGCTTTCTCCATAGATCAGCTTAGTCACATGTAGCTTGGAAAGTGTGATTTTAAGGTCATTGCGCAGTATGGTCAGCAGCAGATACATAGCGTTAGCCGCCATCTCCGATACCGACACATGAAGTACCGTAACGGCAGGATACAGATACCGGCTGAAATCCGAATCACCGTAGGAAATGATTTCCATCTGCTCAGGAACGGCTATATTTTCATCCCTCAGCGCCGCCAGGACGCCGCCATTCATCCTGCTCGTCTGTATGAAAAGGGCTGTGGGCAGCTCTTCACTTTCCAGAAGCTTCTTCATTGCCCCGTAACCGCCGGCGCCATTTCCCTCTCCGGTCACCTTCCATTCTTCCCTTACCTGTATTCCGCATTTCCTGCATTCCTCAGCAAATCCATTATACCTCAAGACACTCGCCGCGCTGCGGTTTTCGGAAAACACAACGCCGGCCCGATCATGACCGTTCCCGTGAAATAGCTCCGCACACTGCCGGCCGGTCTGGTAATCATCCACATATACGCTGCTGTAATTTTCCAATGTGTGATTTATCAGAACAATTGGTATTTCAAACGCATTTTCCTTCAGATATTTGCTGTCAGCCTCCGACAGGCCGCCAATGATAGCGCCATGAAACTGCTTTTTGGAAAAAACCTCCGCAAATTCACTCAGATGATCGTATTCAAAGGGCTGGAGAACGATTTCCACTTTCTCATCACTCTGCCTGATTGTCTCCTGGAACCCGGAATAAAACTGTCCCAGAAGACCGCCCATATATTGCAGATTCCAGAATACCCCAATCCGCCATCCGCCGCTGACGGAAGACGCATTGTTTTTCTCATTCTCTTTCTTTTTCTGGGTTTTACCGGACTGGTAATTCATCTCCCTGGCAGTATCCAAAACCATTTTCTGGGTTTCCCTGGATATCCTCAGTTCGTCCCCCCGTCCGTTCAGGACGATGGAGACCGTGCCGGAGGATAAGCCCAGATGCTCCGCTATCTGTTTTACCTGCACACCTTTGGTATTCCTTGGCATTTGCTTCCTCTTTTCCCATTATTTTTTAACAGCACTCATTACCCTGACTGCGCAGGAACAGATTTCTTCCCGGACACTGTACCGTCCCGTCATTCAGGAAGGGACTCCACCTGCAGGCAGGACGGCAATGCAGGCACTTTCCGCAGTCCCTTCCCTCCAGCGCGGCGTTTCCGAAATCAGGATTTACGAGAAAACCTCTTCCCACATCAATCATATCCACGCCGGAACGCTGAAGGGCCTGTTCCGCCGACTCCGCGTCTGTAATACCGTCCACCCCGAATACCGGCATATCCGGCAAGCACTTCTTCATTTCCTGCGCTCCATAGATCGCTTCTGAAAAAGGATACCCTTCCGGCCTGTACGGAACGCTTTCCCCGGCAAAACCATAGGATACATCCAGAAAATCTGCTTTTCCGTCAAGTAAAAGAGCATTCCGTATTCCATCCTCCAGATCCGGTTCAAAGGCCCCAAGCCGTATCCCCGCCACGAAATCCTCCCCGCAGCTTTCCCGGATTCCCTGCAGAATATCCAATGCGAACTTCTCCCGGCGCTGTCCGTAAATATCTTCCCTGCGGTTGATATTGCGGTTGAAAAACTGACAGATCAGATAGCTGTGGCAGCCATGCAGTTCAATCCCGTCAAGCCCCGCCCGCTGTGCCCGTACGGCCGCCCGGACAAAGTCGTCAATCACCTCACGGATGCGTCCGGCAGACATCTCACGGCCTGCCGATCGCAGTTCCCCGTTTCCGTCCCTGCGTATGTAATCGCTGGGGCAGTCGGCATTTTTATCAATTCCCGACACCCCCGCGTGTAATAGCTGTACGAAAAAAGGCACCTCATATTTATGAATGGCATCGGCCAGACGCTTCCAGCCCTCTGTCTGTGAATCCTCCCACAGCCCCAGCTGCGTTTCATGCAGTCTGCCCCGTTTTGTTACCGCCGTCGCTTCACCGATAATCAGGCCCGCTCCCCCTGCCGCCATATCGCTGTAATGCTTCAGATTTTTATCCGTTACACGACCGTTGTCATCCGACCAGTGAAAACAGACCATGGGCGGGACTGCGATTCGGTTCTTCGTCCACAGGTTTTTGATTTTTACCCGTTCTTTTAATCTCTCCATTTCATTTCCCCCTCGCTCTGTTCAGGCCGGATGCCTGTTGCCACCACGTTTTCTCACGGATTGCGCAGCAAATGCGCAGACCCGGCTGAAAGTTACGCTATTTCTTATATAATATACTTTTTTGGGGCTGTTTGCAATCTGTCAAATGTAATCTATAGTTACAATCCACGGCTCATGAATGCGCCAAAGAGCGCATTCCGTGAGAATATGATTTAGGAGTGAGGGGCTTTTTTTTGCGTGGCAAAACGATAAATATCGCCCCGAATTGTTACTATGAGCGGCTATCCCGCCGTGAACAGTAACATTTTATACCCTTGGCCCGCCGCCAAAATATTTCGCCGCCACAGAACGGTCCTGCTCCTGCAGCATAAAGGGATGGCTGTCCATAAATGTGACCAGCGCCTCTTCCGCATCGGCTGATTTCACTTCGGATTCCTCATCAAAATACATCATTTCATGCCGTTTTTTCGTATAAGGCCGCCATTCCGGGGCGCCCGCCGCCTTTGGCTTCCCGGTCTTTGCAAAGCTGCACCAGCATTCGCATACGATCTCCTGCACATGCTCGGTTATACCCGGGATATAAGAGGGCTCTATATAATCCGCGTTATGGAATACATAAGGGATTTCCGCATTATGCCAGGGAAGCGTGCCGCCGTATACCGGCTGTTCCATTTTAAACATATAGCCATAGGTATTCTCAAGTCCCGCCCGGGCGCGCAGATTCAGATAGTCAAAGGTTCCAAGGCGGAAAAGACGGTCTGTAAAAAGAAGATCCTGTATTTTGTTTCCGGGGTATGCCCTTTTAAATAATTCCATGGCTTCCTCCGCAGCTTCCCCCAGCTTCTCCTGAATCAACATTACCGCCTTTTCCTCAGGCCAGCTGTTTTTGCGCCCGTCGCCGCAGGTAACGGCGAAATTCTGGCAGAATTCACCCAATACATTTCCCACAATCACCGGCACGTCTTTCGCATGTTCACATATCCCGGCTTCAAAAATACTGCCCTTATATAAATCATCATCCCTTTTGGGTCCGAAATTCATATAAGCATGAGGCCCCACAGCAGAAATGATCTGCTGGAAACGATAATAAGGCACTTCTTCTATCTCCCGGATTCGTTCCGGGGTGATTCCCAGTTTATTCAGGAGCAGCTCCACCATGTCCGGCGCTTCTTCGTTCCCGGAATGCGCCCTTATAATACCGCTTTGGATCACGGCCCGATGGAATAAACCGGAGGCGGAAGGCATCTGGAGAAGGGCCGCCACCTTTCCCCCGCCCCCGGACTGCCCGAAAATTGTCACATTCTGCGGATCGCCGCCGAAGGCTTCAATATTCCTTTTGATCCAGCGCAGAGCCTCAACAATATCCGCCATTCCCACATTTGCAGAATAGCGGTACTCCTCACCATAGGCGGATAAATCTAAAAAACCCAGCACATTCAGGCGGTGGTTCAGCGTAACCACAACCACATCCGCGAAACGGCTCATATTTTCTCCATCGTATGCAAAGTGTTCAATCCCTGAACCCGTTGCAAAGCCGCCGCCGTGAAGCCATACGAGGACGGGCCTCTTTTTCCCGGGTTCCGGCGACTGCGTCCATATATTCAGATACTGGCAGTCCTCATCCTGGGGGTAGAACACATGCGGTACCGTATAATTGTCACTTGGCTGTACGGTCTGGATTTCAGGACACACAGATCCGTATATTATGGCATCCTTTACTCCCTCCCAGGCTTTTACCTGCTCCGGCATATGGAATCTCTTCGCGTCCGCGTATTTTATGCCTCTGAAAATATAGGTATCATCAACAAGTAATCCGCGCAGTCTGCCGTCCGGCGTGGAAACAACCGGCTCCTCCGGATTACAGATTACCTGCTTCGTCAACTTTTTTATAAACATACATGCCTCCTGCCGGCAACAGTCCAGCCAGAGCTGAACGGTTACTCCCGCTGCCAATTATTTCTTTGAACCCATCAGCTTTGAAAAATCAACCTTCCGCGAAGGACAAAGCCGTAACAGCTCCAAATCATGATCCTCTCCCATCCTGCATTCCCTGTCAAAAATCATAGTACTGGTTTTTTCCCCTCCAAAGGGTGTCCACTGCGGAACGCCGCAGCCGTTGGGATCTCCGTTTTCCGCAAAGTTCACCCACGCCCTGCTCATGATATCCTGCAGTTTTGGAGTGATCCCCGGAATGAAGGACGGCTCCAGATACTCCGCATTGTGGAATACATAAGGTATTTCCGCATTGTGCCACGAAACCGTGCCTCCGTTAAAAGGGGATTCCAGATTAAACTGAAAATTATAAACGCCCGCGTCCGTAAACCCGGCCCGCAAACCGGCAAAGGCCGCTGCATTCCGTCTCATATCTACATCCAAAAAAAGAATATCTGCCATATTTTTATCCGGGTATGCCTTTTGGAATGCGTTTATAATTTCCTCTGTTTTTTCTCCGTATTCCTCATTAAGCAGTTCTTTTTTATACTCTTCCGTCCAGGAATTTTTACTTCCGGTTCCGACGGGAGACGCAAAATTATTCATGAACTCCCCGAACACGGATCCGCAAAGTACGGGCACGGACTTCGTTTCCCTGATAAAACCGTTATCAAAGGGATTCCCGAAGTAAAAATCATTATCCTTAACGGGTCCGAACATGACGGGCCGGCCATCCTCCCGGGAAAGCCTCCCGGCCGCATAATCCGCGGCACGCGCCAGCTCGTCGTAGTATACGCTCTCCAGCTCCCTTACCTGCTCCGGGACAATATTCAGATATTCCAGCACATATGCCGCCAGCTTACCGGAAAGCTCCTTCGTCATGTCATTACCCGGCCTCATTCCTCCGCTCTGCAGGCATGCCCGGTGGAAAAGCCCTGCCGCCCGCGGGGACTGGAGCATGGTCATTACCTTGCCCCCTCCGCCGGACTGCCCGAAAATCATAACCTTTTCCGGATCACCCCCGAAGGCTTCTATATTCTCCTTTATCCACGCAAGGGCCGTCACCAGATCCGCCGTCCCCGCATTGCCTGAATATCTGTATTCCTCCCCATATGCGGAAAGATCCAAAAATCCAAGTACATTTAAGCGGTGGTTCAGGGTGACCACTACAACATCCCCGAATTTCGACAGCTCTTCTCCGTCATAGGCATAATGCTCCACGCCGGAGCCGGTCATCATCCCGCCCCCGTGAAACCATACCATTACCGGCCTTTTCACGCCTTTTTCAATATTCTGCGTCCATATATTCAAAAACTGGCAGTCCTCACTCTGTACGGTAAAATAATGAGGAACCGTATACTGGTCATGGGGAACGCAGGTAAAGAGCTCCGGGCAGGCGTTGCCATAGGTGATCGCCTCCTTTACCCCTTCCCAGGGCGCTGGCGGAGCCGGCATATGAAACCGCTGCGCCTGTGCATACCGCACGCCCCGGAATATGTAGGTCCCGTCAGAGATGACCCCGCGGAGCATCCCTGACATTGTGCGCACCTCAGCCTTTCCGTAGTCCAAAATAACCTGACGGGTTAATTTTCTTATATACATAATAATCCACTCCCACGTCTATTCTGCATAAAATGTCACGGTTGCCGTCAGCCCGTCCTCTGTCGTAAAGGTAACCCGTACCACTCCCTTATCCTCAGGCATAACCGCTGCGAGAAGGAGGCCGTTGAACATCTTCCTCTCAGGGGCCGCATACACCGAAAGGTCAAGAAGATCACCCGCATCCATCCCCACAAGATGAGCATGCCCTTCAATCTTACAGGAAACCAAAGGACAGGCATCCGGTACAAAACGGTCTTCCTTATCTTTTGCCGAAAGTTCTATCTGAACAAGACTCTCTGCTTTAATATCAGTATTATACACCTGTGCTGCAAGGAAAGCCATCTTTCCTGTGGTCTGCACCTCATCCACCGCTGCCAGCTCACCGTTTCTGTAGCCCTCCGCACGCAGCACTCCCGGCTCATAGGCCACATCCCAGGAAAGATGAAGATCATTTGTCGTGGAACATTTATGGAATCCTTCATTCCAGGCACGAACCGCTCCGTATCTGGGACACTGATAGCCCCTGCTTCCCACATAACGGCCGTTTATGTAAAGCCTGACTTCCTCACAGTTGGTATAGCAGATCACCTGCTTGTAAACGCCCTCCTGCCCCTCAAAATTCCACTGGGGCGCAAGATGAAGCGTGGTTTCCTTCGGATTCCATATGGAGCGGAAATAGTAGAAGGTATCCTTCCTGAAGCCTGCCGTGTCAAGCGGCCCGCACGGTGCGCCGCGTCTCGGCCACCTGGTTTCTCCCAGATAATCAATGCCGGTCCACAGATAATCTCCCGCCACAAAATCATGGCTGGCCGTATAGCGCCACAATGCTTCATGATGCAGTGAAGCGGTCACGTAATTCCCAAACCATCCCTCCTGAGAGTAGTCTCCGCGGATGCCTCCTGCGGAAGGGTTTTCCGTGCCGATCATGCGGCGGTCCGGATACGCCTTCCTATCTTCCTCATAAAAGGTTTCCGCCCGTTCTCTCCACCGTCCCACATAGTTATAGCCCACCACATCCAGGGCGTTCTCAAACTCACGCAGGGTGCGGATCGGCTCGACCGCCGCAATATTATCGCAGGCGGATGTAACCATGCGGCTGGAATCCTCCTGATGGCAGATATCCTGTAAAAATTCCAGTATTTTCACACCGTCCACAGACGACTGCTCGGGAATTTCATTACCGATGCTCCAGATGACCACCGAAGGATGGTTGTAATCGCGCCTGAGCATGGCGGTCAAATCCTCTTTCGCATGATTTGTAAAGAACATGCTGGAACCGTATGCCAGGTTTTCCGAATAATAATTATCCGTCTTGTTCTTCGCCAGGAGCCATTCGTCAAAAGCCTCGTCCATCACCAGAAAACCCAGCTCATCACAGAGATCCAGCAGCACGGGAGCCGGAGGGTTGTGGGAACAGCGGATTCCGTTGCAGCCCATACTTTTAAGCTCCTTCAGCCTTCTCTCCCAGCTCTCCCGATATCCCACAGCGCCTGTCAGGCCGCAGTCATGGTGGACGCACATGCCCTTTATTTTTACAGTCTCACCGTTTAATAAAAAGCCCCGATCCGCGTCAAATACGGCCGTCCGGATGCCTGTTTTGCAGGCAAAGGAATCCAGCTCCCGGCCATCCGCAACAACGGTGCTCACCAGTGTATACAGATAGGGATCCTCATCCGTCCATAAATGGGGCGATTCCACAGTCGGGCACACCATGCAGTCGCTGCTTTCACCCGGCTCAAGATACAGTGCAATTCCGGATGTGGAAACAAGCTTTCCGTCACGATCGTATATTTTATGGAGTACCCCCACATTTTCCAACCTGCCGCCGTCATTGACAACCTGCGCGCGGATCTGCAGCAAAGCGGTATCCTGCTTTGGATAAATGCCGTTTGTTGCGCAGCGCACTCCAAAATGATCAAAATGGATTTCATTGGCGCACACCAGGTAAACGTCTCTGTATATACCGGAACCGCTGTACCAGCGGGAGTTGGGCACAAGATCGTTTTTCACGCGTACAGCCGCAACATTCTCTCCTTCCCGGACAAGCTCCGTCACGTCCACATAAAAGGAGGTGTAGCCGTAACCGTGGCCGCCTGCCTCTTTTCCGTTGACATAGACCGTGGAATCCATATAGACGCCTTCAAAATACAGATAGAACTTTTCCCCTTCAGCAATATTTTCCAGGGTAAAACGTTTCCGGTACCAGCCAATACCTGATTTACCGTAGCCGCCTCCGCCGCCTGTCTTTTCCTTTTCCTCCGGCGCATAATCAACGCTCCAGTCATGGGGCAGGTTCAGCATCCTGAAGGCGCTCTCATCAGCGTCCGGTTGGGAAAAATGCTCCTTATCATCAAGGATAAAGCGCCAGTTTTTATTAAAATTTATCGTTTTCCGCATAATGATGTCCTTTCCGGCCTTTTGGCCTGTCACATCCGGAGGCATCACAGTTCAGACAAATCTGAACTGTTCCCCGGCGGTGCCATATTTTAAAAGGACAGCCGATGATAACACCGGCCGTCACTTTACACAACAGGTAACTGTTCAGCACCTTGTCAGTCACCGCAACGGTTCCTGAACTTCCAAATCATTACCGCCCTGCCGCTTATTCCTGTCCTTTTCTTTCACAGAATGTCTCGTACTGAGTCCGGCACTCCTCCATAACCTTACTCAGACCTGCTTCTTCAAGCTTGCCGACAAATTCCTGATACTTTGCTTCCGTTTCATCACCGAACAGGCCAATATTAAAGCTTGCCCCATATTCCTGAACAATAGAGCTGATTACAGCCAGTTCCGCTTCCACATTCTTTTTATCAAAGGTAAAGCCGGATGCGACAGGCGTATATTCCTTCGCCGTACACATCTCATCCATCATGCTGCTTCTGGGATCCTCGCTGTAAAGCTGAGGACTGTCTTTACCGGTAATTCCCCATGCCCAGCTGCCCCATCCGTATCTGTCGGCAGCTTCGCCCAGTTTTCTTTTTCCGTCATCCGTCATTTCATAATGAACGCCTTCAATTCCTCCGACTACCAGATTGTTGACCTCCGGGAAGCCCTTCAGGCAGTCAAGGACAAGCGCCGCTCTTTCCGGGATTTTTGAAGCATTCGGAATCGCTATGGTATCATCCGCATAGCTGCCCCTCTGCGCTTTTGTATTCGGTGTAACATCAAAAATTTCATATGTGCCTATGCCGGCTTTTTCCAGATTATCACCTGCGCTCACAATGGTGCTGTTCCAGATGAAGCTCGCTGTTTTTCCGCTTTCAAAATTGGTCTGGGCATCCGATGTATCGTTAATCTTATTGGGGGACCATACATTTTTCTTTGCCATCTCCGCCATTTCCAGATACAGCTCCAGACATTCCGGCGCGGTATATTTATAAAACACATCCTTATCCCAGTCCGGAAGCTTTTCCTCTCCGTGCGTAAAATACATGAAATCATACCCGCTTGCCAGCGGTTCCGCTTCTATATGCTGCCACCATACGTGATCCGCAAACTCCGCATTACCTCTCTGTCCATTGGCATAAATGCCGTTTTGTGTTTCTTTTTCCGCCAGCGTATACAGAGCCTCCTTCATGGTATCCCAACTGTTGATTTCCCCGATCCCATGCTTTTCCATTAAGTCTTTTCTTACGGCTATCATATTATAATTGTTAAATACGGCATAGTTCTTCGGTATGGCAAAAATTTTACCGCTGATCATTACCTGATCCCAGCTTTCCGGGGCCTGGATTTCATAGCTGTAAGGAAGGTAAGTCTGCAGGAATTCCGGCGTCAGCTCCTTAAATGCGCCTTTTCCCGCCTCTGAATTGTAATTACACCAGGAGGAGGTATACATGAGATCCACCTTTTCACCGCCTGCCAGAAGCAGGGAATATTTCGTCTGCACATCGCTCCAGCTTAAAAATTTCATATCCAGGGTTGTGTTAAGCCAGGGCTCCAGATATTCTCCGTTCAGCTTCTCAAGCACCATATCCATGTCTTCCGGCCTGTCGCCGATCGCGTACATTACCACATCCTCATGCCTGGAAAGATCGAAGCCTTTGTCCTTGTAGGGACTGTCTTCAGATATTCCTTCATTGCCTCCGGCGCCCTGATTTGCTTCAGCCGCCGCGCTGCCGCCTTCTGTCCCTGCAGTGCCGGAAGTATTTGCCTTCCCGCATGCCGGAAGCATACAAAGGACTGCCGCCAACCCCAATGCCACCACTTTTTTCCATCTTTTACTCATTTTCTTTCCTCCTCGCTTATATATGTAATTTTTTAACTCCGAAGCTATCCTTTGACTGAGCCTACGGTCATGCCCTTTACAAAATATTTCTGCAGGAACGGATACAGCAGGATAATAGGCCCAATGGCAACGACAGTCATCGCCATTTTCATGCTTTCCGCCGGCAGCGAAGCCACCTTCATGCCTGTCTGGCTTGCCATCCTGTTCAGCGCCTCCGAACTGTTCAGAATATTCTGGAGGGTATACTGCAGATTCCATTTGGAACTGTCATTGATGAACAGCATACAGTTATACCAGTCATTCCAATAACCGAGAGCGGTAAAAAGAGACAGTGTGGCTATCAGCGGCTTCGACAGGGGAACCATAATGCGGAAATAAATCAGCCACTCACTCGCCCCGTCCACCTTAGCCGATTCCACCAGTTCATAGGGGATTCCCTTCATAAAACTCTTGGCGATAATCATATTCCATACGGAAAACAATCCCGGCAGAATCAGCGCGTATAAATGATTTGTAAATTTCAGCGTCTGCGTACACAGTAAATACCATGGCACCAGCCCTCCGTTAAACAATGTGGTGAAAAAGAAGAAAAAGGAAAAACCGTTTCTCCACGGGAAGTCCGGCCTGGACAGCACAAACCCTGTCATCGTTGTTATCAATATCGCAAGCACCGTACCTGTGACTGTGACAAAGGTGGTAACTCCGTATGCGGAAAGCACCGCTTCCGGGCTCTTGAATACAATTTTATAACCTTCCGTGGAAAAATTCTTTGCGTTAAGGAAGAAGCTGTAGCCCTTCGTAAGGATCCATTTTTCATCCGTAAACGATCCCGTTAATACCAGGTAGAACGGTATGAGGCACGCCAGTGCAAAAAATACTACCAGTATTGTGCCGATCAGGTTAAAAACCATCATGTCCATGGATGCCTTCATGGGCTTATTATTATAAATTTTTTGTCCGCTCATATATTCCGCCTCCTAATATAACGAATAATCGGGATCAACTTTTTTAACAATGAAGTTAACAAGGTTAATCGTAAAGAAACACAGCACCGACTGATACAGGCCCGCAGCAGCGGACATCCCCATATTGGAGGTTGACATCATGGAACGGTAAACAAAGGTATCAAGCACGTCCGAAGTCTGCAGCAATATCTGGTTATCCCTCACAAGCTGATAGAACATACCGAAATCCCCTCTGAAAATACCGCCTACCGCAAGCAGCACCATAATAATGATGGTAGGCTTCAGACAGGGAATCGTGATGCGGAAAATACGCTGCCAGATGTTTGCGCCGTCGATCTTGGCCGCCTCATAAATTTCCTGGCTGATTCCAACGATGGCCGCAAGATATACCACGCTTCCGTAGCCGGTAGACTTCCACAGCTTTACGATAACCATGACAATCGGCCATTCCTTCGCCTGATTATAAATATTGAACTTTTCCAATCCCACAGATGTGAGTATGTTGTTGAGCACACCATGATCCCCGAAAATGTTCAGCATAATGGTTGCAACCACCACCCACGAAATGAAGTGGGGAAGGAACATCATTGATTGGGCCACTTTTTTAAAATGCTTCCTTGTTATCTCATTCAGTATAATGGCAAAGCCCACCTCAAATATAACGCCGAAGGATATAAACGCCACGTTATACAAAAGCGTATTTCTTGTCAAAGGCCACAGCTTATTGGATAAAATCATATAACGGAAATTTTCAAAGCCTGACCACGGGCTCCCCAGTATTCCATCCTGATAGTTGTATTGCTTAAAGGCAATAATAATTCCTCCCATGGGTATGTAGCTGAATACAATTACCAGAAGCAGCGCCGGCAGCAGCATGAGCAGAAGCGCGCGGTTCTTTTTTACTTTTTTTAAAAATGGGCTTTTTGCCTTACCGGCAGCATTTCCCTTTTTCACCTTAATTCCCTCCCTTGCAGTTATCTGTTGATTCTCTGTAAATCAGTTCATATTCTACTTCCGGCACCTTCTTCATTTCCCGCCCTTCTATCCGGTTTATCAGTTCCAGGCAATCGTATCTCCCCCTTTCCTCATCACAGAAATGAACGGCGGTAATGGATGGATAATGATGCAAGAGCAGAGTATTGTCGTAGAAGGAGGCCAGCAGTATATCCTCCGGCACATGACAGCCGCTCCGGTCCAGCTTCTGGAAAACATACCTGCATATACAGTCATCCATGCATATAATCCCGTCCGCCTCTTTTCTTATGACACGGTCAACAGCACTCTCCGCCGCTTCCCGGTTTAAAGTCTCCAGCATAATCAAATCCTCCTGAAGGCTGATATTGCGCTGCCAGTATGCCATTTTATATCCTTTGAGCCTGCTTATTGTTACCTCATGGCTGCTGTCCCCGCCTATCAGGGCCAGCCTGCGAAAGCCTTTTTCCAGCAGGCTTCCCGTCATCTCGCAGCAGCCCCGTATGATCTTCTTTTCATTTTTGCTGCCGATTACAATATAGGGAAGCCCCGCTTCCTCCAGAAGCTTCACGGCAGGATCTCCCCTGACCGCCCTGGTAATGATAACTCCGTCCACCTTGCCCGCAGCCACTACCTTCTTAAGCTGGCTCACCTCCTCTCTGCAGGAATAAATAAGCAGGATATCATAGTCATTTTTAACCCCTTCCGCCGTGATTCCCATCAGGCAGTCCTGGAAAAAAGACATTTCCTCCATCTTGGCATCTCCCGGTATCAGCACCCCTATATTAAAGGTCCTGCTCCCTGACAGCGCGCGTGCGAACTTATTCGGGCTGTACTGCATTCTTTTTGTATATTCCAGCACCCTTTTCCTTGTGGCTTCGCTGATACGCCCTTTTCCCGACAGCGCACGGGAAACAGTTGTGATGGACACCCCCAGTTCCCTGGCAATATCGTCCATGGAAAGCTCCGTACCTGCCGGTTTATAATTCATCTGATCACCCCGCGTTATAATTCAATATTTATTTAGTGCCAATTTAGCTTTCATCTTAGCGCAATCGTTTGTTCATTTAGCAAAATTATATATCATTTAGCAAAATTATGCAATTAGCATAACTTTACAATTTAGCAGGGGCGTTTTTATTTAAAATGACGTTTTTCTTTTATATTGCCTATATTTTGCTTGTAATTTCATGTAGATAAATATATATTGTATGATATGTGGATTTAGCTTTATTATGTTTTATGCTAATTTATAGCATATATAAATTTAGCCTTTTCTCATTGAACCGAACCCTTAAGAATGCCTGGCTGGCTGGCAGCCGCCTTGCATCAGGCCTCATACGTCATAACTGTTGTATTCATTATCTTAAGAACACAGAAAATCACATAAGACAGATAGGATTTCTACTATAAATGTATCTGCATCATGTGTTAATTTATTCTGAAGAAAATTGTAAGAACGAGAAACTGAAACAATCTGTTTATATGCAAAAAGGAGAAAACTATGGGAACTTTTAGAAATCTCGACAAGCTGCTAGATTCTTTTACGCAGGGGCCAATCCCCGGCTGTGCCTGCGTTGTCATGCAGAACAATGAAATTATCCATGAAAGCTATTCCGGTTACGCCGATATCGAAAAGGGCAGCAAAATCAATGACCGCTCCATTTTCAGGCAGGCGTCCACAACAAAGCTTTTTACCTATGCTATTGGCATGATGCTTTTTGAGGAAGGGGCCTTCCGTTTTACAGATCCAATCTATGATTTTCTTCCGGAATGGAAAAACACCACCAAATATGTTCAGGTTCCGGGGCATGGCCCGGAGGTTGTTCCCGTTGAGAATCCCATCACCATCCGGGATGCTTTTACCATGTCCTGCGGGCTACCCTACTGCATGAGGCCGCTTGACCATGTGACGGATAACCCCACCGTCAATGCCATGTCCGAAGCAGTCAGGCCCTATTGCACTGACGGTAAAATTCCCACTCTGAGGGATGAGGTACGCGCAATGGGTTCGGTTCCGATTATGTTCGAGCCGGGAACTCATTGGCTTTACGGGCTGGGAAGTGAGATTGTAGGGGCTATTGTAGAAGTGATAACGGGAAAATCGGTGAGACAGAATATGAAAGAAAGGCTGATTGAGCCTCTCGGCCTGAAGGATACCGCCACGTTTCTGGATGATGAAATGCTGGGCCGCCTGGTTACCTGTTACTTTATTACACCGGATAAAAAGAAGGAGCCCATGCCTGAAGAAATGGATGATATCCTGAAAATCGGCGGCACTCCGGAATATTCCAGGGCAAACCTGAACTGCAGCTGCAGGGATTTCGCCGTATTTATGAGTATGCTTGCAAACGGCGGACGGTATAAGGGGGAAAGGCTCCTTGGAAGAAAGACGATTGACCTGATGAGAACCAACCAGCTCGGGCCGGAGCAGCTTAAGGATTTCTGGCATTATAATGGTGTGGATATCCTTGGCTATGGTTATGGCATGGGCGTACGCACTCTGCTTGACAAAGCTTCCGGCGCTTCCAATGGATCCATCGGCGCTTTCGGCTGGTCCGGCGGCTACGGCTCCTGGGCAGAGGCTTCTCCTGAGGATAAGCTGTCCATCGTTTATATGCATAATACACAGGGGGAACATAATGAGCTGTTTCATGTGAAGGTGCGGGATGTTGTGTATGGGTGTATTGAATAAAACTATGCAAAAAGACTGAGCCGGAGTCTATTTCTTTTCTTCCGGCTCAGTCTTTTTATAATAAGTGTCCAAGAAATTCAGCAGGTATCATAATCATGGGATTTTCCACACCAGAGTCCAAAAAGTCTTTATCTCCGGAAATCAGGACATTCGTATCTATCAGAACTCTCATGCATTTTCGCCCTCATTTCTTACTTCTCCCAATATGGAATATCAATCTCCATACAGGATTTATTTAAACAACCGGTTACGCTCATTGTCTAATCGCGCTCTTTCGTCAGTGTCAATCTTACCCGGATATTCTTGCCATTATCAAGCCTCAAAAAGGCAAATACCTATGCAAGTCTGGCTTTGGCTCGTTGCCCGCGGAAATAAAAGAATCGGAAAATCCCCTGGTTCACTGCCCAAACCAGGGGATTTCTTCCTCGTCACAACTTCACTCTTTATCTACCCGGTAAACCGGCATCACCTGTCACCAAACACCTCTTTCCCAAAAGCAAGCCTGAAGTCCAGCACCGGACATTCCTCCAACACCTCCGGCACGGCCCCATCCTTAAACTTCATCACAGCCTTGTTGTCCTTGCTGTAAGGCTCCCATCTTGGCAGCGGATTTCCATTGTAATCCATTCCGTTTGGATCCTTATACTTAACGAAATTAGTCCAGTAGGAGGTTACCTGCCTGGCCAGATCATAATGCTTCCCTTCAAAGGGCCTCCAGCTGTTCCCCAGGGAGTCGAACATGAACCACAGATCCGAGCCGTGGAAGGAGCCGGCGTCGTCCCCCGGAATATCGTGGTCAAAGATATAGTAATACACCTTCTTACCCATGGAGGAGCGAAGCTCACAAAAGCCTCTGCTGTTACTGAGGAGCATATTTCTGGCATCCGTCTTTGTAAGCGCCTGCGCCTCTTCCTCATTGGAAACGCCTGCAATCCGTATAAATTCCTCTTCCTTGTCGCCGAAGAGCTTCGCCCATTTAAGGAAATCTTCATAAGTAAAGCCGCTGCCGCCGAACATGCCTCCCTGCGTTTCTCCCTGACATACGCCGATGATCATAGGGACGTCGGGAAGGCGGTCATTGTAATAGGAGTCCCATACGGATTCCTTCACAAACCTGCCGTCAATACATTGTCCAAACCCGAATCTCCAGTCGGCGGTAATTCCGCGCAGCTTCTCCATCAGTACGGAAGCGTCCATTTCCTGCGCCTGCGCCAAATTTTCAATGCCCGCCTGCCTGAAGAAATCTTCCCCGTGCGCTTCCGCTTCCTTCAGCGGCATTGCGGCGCCAAAGGGTTTTTCTTCATCTGCAAATGCCATGGAAATACCGGACTGGCATATTGCGCCGGCGATGATTCCTTCATTTAAGGGGCTGCACAGCTGCGCCTGTACGCTGCCCGCGCCGGCGCTCTGGCCGCAGATTACAATACGGTCCGGATTGCCGCCGAAGGCTTTGATATTTTCATGTACCCAGTGAAGCGCCAGCGACTGATCCTGGAAGCCGAAGTTGGATATCACCTCTCCCTCAGGCGTCCGGGCGGTGATTTCCGGGTGCGCCAAAAATCCGAACAAGCCAAGCCTGTAGCCAATCATCACGACGATAACGCCGCGGCGGGCCACTCTTTCCGGATCGAATTCCACCTCATAGCTGTAGCCGTCCTGCAGGCCGCCGCCATGGATGTAGCAAAATACAGGAAGGTTTTCTTCCTCCGAAGCGGCGGGTGAAAAAATATTGAGATACAGACAATCCTCACTCATGCCGTAGTCCGCTGACGTGGGATGCAGCTCCTTTGTGTAAAAATCGTTTCCCGTACCAGGATGCACTCTCATCATGGGCATGTCCCCATACTCATAGCATTTCCTCACGCCCTCCCAGTCTTCGGCCGGCTGCGGAGCTCTCCAGCGAAGCTCTCCCACCGGAGGCTTTGCATAGGGCACTCCTCTGAATACGGTGATTCGCGGGTCTTTTCCCACCAGTCCCTGAAGAACTCCGTTTTTAACCTGAACCTTTCTTAACATATTTCCCCCATCCTTTCACATTTAATTAAAATTTGAATGCTATCGTAACCGTTCAGCCGGGGCTGAACGGTTACATTGTTACCTTTTATCCATGACAAGCACATTCACCGAATGTGCAGGCGCTGAATATGTGAAATCACTTCCACCGGAAATACTCCCGCATACGGAGGAAACATGCTCCTTATCCTCAAAGGAATTTATCTCCCACGGCTCCGCCGCCAGCACTTCCGTTAAAATTTTCTCCTCCACCGTACAGTCGGCCGTAATCCGTACTTCTTCTTCCCTGTCGCTCACATTTACAATTTTCAGATAAATTTTATCCTCATCCTGGGTTGCAACGGCATTGATTAACGGATGAAGCGTATGCACTTTTTTCTGCACAAGCTCATCGTTTATATAACACTCGCAGCCATATGCGCTGCACACCATTTTATAATGGTTAAACTGATCGTAAGGGATGGATACCGAAACCTGTTCTTCTTCCGAAAGAGGCTTGTCGAAAAACCGGGGAACCCTCACCGCGCTCCTGCCATTTTCGATTTTCCATACCTGGTTTCTTACGCTTCTTCTCGTCCACTCCGTATCCTTCGGCTCATTGCAGCCCTCATCCGTCTCCTGGCGGTGATTCCAGACGGATAAGGTCAGCGGATTATCCGCTTCTGTTTTTATATCGGCCTCAAAGATGTATTCTTCCAGCTCTTCTGAGCCGAAAACCGTCCACATCACAGGGGGCTCATGGGAGCTTGCGCTGCCTATAAAGCGTTCAAAGGCTTCATTCCACTCCCTGCTCTTTCCGGTAAAATGATGCTTCCGGTTTCCGAAAACCATTTTCCAGCCGTCCTTTGTCTCCCTGGCGTCCCCGTATACACATTGGGAAATCTCCGCCGGCTGTCCGTTTATCTTCACATTTTTGAATAAAAGCCCTTCCTTTTCGCACATGATGCCGGAAATACCTCTGTATACCGGGGGCTTTGCTTCGCTTTCATTTTCGATTTCCACCACCTCGTCCCCTCTGTATTTTCCAAGGAGGGAAACTGCGTGATAGCTGGGGATTCCATAAACCTGATGGTTGTCAAATACGATCATATTCGGCTTCCAGGCGGTATAATCGGAATTCTGAAACAACGGGGCGTAAGCCGTAAGCCGTACGATATCCTGATTTCTCTCCGCCCCAAGCAGGAAGGCGGCCTCGGCAAGGGCGCATTCCATGGACGCAATGGTATTTCCGCCGTTTACCGCATATTCTCCCAGGAATATTTTCGGGCCGTTCCTGTCATAGTCGTCAAACAGATCGCCGTTTTCCAGGAAAAATTCAGGCGCGTCATAATAATGCTCATCCGCATAGTCGGTGGGAAGCCCCTCCCTTTCCGTATGTCCGTTGGAGATATAGATCACCTGGGGGAAGGCTTGTTTTAACGTTTTATAAAACATTTCATAACGTGTATTATATTCCGGTCCGAAATTTTCATTTCCGATTTCCACATATTTCAGGCGGAAGGGTTCCGTCCTGCCGTTCTGCGCCCGGAGGCTTCCGTAAGGGGTGTCGGCGGAGCCCAATGCGTACTCCAGCGCATGAAGCGCTTCCTCCAGATATTCCCTGGTCACCTCTTCCGAAAAACCGCCGCCGTGACGCGCCTGGCAGCTCATTCCGCAGTTGCATACATACATGGCCTCCATCTCCAGATCTTCACAAAGCAGCAGATATTCATGGAAGCCAAGCCCGTTGGTCGTGCGGTAATGCCACATCAGCTGCGCGCCGGGACGCTCCCAGACAGAGCCGATGGTACGGGAAAAACGAAGGGCGTTCTGTTCGTTTATGCCCTCCACCACACAGCCGCCGGGGAAACGGATAAACTTCGCGTTTGTGTTTTTCAGGGCCATCGCCAGATCCTCACGAAGCCCATGTCCCCTGAAGGTTTTTGCAGGCATCAGTGAGATGAAGCCAAGGGTAATCGTGCAGGCCCTGTCACAGGTCAGGCTGATTCTGCCTTTAAAATCGGTGCCCCCGGCCGTCAGTTCACAGTCATACCGCTGGTAGTCACTGTCTTTATGAACCGAAAGCTCACAGTTTCCCAGATCCGTACCTTCCTCAGATTCCAGCGCCGCCGTAATTACTGCGTCAGTATCGGATTCCGCAAAAAAATACAGAAGGTACCGATCGCCTTCCTTCACGGGCACGCCGGAATAGCCGATATTATATATTTTTCCTCCGGGTGCGAAGGTTACTTTCAGGGCGGCTTTTCTGTTCGGGTTGAGCGTGCCTTGTGTCAAAAGCTGAAAAGAAGCATTCCCCGCATACCAGCCCGGTATTTGCGTGGGAGGCACCGCAGCCTCCCATTCATCCATGCCTTCGCCGTGGTTGAACGCGCCGGGCCAGCCGTATTCCGTTACGAAAATCCTTTGATTCGGATCGGTGGTGCAGCCCTCCGGAAGCAGGGAATCCTCAAACGCCCTGTTTCTAATCATCTCAGGGTACAGTCCCCCGTCTGCGGCGTGGTTGATGTCCTCTAAAAACAAGCCGTAAAGCTCTGGTGCCGTAGGGAATTTTACTTTGCTTGTATGAATATGTATTGTATTTTTCATTAATTTCTGTCCTTTCCATAGGTTGTAACACAACAGGCAGACCTTAACCGTTATATATTTTCTGTATAAAGGCATCCGCCAGAGGCAGCCAAAGCTCAAAATTCGGGTACTCATAATTCCCAAAAAGGGATACCCCCGCCTGGCCATGGGGCACGCCGGAAAAGGTATGCACCTCCGCTCGGATGCCATGCGCAAGCAGATCCCTGTACACCCAGTGCAGGTTGTCAAGCGCTTTATCCTCCATGCCCACTGCGAAAAATACCGGAGGATACACCACATTTGTATAATCGATCTCCCTGCCTTCCCAGCGTGGGCCGTAGATACACAGGAAAGCGTCCGGGGCTCCCGGGTATTCATCCAGTTCATCCGGCTCATAATCCGGGAAATGATCTGTCACCTTTTGGCTGCCCGAATAATAACGGATGCATTCCTCTCCTGTCAGCCCGCCGTTGGAAAATCCGGCAAAGGCCACCTGGTTTTCCCTGATGCGGTATTTTGCAGCGTCCTTACGGATCATGCGAATCAGCCTTGCAGCGTCCGCGCCGCATTCCTGTCCGGTGTAGGGCATCATGTTCGTCCTGTTTAAGAGCATGAAGCTCTGATAGCCGAGTTTATTGAAATCCAGGCAACTCTGGTAAGCCTCATGTATCACGCAGTCCCCGTGATCGCCCCCCGCGCACAAAATGACGGCTCCCTTCGGCTTCACGTCCTCAGGCAGAAGGAATTCGTACATATAGGGGCGGAAATCGGGATCATGGTTATAACGGGAATCCGGATTTTCCGTATATTCTCCTGTTTCCGGCATGTTGCCCTCCGGCCACAGATAAATGCGGGAGGGCGCATCAAGCAGCTTTTCCAGCGCGTCCATAAAGCCATCATATTCCTTCGCCAGCTCCCATTTCCCGGCTTCCTCTTTCTCCTCCAGCATGGCCCGCCTCATACCGTGCAGCTTTACCAGCTTTTCTATCGGATAGCAGGGAGCGTCCTCAAAATAAGCGACGCTTCGGTGCTGCAGCGCATGGCAATACTGCGCGGCGTTCTCATATAAAGTTTTTGTATTCTGTCCCATAATTAACCTCCATCTGAAAAAGTGAATAAAACTTTTACATTCTCCCTAACGTGTAATCGATCCTGAATTTCATAACCGGATCCGTTTTTATCCCGGATTCCTCCGGCTTATCCGTAAATTCCATCACGAATTCATTTTCCGCCGTGAAGTTCTTCCACTCCGGAAGCTCTTCGCCGATGGTATCTTTACCGTTGGGATTTCCGGTTTTCACAAAATTCACCCAGTAAGAGCTTACCTGGCGGGCCAGATCATAATGCTTTCCGGTAAACGGACGCCAGCATCTTGCAAGGCTGTCATAGGCAAACCACATCTCACTTCCGTGATAGCTGCCCGCATTATCATCGCCGGGGATATCTGCATTAAAGTCATAGAGGTAGACCTTTCTGTCCTGGCTGTCCTGGATATATCCGAACATCCTCGCGCCCGCAATCAGATCAAGCATCGCGCTGCCGGAAAAAAGCGACTTCACCTCATCATCATTTTTCACATTGCAAAGCGCCATGAATTCTTCCGCTTTTTCACCGAAGCCGGCGGCGTATTGTTTGAACGCCTCCATTGTTTCCACAGGGCTTGTGAACGCTTTCGCAAAGGACTCCGCTTCTCCCCGGTTATAGCCTGCTATCACGGGAATCCTGTGATGGTGATTATTTTTATAGGTTACAAAATTAAATTCTTTTATAATGATATCGTCAATGACGGGTTCAAAATGGACGCCCGGCCCTAAAAGTTCATCCTCCAGCCGTACCAGTTCTTCTCCGGGCAGTTTTCTCGCTTCCTCCAGGCTTTTGATGCCCGCCTTTTCAAAGAACAGGGCGCCAGCCTGCTCCGCCTTGTCAAGAGGATGGCTTCTGTCCGCTTTTTCCGCAAAGGCCACGGTTACGCTGCTTTCAATAATAGCGCCGTCAATCAGCCCTTCCGCCATGGGGGAGGTCATCAGATTCTGTACGCTCATGGCTCCCGCGGACTGTCCGGCAATGGTAATCCGGTCCGGATCGCCTCCGAAGGCGGCAATATTGCGCTTTACCCACTTTAAAGCGGCCAGCTGATCCATCGTGCCATAGTTGCCCTTTGGTTCCTCCGGCGCTTCCGCGGACAGCAAGGGGTGGGCCAAAAATCCCAAAACGCCCAGACGGTAAGCGATTGCTACGACAACAATCCCTTTTTTCGCCATATGCTCCCAGTCAAATTCCACCTCGTAAGGGTATCCGCCCTTAAAGCCTCCGCCGTGAATGTAAATCAGTACCGGAAGCTTTTCTTCCCCCGTCCTGGCCGTTGTATAAACGTTCAGATACAAACAGTCCTCGCTCATGGCAAATTCCGTTCCGGTGGGATGGATCTCCCTTGTCCAGAACTCCTCTGGATTGCTGCCTGGCACGGGCTGGCAGGCGATTGGCCCGTATTGATCGGCCCATCTCACGCCCTCCCAGGCCGGGGCGGGCAGCGGGGCTTTCCAGCGCAGCTCCCTTACCGGAGGTGCGGCGTATGGTATTCCCTTAAATACCGCAACCCTTGGGTCCCATCCATGAATGCCCTGTAATTTCCCCGATTCCACAACTACCTGTAAATTTTCCATAGCTTCTCCTCTCACATACACAGGATGACGCAATCCGCGGAACATCCTTATCCACAACAATTGCCGGCCATAGAAACACCTATGGCCGGCAACACATTTGCTGGTTCTTTATTTGTCTACTGTGCAGACAGCCAGGCGTCAAACTGTTTTTGTTCTTCTGCAATAATCTCATCGATTCCTGCGGTCTTCAGCTCTTCATTGAATTTTTCAAGATAAGAGTCCACATCCACAAGGCCATAAAGCAGTGCATCTCTGTACTCAGCCACAATCGTCGTACAGGCTGCCATCTGATCGTATACCGGAGCGCTGTCGAATATGAAGCCCATCGCCTCCGAAAACTTTGCGTGATTCGGGGCGTCCAGCATGTCGGTATAATAGGTTGACATTTCCACCTCCAAAGGAAGGCTCAGACACTGGTTCGGATAGTACCAGGGTCCGTTCATATTCCAGGTTGCATTGCTGGCATCCACACCTTCCGGGAAACGGGCGATTCCGTTTTCATCCACCGTATAGTTATGGCCTTCAATACCGAGAATCATATAACGCGCCACCACTTCATCGGTTGCCATCAAATATAAAATCTTCATTGCCGCATCCGGGTTTTTACATACTGTGGATACCATCCAGCCGCCCAATACGGAAGCGCTTGTCCCCACCAGATCCGTCAGCTGTAATTCTATGGGTTCATAGGGGCTGTAAGAAATCAAAGCTTTAATGTAATCAGCGCTGTAACCGCCCAGATAGCAGCCTGCGGATACGCCATTATTGTACTGCGTGATAGTTCTTTCGTTATTCAGCGGATCATCCATCTGTAATCCGGCTTCATTCCAGTCCTTCATCCGATAGCAGAAATCACGCCATTCCTCCGTTTCATAAAGATTGACAATTTCCGTTGTGTCAACGCCTCTGTTTAGCAGTACTCCAAGCCAGTTAGGGTTGCCCAGGCTGTCAATGCCGATTACGGATTCGTTATTTGTATTCACCATATAGGAAAATTCCGGATGAATTGCCTTTGCGTCTTTCATAATCTGCGTCATTTCATCCAGGGTAATCCGTTCGCCGTCCTTATCGGCAATGTCCAGTTCCTCCGCGATTTCCTTTCTTAATGCATATACCTCATAGGTGGCATAGCTGTCAACGGAAGGAACGGCATACTGTACACCGGAAACCTGCTGGGTTTTTAACACCTTTTCCGGATACATTTCCCAAAGATCGGGGTACACATCCAGGTATGGATCAAGGGAAATGCACTGTTCATTCTTTACACAGCTGTCCACATTGGAATAAAATCTCCAGCAGAATATGTCCAGGGGGTTCTGGTTATCGGACAGCATCAGAGTCATCTGTGTTGCAAGGTCGCCGAAGTTAATACCGATCAAATCCACCTTTGCTCCTGCATTAATCGATACCAGATACTCATTCAGCGCTTCCTCCACCATAGTCTCATCCGGCATATCATAGCTCAGGGATTGCACTGCGATTACCGGCCAGTCGTCCGGGTTTTCGGATACCTCAAGTGCTCCTGAAGAATCTTCCCCCTCAGCCGATACGCTGCCTGTGCTTCCCGGCGCATCGGCCGCTCCTGTCCCGGCCGGATCAGAGCCGCAGCCTGTAAGCAGCGTCCCAATCATTGACGCGGCAAGAATAAGTGATACCAGTTTCTTGTTCATACTACTTCCTCCCATACTCCTTAATAAACATATCATATAATTTTGGTTTCCTTTAAAATATTCATTTTCCGATGTATTCCATTGCAATTTCTGACTCACGGCACCAGTCCAGACGCCTGACCCAATAACGGCTCCTGTACCTTTATGCTCGGACATATACGTCCGCAACCGCCGCTTCAATAAGCGCCTGCCTGTCCGAAATCTGGCAGGGGCTCAAATTCAGTATCTGCCTGCCTCCCTTTAAAGGAAGGATGCACTGACTGTAGCCTGTAAAATTATAATTATTATCAATCGGAATCAGACTGTCCATCTTTTCCCAGAAGCCCATCCCCATTTCCGAATTGGCAAAAATATGGGAAAAGCCTCTGCCTGCCGCCAGGATAGTACCATCCTTTCCTCCCTTGTCAATCCATGTCACATAAGGCGTGCCCGTAAGGTAACTGCCGTCCACCGCAACTATCGGATTCCCTATAAAATCAGGCTCCCCCCAGTCATCCATGGAATCGGAAATCCTGAAATAAACAGGAATCCTGTCCTCATTTACCATCTCATACACCATGATAAACTTTCCGTTCGGCAGATAAACTACTACAGGCATACCCGGCCGGAGATTCCCGTCGGGAAAAGCGACATCGATTTTCTCCTCTCCCCACGTATAACCGCCGTCCTCCGACACCTTATGCGCAAGAAGCTGATTATAATTCCCATGATCCTTATACCTCTCATCCGAATAATAACAAAACAGCTTTCCGTCAGGCGACTGCAGCAGGAAAGGTTCCCATACAGGAAACCCCATGATATGCTTCTCATCCCTCTCCCCCTTCACGATTTCACTGACGAATTCCCAGGTCTTGCCCGCATCCTCACTTTTATACATGTGCAGCGTGGTAGTGCTCATATCCTTCGGAATAATATTACCCGCACAAAGAATCGTTCCCTCCTTCACACTGCCCATATCACAGGGAAGCTCAAAAAGATGAGGCTGAAACCGGCACCCCTGCCCCAGCTGCGTATCCTCAACACAGCTCAGATAATGCCAGCTATGCGCATCATCCGTACTCTCATATATCGGAAAAACAGGCGTATCTTCCGTATAATACTCCATCGTCGCCAGCAAAGTCCCGTTCTTCTCCCCGTTATGCTCCAGGCAGATACACCGCGGATACATAGACCCCGGCCCCCTCTGCCCCTCAAAAGGCTCTCCGGGACAAAACACCACGCTGGTATACCTTCTCTTCAGCAAAATCGAGCAACTCCCGCCCTCCTTCGGCACATGCCCCCCATTGGGCGCATAAAGCGAATCATGAACCGCCTTACTATCAATAGTCATCTCCTTACTCCTCTCGTCCTTTATTTCTTATCACTCAACGGATATCCGTAATGGGATATCGTTAACGTTAACCTTTCACTCCGCCGATTACGATGCCTTTAATAAATGCCTTCTGGAAGAAAGGGTAAATAATCATAATCGGGAGTACGGAAATTACCGCAATTGCCATTCTCACCCCGGAGGTAGGTATCTGGGTTGTAATCTGCGCACTGCCCGCATCCAGCGTATTCTCCTTCAGGAACTGCACATTGTTCATCATGGAATTCAACACGTTCTGGATGGAATACAGATCACTTCTTCTAGTCAGATAATACAGGCCATTGATCCAGTCATTCCAATAAGCCAATGCGGAAAACAGCGCCACCGTTGACAACATGGGTTTGGAAAGCGGGAGAGCGATACGAAACAGCATCCCCAGCTCCCCGCAGGAATCCATCTGCGCGGCCTCCAGAATGTCCTTGGGCACATTTGTGGTAAAATAAGTCCTCATCAATATTACATTGTAGGCTCCCAGCGCCAGATTAGGCAGGAGCAGTCCCAGAAGGCTGCCTCCAACATGCATGTACTGGCTCCATATAATATAGGAAGGAACCATACCGCCGGAAAAAAGCATGGTAAAAAAGATAAAAAAGGATAAAAAATTTCTCCCCGGCAAATCCTGTTTTGACAAAAGATAAGCCATAAACATTGTCATCGTTACATTCAGCGTTGTCCCGACCAATGTTATCAGAATCGTCACTCCATAGGCTCTGGCAATCTTTCCGGCTGCCTGGAACAAATATTCATAGGCGCGGAAATTTATTTTTTTTGGGAAAAAAGAATATCCGTAGAGCGTCAAAGTAGCTTCATCAGTGATAGATGCCGTAATTAAAAGGATAAACGGCAGCAGGCAGCACAGCATTAAAACAATCATAATTATATTTGCAAATATGCGAAATCCTTTATTCGTTCCAGCCATTTTTTTCCTCCCTCTCAGAACAATGCACTGTCAGGTTCAGTCCTGCGCACAATAGCATTGGTCAGCATTACCACGAAAAATCCGAGTACGGACTGCAGGAAGCCTGCAGCAAGCGATCTTCCCACATCATGATCCTGCATCAGAGTGCGGTATACGAAGGTATCAATTGTGGTTGTAGTGGAATAAAGCAGTCCGCTGTTCTGGGGCACCTGATAGAACAGACCGAAATCCGATGCAAACATTCTACCCAATGCCATGATAGTCAAAATAATGACCGTTGGCTTTAACAGGGGCAGGGTGATTCTGGTAATCTGCTGCCAGGTAGTGGCGCCGTCCACCACGGCCGCCTCATAATAAGTCTTGTCAAACCCGATAATCGTTGCAAAATATACGATGCTCTGAAAGCCGAAGCTTCTCCACAACTGCACGATAGTCAGGATAAAGGGCCAGTACTTTGCTTCCGTATACCACTGTACCCCTTCTCTTCCCAGAGGCTCCAGAATCCCTTTGTTGACAAAACCGTTCGTGCTGGACAGAAAGGCATATACCAGATAACCTATAAGAACGGTGCTTACAAGATGGGGAATCAATATAGTCGTCTGATACACCTGCTGCGCCTTTTTTTTACGTACTTCATTTAATAGGATTGCCACAAAGATGGCAAAGACCGTACCCAGGAACAAAAACAATATGTTGTACCCAATGGTATTGCGGAACATGATCTTAGCCCATTTCGAGCCGAACAGATATGTAAAATTGCTAAGTCCGTTCCAGGGGCTTTTGATAATTCCCTTGGCGAAGCTGTACTTCTTGAATGCAAGAATCAGGCCGCCCATGGGAAGGTAATTGTTAATGATCAGATACAGAAAGCCCGGCAGTGCGCAGAGATATAACGGGGCATATTTACGGAGCTTTCGCAGCGTCTGTTTTTTTGAAGCAGTTTTACTTTGGGTTGTGCTCACATTTTTCGACATCATCTTATCCTGTCCTTCCATTCCGGGAATCTAATTTACTGTGCGGCAAGCCACGCGTCGAACTGTTTCTGCTCTTCCGCTATGATTTCATCTATTCCTGCCGCCTTCAGCTCCTCATTGAATTTTTTCAGATAAGTGTCCACATCCACCAGGCCATAGAGCAAAGCGTCTCTGTATTCCGCAACTACCGTGGTACATGCCGCCATCTGGTCATAAACCGGGGCGCTGTCGAATACAAAGCCCATCGCTTCTGAAAATTCTGCATGATTGGGGGCATCCAGCATATCGGTATAATAAGTCACCATTTCCGTTTCCAGCGGAATGCTCAGACACTGGTTGGGATAGAACCACGGGCAGTCCTGATTCCAGGTGCTGTTGTTCTGTGTAACACCTTCGGGACGTCTTGCAATGCCCTTCTCATCCACACTATAATGCACACCTTCAATACCCAGGATAAAGTACCTGGCCACCTTCTCATCTGTGGCCATCAGGTACAGAAGCTTCATTGCTGCGTCCGGCTCCTTGCATACGGTGGAAATCATCCAGCCGCCCAGCACGGAAGCACTTGTCCCGACCATATCCGTCAGTTGGAACTCGATGGGTTCATAAGGGCTGTAGGCAATCAGCGCCTTGATATAATCCGGGCTGTAGCCCCCCAGGTAGCAACCTGCGGAAACGCCGTTATTATACTGGGAAATCGTCATTTCATTATTCAGGGGATCATCCATCATTAAGCCGGCGTCCTTCCATGCCTTCATACGAAGGCAGAACTCGCGCCACTCATCCGTCTCATACAGATTGACAATCTCCTTCGTATCCACCCCCCGGTTCATCAGTACGCCAAGCCAGTTGCTGTTTCCCAGGCTGTCTATGCCGATGACAGCTTCATTATTCGTATTGATCATATAAGCGAATTCCGGATGGGCTGCCTTTGCACCCTTCATAATTTGGGTCATTTCATCCAGTGTAATCCGCTCCCCGTCTCTGTCCGCAATACCAAGATCCTCCGCCACATCTTTTCTTAATGCATAAACATCATAGGTTGCATAGCTGTCCACGGAAGGAACCGCGTACTGCACACCGCTGATCTGCTGTGTCTTCAGAACAATTCCGGGATACATTTTCCATAAATCAGGGTAAACTGCCAAATATGGATCCAGAGGGATGCATTGTTCGTTTTTCACACATCCGTCCAGTGTAGAATAGAATCTCCAGCAAAATAGATCCAAAGGCTGTTGATTGTCAGACAGCATAAGCGTCAGCTGCGTGGAGAGATCCCCCAGGGCCATCTGCACCATATCAGCCTTCACTCCTGCATTAATAGATACCAGATACTCGTTTAAAGCATCCTCCACCATCTGTTCGTCCGCCATTTCACTAAGAACAGGCACCTGTACCGTAATCGCAGGCCACTCGTCCGGGTTTTCCGATGCCGGAAATTCTCCGGCTGTTTCCGCTGTGCCCGCCGCTTCCTCACTGCTGTCCGTCTGAGGCTGCGCCGCCGGTGACTTCTGTGAACACCCTGCAAGCGAACCTGTCAATACAACTGCAAGAATCAGTGACAATAGCTTTTTATTCATCGTATATTACCTCCCCTGTCTGTTTGTTAAGCATATTCTAATCAAACAGGGACGTGAAAAATATGCAAAATCAGAGAAGGTTTATTGCATTTTCTGATTCGCTGCCGCCTTGCGGTATTCCATGGGCGTACAGCCCACTAACTGTTTAAAGCTTCTTGTAAAATTGGAATAGTTTCCATAGCCCACATGGCCGGAAATTAAAGTCACCGGCAATGTCGTTGTGGACAGCAGTATTTTGGCCGACTCCATTTTTTCATTTACAATATATTCCTTCAGGGTAAAACCGGTATTCTTTTTAAAAAGCTTCGTTAAATATTCCGGGTTCATTCCCGCATAGTCCGCAATTTCCGTTACCGCCAGATCTGTATCCAGATGCTGCCTGATGTATTTTACCGTTTCCTGGATCACATCCTTCGTTTCCCCTCTGCCAATAATCTCCTGCAGCTTTTGGGTGATATAAGTCAGCGCTTTTTCAAACAGATCATAGCCCTGCCAGGCATTCATATAGGTCAGGTAGGGCAGCTCGTTATCGAAAATCTGCTCGCTGCCAATCTGATGGTTTACGAGATAGACAAGCAGAAGCTGTGTGACGCTCTGATGCAGGTTCATCATGCCGGTGGCATTCATATGTCCGTGGTAATCTTTGGTGATATAAGTAAGAATGCTGTCCTTAAAGCTCAGAAACTGATCCTGCTCCAACAACTTTTTCCAGGTATTCAGCTGGAGCCTGTAGGAATTACTGTTCACATCCTTTTCATTTTCACGGGGAATGAACACACGGCTTTCCCGGCGCACATTGTCCTTTTTTGCCTGGAATAAAGGCTGTGAATATTTCACAAGTTCTGAAGGTTCGCAGGCTCTTCCGCAGTAAATTGCCATTGAGGTCAAAAGTACGCGGTACGCCAGAATGCGGAAGCTTTCCAGCTTCCCGGAAAGCGTCCCCGTTTCATAAGCCAGTTCTTTTTTCCAATACAGGAGTATGGCAAAATCCGTACTATTTTCTTCCAGCACAATAATACTGTATACCTTTAAATCCTGAAACACTTCATCCAGGATATTCTGGTAAATCAGGCGCAGAATAGGTTTTTCTATTTTTTCCAGATTCCTCTGCGTTTTTAGAACCTGGATCAATACGGGCATATAGTCCGATTCGCCCGCACCGTTAACATTATGACCGGCAATCAGTCTGCGCAGGTAGGAGTCTTCCTCATTGCCCCCCTCCAGATACTGGAGGGTGCCCGTTTCAAGAATACTTTCCTCGTAGGTCTGGAAAAAGGCGCCCATATTTATCAGCTCCCTGTTTTTCCGCTCAATCTTGATCTGGGAAACGGCCCGTTCCACAACGCTTTTCAATTCCTGAGTGCTGACGGGCTGAAGAACATAATCGAAGCTCTGCATAGAAATCGCTTCCTTCATGTATTTCACATCCGCGTAGGCCGTCAGGAAAATCACCTTCACCTCCGGGTATCTCTCAAGCACCCATTTGGCAAAGGTGATTCCGTCCGTTTCAGGCATAACAATATCGCAGAGGAAGATATCGTAACTGTACGTATTCATCCATTCCTTTGCTTCCTCAGCGCTGTCGGCCGTATCAATTCTTTCCATTCCCAGCTTCATTTCCTGAAGCTGGGAATATACGG
The DNA here is from genome assembly GCF_003478085.1 of Eisenbergiella sp. OF01-20. Taxonomy (NCBI): domain Bacteria; kingdom Bacillati; phylum Bacillota; class Clostridia; order Lachnospirales; family Lachnospiraceae; genus Eisenbergiella; species Eisenbergiella sp. OF01-20. The sequence continues at coordinate 34,639 of NZ_QUES01000029.1, read as the reverse complement.
TTTTCAAAACCGTTTTCTCGTCATCAATAATCAGTATGTTCATCTTTATACCTTTGAGGCAGCAGTATTTCCGTAACAGCCCCTCCGGTTGGGCTGTTATAGAAGTATAGCTTCGCCTTCTCCCCATATAACAAATAAATCCGGTACTTTATATTATCGACTCCAACCTGCATAGAATGATACTGGAATTCCGTCACAGGCCTGTTCAGCTGCTCCAGCTGTTCCGGACGATACCCCTCCCCATTATCCGTAATATGGATTCTTGTATACCATTTCCCATCATCTTCTATTCTGCCCGCCGTAATGGAAACGGAAAGCACCCTGCCCTTATTCACCGCATATTTTACGGAATTCTCCACAAACGTCTGCACACACAAAATGGGAATCTCACAGGATTTCGTCTCCTCGTCCAGGCTAATCTGCAGGAGAATAGGCATTGCGTTTTTAATAATATAAATATCGCAGTAGGCTTTGACCTCTTCTATTTCCTCGGCCAGTGTAACCAGGCTGTCCGAATCCTGAAATACATAGCGGAAATGCCTGGACACGGCAAAAATCATGGTTTTCACCGTATCCACATCATTTTCATTGAGAAGGGAAGCTACAATATTCAGACAGTTCAGGAAAAAATGGGGCCTTACCTGCAGCTGATAATACTGCAGCAGCGCGGCGTTGGCTTCCTTCTCCTTTTTGTATTTTTCCTGCTCCAGCTGCCCCATCTCCGCAATCAGTTCATCCAGCTTTTCATTAATCAGCCGGATCTCCTCCAACTGTTTTTCCTTCCTCGCCCCTCCGGAAGCTTCAGGCGTCTCTCCTCTTTTCATTTCCGTCAGGCGGTGTACAAAATGATCGATAGGCTGGTAAATAATGCGCTTTACAAACCTGTACACATTCCACAAAACAGCAAAAGCCGCCAGAGGAATCAGGATGAACAGCAGCCAGAATTCCGCCTGGTTCCAGAAGGCCAGCTTTTCATCCTTATGTATCAGCATAAGCTGAAGGTTCTGCCCTTCCACAGCAGCCCTGGAAATCATGTACTTCAGGCCCGATTTATCCGTACCGCCCTTCAGCTTCTCCACAGCGGACGCTTCGTCAAGAAGCCTGTCTCCCAAATTTGCAAGGATATTCCCCTGCTCATCGGAAATGATAAGCTGCATATTTTCCCGCAATACAAAATAACCCGACAGATTGACCGCATATCCCAAATATTTCCCTCGATCCCCCAGAATATATAAGAGATAAATTTCCCCTTCATAGGCCATTATTTTTTCATATGGCATTTTTTCACCTGTATGCATCCTCACTTCCGCTTTAACCGCCTGATTCAGGCGGTAGCTGTCTCCTGCATAAGGATAGCTGCTGAACTCACTGTTCAGGGAGTCCCAGTCCTGATCATAATAAAAAACGCCGCCGAAATAGTCCAGATTATCTGCCTTGGTACTGAAGTTATTATTCAGGTAATAGGAAGCAAGCATCCATTGATCTTCCGTAATCTGAGGCCGTTTGAGCATCTGGTAATGAACGTTGTTCCCATACAGATTTTTAATATAAGCTTCCAGGGAGCCGATATCCCGGGCGAGCTGCTGTGCATAATCGGAGGTCATGGCTGCATGATCCCTTTTATACACATTCCTGTACTGCAGCATGATATAGCCTCCGAAACACATTAAAAGCAACAGTAACAGGACGGAACCGCCTACACCGCCTATAAATAAGTATCTTTTTATGGAACCCTTTTTACTCGCCAGAGCCGGGATTTCCTTTTTGTCCATACCTCTAATTCCTTCCTTCTCTCACCAGCGCTTTGTGGGCCGGGGAACCTGCGCCGCAGTTTAAAACGTACCGCACATTTACAATCCTCTATCGGTGCCGGAAACGGCTTCTCCGTAACAAGACGGTACTCAATGCTCACGCAGACAAAGCCTATCTGACACGCCTGCACAAGTGCACTAACCGGGCGGTATTTCTTCGTAAGCTCCTTAATTCTCCACCCGCCGCCGTGAACCCAGATAATCACAGGCCGTTTTCCCTTAGGTTTTTCGTTTGGTATCATGAGATCAAGGTACATAGGGTGATCCCCTCCTATCCCATAGGCCACATCTTCATAGAAATCGATATTGCAGGCCTCCCAATCCGCCCTGAACTCCTCTGCCACACCTGTTTCTTCTCCGGTTAACTTTTTAAAATTCAGTATCTTTCTCCCTCCTGTAATTCGGAATACTTTTATAACTGCTAAAATAGTAAACAGTTACAAAATTTTTACATAATAGTCCACTTATTTTAATAAATGAGGCCAGGAAAAAATATTCAAAAACAGATTTCATATATCATATTTTCTGATGTATAAATTATATACTGTTTCTGGGCCGTACCGATGAATTAACCGCCGTATTTATATCGGATCGTTCCGGAGAAGTCAGTATAGAGGTATCCAGCCAGGCCAAACAGCTCAATACCTGGAGAATCATTGACTAATGATGATTATGATAGAAGATGAAAACCACATCTACGGAGATCTGGTAGCGCCATATGCAATTACTTTTGATAAAACCAAGATAGGTAATCTATTAAGAAAGGCTCCCGATACTTTAATACAAACCTATCTGGCCGTTCCTCAAAATATCAGAAATGCGTTTAAATCAAACGGCTTTATTATAAAAATGACCGAATGGGACGTGCAACAAGAAGCTGCCTTAATTGCTTTATTTCCTATTTAAGGACTGCCCATCAGTCCGCCTCTATTTTTCATGCTGAAATCCGGCCGGAGACATACCTGTATGTTTTTTAAAGACAACGCAAAAATAGCTTGCGGAAGAAAATCCCAACAACTGGCTGACAGCTGTGACAGTCAACGTATTCTTCTTTAACAGATGCATAGCCTCTTTTACTTTACGTTCCTGTACAAAACAGGAAATTGTTTTGCCTGTTGCTTTTTTAAATTGCCTGCATAAATAAGAAAGGTTAACCTTCAGTTGTTCGGAAAGGAGCGTCGGGGTTATATTTTCATAAAGATGGGATACCACATAATGGTTCACTCTCTCAGCCAGCGGAGAATTTGTCTGCAAGCCCTTTAATGCAGCGATCTGACGGGTATATTCCCGTATAAATTCCACGAAGATATATGTCAGTTCAGAGACATTTGAGGCGTGTTGGATTTTTCGGTCATATTGTTCGAACAGAGCCGTGACAAGGGCTATATCCAGATTTGCGCGCAGGGCTATCCTGGAACAAAAGAAATTGGCGCTGCACATAATATTGGATCTGTTCCGAAAAAGCTGCGGATCATCAAAAGCCTCCCCCTTTCTTATCAGCATACTATTTAGAATGATTTGTTCCAGCACATCACTTCTTCCATTTTCAATACATTCCACCAATTCTTTTTCCAATGGTATATCTCCGGTATTTTCAGGTTCCGGGATACTATAAGCGGGAAAATGCAGCAGATTGTTCCAGTGAAATTCCAACAACTCAGGTGATGTACAGGTATTGCATATGAGACGCTGCAGTAGTTTGACGCCAGCCTGGATAGAGACTGAATCACAAGCACCAAGAGCTCGGAAGAAACGTATCAATTCCGATATGTCCTTTCTTGAACGGCCGATTCGTTCCAGAATACGGGATGCCTGCTCCCGGGAACAATCCAGTACACAGGCCGGGCCAATAAAAATTGTCATATTTTTATCAGTAAGTGTCAATCCCGCCATATACATAAATTCCGGTGAAATGCTGTACCAGACAGGAGGAAGTTCCTGTGGAAGGCATTCCATAAGCAACATGGGAAGATTAAAATCAGTCAGAAAATCCATGGTTCTGTTAACCAGTTCATGCCCTATAAAACAACTGACAGGAAGATGCATGGCACGGCTGTAATCGTCAAGCAATTCGAACAATTCCTCTATCCGCATAAGACTGTCATTTCCTTTCATTATTAGTATACAGGCTGATATGAATTATCGCTGCTGCTCAGAATACCTAAACTATAAATATTATACTTATTTTCAGCATTTTTTACAATATAGTTATAAATAGGTAAATATAGTGATATCCAGTATCTTCCATCTCTTTGTAAAATACAACCATAAACTATTCAATCCTGTTGTCAGGAGCTATATTTATTTGGGGGTAGAAAATGAGGAAAATAAGAGAAAAAAATCCAAAGTCGTTAGGAATTGGAAGTCTGTTTGCCTGGCAGAGCAGAGCGGTATCGCACGGAATTTGTATGATGATTCTGGGCTATTTATCAATTTATTGTACAGATACATTAAAAATGGATCCTTATCTTGTGGGGATGCTCCTGGTTTTTAGTAAGCTTTTAGATGGGGTAACTGATATATTCGCAGGATATCTTGTGGATCGCACGAATACAAAAATCGGACGCGGACGTCCCTACGAATTCTGTATTGTCGGTTTGTGGTTTTGCACCTGGTTAATGTATTCCTGCTCGCCGTCCTGGAGCATTGTGGTTAAATGTATCTGGGTTTTGAGTGCTTATGCTATGGTAAACAGTGTATTCTTTACTTTTTTGAATGCAAATGCCACAGTATACATGGTCCGGGCATTTAAGTATGAAGAGCAATATGTGGTGCTAAATTCCTACGGCAATATTATCAGTATGATATGTGTCGCTTTTTTTAATATAATTTCTCCCACTCTTGTTGCCAGATATGCGGTAAATGCCTCCGGATGGAGCAGGATGATTGCAATGCTTGCAGTTCCTATGGCTATTATTGGGCTGCTGCGTTTTCTTTTTATTAAGGAAACGAATCCAATAGATGCCAACCCGGCAGACGGAGGGAAGGAAAAAGTACATCTTAAGGACGTAAAAACAGTTCTTACCAGGAATCCTTATATTTATATCATAGCCTTAATCCTGTTCATCCAGAATTTTGTCACTAATATGGGCGTCAATGTTTATTATTTCACATATGTGGCCGGAGATCTGAATTTAATGGGACTGGTTAATGCGGCAATGCTTCTAGCGATTCCCCTTGCTGCATTCTTCCCAAAAATAATTAAACGCTTTTCTATAAAAAAACTGATTTTAGCGGGATGCCTCGTTACAGCCGCCGGATATCTGCTGAACTTTTTCGCAGAAGGCAATCCGGTACTGCTGGGGATTGCAGGAATTATGTACGGCGGAGGAATCACTCCTATCAGTGTTTTGTTCCCACTTATGATCATAAATTGTGCAGACTTTAACGAGTGGAAGGGAATGCAGCGAATGGAAGGCACCCTGGGATGTGTAACCGGCCTGGCAACTAAAATCGGGTCTGCACTGGGAGCAGGCCTGCTGGGAATCCTTCTCTCCTGTGCCGGATATGTGGGCGATATGACCCAAATACCGGAAAGCGCCGTATGGATGATCCGTATTTTATTCAGCATTATCCCCATGCTTTTATGGCTTGCCGTAGCAGGAAGTTTACTGTTCTATAAACTGGACGGTATGATTCCGAAAATTCGTGAGGAGTTGGATAAACGCAGGGCACAAAGAGAAACGGAAATTTAAAAGTTCTATTGGAGGAAAAGAACATGGAAAAAAAGAAACTGTACATACCCTCGGAAGATAATTACTTTTCACAGCCCTATATTGATGAAGAAGGATGGCGTGATACCCCTGTCCGCCATTATTATGTACACGGCGGGTTCCGCGGAACGGAAAAAAACGGTACGGAGGCCAGGTTTTGTTTTTATTTTCCGGAAAAAGATAACTATGCGGGAAGATTTTTTCAATATGTATCACCCGCACCGGCTGATGAGCATGAATGCGAATGGCTCAGCGGAGAAGATGATAAAATCCGCTTTAGTTTAACCCATGGAGCTTACTTTGTAAACAGCAATCAGGGGGGATTTATCCCCGGAGAAGGGGAGCGTCTGTATAAAACCAGCGCTCACTGTGCGCAGTTTGGCCGTAAGCTGGCCGGGAAACTGTACGAATATGAACACAGGCCCTATGGCTACATCTTCGGAGGGAGCGGCGGAAGCTTTAAGACGATAGGCTGTATGGAAATGACCGAAGGCATCTGGGATGGAGGGGTACCTTATGTGACTGCAAATCCCATGGCCGTACCGAATGTTTTCGGCCCTCGTGTCCGCGTAATGAGAATGCTTGGGGAAGAAAAACTGAAACACCTTGTAGATACAATGGAACCGGGAGGCAGCGGAAATATCTACGAAGGCCTTGATGAAGAACAAAAACAAGCTTTAGCGGAAGCTACCAGGATGGGATTTCCTAAACGCGGATGGTTTCTATGGCCGACAATGGGGGATGGATCCCTGATGGTGCTGGCGCCCTATATATATAATGTATTCCCCAATTATTTTAAAGACTTCTGGGAAAAACCGGGCTATGCGGGTGCGGATCCGGACAGCAATGAAGCAAGGGCCAGAATCCGCTTCGTAACCAGGGTTGCCGGATTGACAGGTTTTTGTGGGGAACAAACTAACAAAGATTGCAGCAGTGTGGACAAAAGCTGGCAAACCCTGTCCGCCGGACAGGATATGGAACCGCAGATCCGCGTAGAAACTATTCCCGATCTGGGAATGCGGCTTTTTCATTGCAGAATTAAAGTATTAAGCGGAAAGGCAAAAGGAAAAGAAAACTCCATTGAAAAAATAGAAAACGGTGTTATTACCGTTGGAAAGGCCTTTGATTGGAGCGATTCCTATCATAACCTGACAGGATTGGCTGTTGGAGATGAAATCCTGCTGGATAACAGCGATTATCTGGCAATGCAGACATTTCAGCGGCATCAGGTGCCGGACGGAAGCTATCATGTATACGATCAGTATCGGGATGAAAAAGGCCTCCCCATCTACCCGCAGCTGCCTTTTCTGCTGTCTCCCATCATCGCCAAAAACGGAGGCGGGGAGGTTCCCACCGGCGATATTCATGGAAAGGTCATCGCTGTCTGCAGTCTGCTGGATGAAAGTGCTTATCCGTGGCATGGGGACTGGTACCGCCATGCGGTGGAGCGGCACCTGGGAAGCAAAACGGACAAAATGTTCCGCCTCTACTACAATGATAACTGCGTACATGAGGATAATACGGCCCGGCTGAATGATCCGGAACAAAGCGATCCGCAGCATCATGTTGATTATCTGGGGGTGCTGCATCAGGCCCTTTTGGATCTGGCGGACTGGTGTGAAAAAAATAGAGAACCCGTACCATCAACTAATTACAAGTACTATGACGGACAGATCGAAGTTCCCGACAGTGCGGCGGAGAGAGGAGGACTGCAGCCTGTGGTAAAAGCTTTTGCCAACGGTAAAAAAAGTATTTTCGTGAAAGCCGGGGAACCGGTAACCTTTACTGCTGTAATAGAGGTTCCAGGGCATACTGGCATTGTAACTGCAGCCGCCTGGGATTTCGAACAGTCAAACGATTTCAGCAGATATGAAAAGCTGGAAATAAATGAAAACAGCCAGACAGCTTATGTGAAAACTACTCATATATTTAAAAGACCCGGAACTTACTTTCCGGTGCTGAAGGCACAGAGCAGCCGGACCGGAACACTTGATGATATCTTTATACAATGCAAAAATCTGGACAGGGTAAGGGTTGTGGTGGAATAAGACAAATATTCCTGACATAGCTCCAGAGAGGAGCCTTACCGGGCGCCTCTCTGTTGATGTTACTTTTTCAAGCACATGACTCGCCATTCATCCGCACATTCCACCCTGCCAGTTCAAAAGGCAGTTCCACCTCAGCTTTCCATCCCTCCGGCAGAATAAGTTCCATTTCCAAGACATGCTCGTCCTGATTCGCCTTCCATTCAAAAAAGATCCTGCCATCAGCACATACCGCACTTCCGCATGCCCAGTTCAGTTCTCCGGGATGTGGATTGATACGGATCGTCCGGGTTAGCTGCATCGGCTGCCCAAGCCCCAGTACCTGATTCACAATCAGCGCCCCAGCCATACCGTTAAATCCATGGCAGCCGCTGAATGCATTGATATTTTCATAGAATGTCCCCGGGCCATGTATTGATTCCGGCAGATATACGTCTTTCAGTTCCTTCACCAGCGTGTCCGTTTTACCCAGCCTGGCAAGTACATCAAACCGTATCATCAGCCCGATAAACAGGTTGGCCCTGCCTATATTAGGATTAGGCCTCAATTTAGGGCAGGTTCCCATGGCCTCCACGAAAGGCTTTACATAGGCAGGTTCCTTTGTCCGGAAACCGCTCCAAAGTTCCAGTGCCAGTCCGGCCTCGGTAAGGCATCCATTTTTTATAAACTGTCCATCTTCATAGGTATAACCATCACTGTCCAATCCCCTGGCTGGCCGGATCTCCTCCAGCCGCCTCCTCACCTTCTTTGCCACTGTTTTCCATCTTTCCACATCGTATAGCTCGCTCATCAGTTCATAGGTATGGACAATCAGACAATTTACCGGGATTGATATGGGATACAGTGAAAATTTTTCATTAGAGAGAGACCAATCCACAAACAGACAGTCAAAACCCTCGAACAATCCACTGGCACCCACATGCGACATAACGGCATCCAAAAACTTTTCCACCCTGGGAAAACATTTATCAATAAAAGCTCTGTCACCGGAACGATGATAGAAATCCCACAGTTCCGTCAGCAGCCAGAAAGACCAGCTCTGGATTCCTGGGGACATTTCTCTGTAATTTTCGCCAGGATATACTTCCGGGAAAAATGCTTCCGCATAATCCTCCGGATTCGTCAGCATAAAATTTTCAATGAAATCCTTTTCCACCTGCAAATCCCCCAAAAGCTGCCAGGCTGCCCGGGAAGTAAACTGAGAATCGCAGAGCCAACCTCCCCTTTCCCGCTGGGGACAATCCATGAAAATATCCAGCGTATTCAGACGCAGGGTTCTTTTCGCCCCTTCATATATCAGGTTCAGTTCTCCGTCGCTGCATTCAAACTGACAAATTTCTTCATCCGGATAGCTGTAGTCCAGCAGATCCGGATATGAAAATGTAATTTCCCCATTTGTACGGATAATAATCTTAAGATATCTGGTAAGTCTGGGCTCAAAGGTTATCAAATTATAGCTTCCCTTTTCAAGCTCATATCGGGCGGCATAGGTATTTCCTCTAACAACGCCTTCTTTATCCGTATGATCCGTATTAATTATGTCGATAACGGCATCCTTCTGTGTCTGCACACAAAGATGGATAAATCCAAGTTCTGATTTCGGTATGGAAAAAACAAAGGCAGAAGCGGTGTGACAATCCGTTACACAAATCCCCTTTTGTCCTTCTCCCATATTGACAGCCTTCCACTGTCCGGAAAACAGCGCCTCCTTCTCTTCCAAAAGCTTCTCGATGAACATATCCTCCGCCTTAAGCATATCATACCATCCCGGGTTAAAGGCTTGCGCCAGTTCAAATACAATGCCGCCGGAAATTTTTTCACAAGGCTCCATATTTTTTACCTTTAAAAGTTTACGGAAGGGAATTGACCGATAGGTTGGATAAGGAGAACGCCGTTCCAGGAAGCGTATGCTTTCTGCTACCGGAACGGGCTTTTTAAAGCTTTCATAGTCCTGCGTTATCCAGCCCAGGCTGTCCTGCGTTAATTGATAATACTCTACGATTCCCCTGCTGTGGCTCATCAGTTCCGCCATAGATTTTCGGTAAAGAATTTCCATATATCCAAAGCTGTCCTCACCGGTTGCCGCTGCGGTTTCCCAGCATCCGTCTTCTCCTTCCAGACTGATTTCTGCAGTAAGAAGCCCCGGCTCCATCGTATTATCATTGCTGTATTTCAAAGGCTTGTCCAGCGCGATAACCTCTATCGCAATTTTCATAATACCATCCGCAGGTATTCTATATTCATCCGTCCTGCAGTACCCCTTTGCGGTCCTGGCAGGGCCGTTCGCTTTCATTTTACCATTTACATACAGACGGTAATAGGTTCTGGCAGCCAATGCAATTTTCATTGCCGCCGGCTTTTCTGCCTTGATATCTGTCCGGAAGCCAAGAATCTGGTTATATTCATATGTCAGGTTCACTCCCCAGACAGGCACTGCTTTGTTAAAATGATACATCATTTTCTCTTTTCCGCCTCCGCTCGCTTATTTCTCATGCTCCTTTGTCGCAAGCATGGCAATCCCTTCAATCCCCGGCATTTCCACCCGCACTTTTCCAGATACCCCTTTTCTTTGTATTTTTCTTGTCATATTCCAGACATCAATAATTTCTATCGTATACCTGCCCTCTGTTGGAAGCTCCACATCCAGGAACCTTCTGCATTGACGCCCGTTGTATATTATAATTACCTCATCTTTATAGCTGCTCCTTAGTTCTGTCATGGTACGGATCAGCGGCCGCAGCAGTTCTTCCGGATAATCCACGAACCCCTCCGGAAATTTACCGTCTGCCGCCAACTCCCTGAGACCTTCTCTTCCCTTATAGAAATAAACTCTTTCCGCATCCAGGACTTCATAAGTCAGATCTCCGGGGAGGGATTCCAGTATCTCCTTCAGGAATGCAATCCTGGGCACACTTTCCCCCTTAAATATCCCTCCTTTGCTCCACCACAGGATCTCTTCCTGATTCCAGAAGGTTTCTCCATGTGTACAATAAGCTCCCATTACCGCAGCTTTCCAAAAGCGGTTCACCATCTCAAAACCCGACAGGTTTCCCCAGGGATATGGAATATCCCCTTCATACCCACATTCGTCGAAAAGGATCGGTTTGCCGTATTCCAGCATCAGTTCCGGCACTTCTTCAAAAGCCGAGCTCTGCAGGCATACATGGGTAGTATCCGGATTCCCAAAGTCCCATTTCCAAAGGAGATTATGGTTGCTGAGGTTATGTCTGCATGATTCTTCTTTTCGGATCAGTGCTGCAAAATCATTCCACCAGTCATGTTCAAAATAAATTACTGCATCATATTCGTTCGCCATGCTCCACCAGATATTGGGAAAAGCGGAGAGCCTTCTTACCGCATACGTCAGATATGCAACACACTCTTTCTTAGACCATTCCGCAAAACCCCAATGGTCATATGGATGAAAAAGTATCAGATCCGCCTGGATACCAAGCCTGTTTAAACGGCCGATATATTCTTCCAGCCTGTTCCAGAATTCATAACACGGTTTTGCCGGATCCGGCTTTCCGTCCGTAAAGAAAAAAGGTAAAAGCTCCGGTTCATTTGAATTATAATCAAAATGTTTCGGAAATACGCAAAATCTGATTTTATTAAACGGAGAGTTTTCCAATGTCCGCATGGTCTGTTCCCTCAGCGCTTTCTCCTGATGAAGCATGGCATATACCGTAGTACCGACAGGAATATAACGAGTTCCGTCTTCATAAATAAAGTGCGCTCCGTCAGGTTTGACAAGACCATGCATACCGTTATTGGCCTTTTCACATAAATCTTCTCCCTCCCCGCTCACTGCACCTTCTATTTTCCATTTGTACAAACCTGTCATTGAAGGCAGGAGTCTCACTTTATACTCTCCATTTCCGGCATAGAATCCTTTTACCTGTTTTTCCGTGTCACCATAATAAAATATCGCATTTACTTCCGCAGGATTATATTTCTTATTTTCACCCTGAAGTGATATCTCAAACATCTCATACTGACGCATTATCCAATCTCCTCCTGATATAGCACTGCCAGTCCCGGCAGGCCTAACTGTTCCAATAAATTATAAATTTCTATCATTTGTACAATTGCCTTTAAATTCAATAGCGATTTCACTTCTTACTCATAATCCTCAATCCGCCACTCATCCAGCCAGTCAATATATACCATTCCCAGAGGGTGCTTATCGGAAGGTTCTGCAAACCGCAGCGGTAACCATACATAGTCTGCAATCGATGTATTATCTGTTATATCCTGAGGATGGTTCATCACTAATTCTTTCCAGTCTGCTTCTGCCTCCGGATTAAACATAGCTTCAAACATCTTTGCATAATCTTCATATTTTTCATCCATATGCTCCGGCAGCCAACGATCGGCACAGGCAATATAGAGATCCTTTTTCCCCGGCACCTTAAATACAGAAGAAATCTGTGAATGAAAAGAGGTATTGCTTTTATCCTCCGGATGAGGATTGCCTAAAACGGTAAAAGGTCCATGCCAGCTGTCAGAGACAGCTGCCTCAGACGGGTTGGGCAAATAGCCTGTAGTACCTGAAGTAATCAGATAGTGCTTATTTTTTCTCACAAAATGCGCCGTGGCTTCTCTCACATACGGAGGGTACGGATGCGGGAAATGAGTGCTGTAGTATCCGGTAACATCCGTATAATCTGCAGTCAAATCCGCACATATCGTTTCTGAATGGACCCGTTCAAAATAATAGTAGGCTTTTCCATCCGGCGCCGCTGCAAGGTCGAAATCCCCGGCACTCATATTCAGCGGCTTCAGTCCTTCCCTGACTTTGGTATATGGCCCCAGAAATTCATCTGCAGTAAGCACGGTTTCCGTCTGTGTACCATCTTTATTCATGATTTTCAGCCATGCCACATATTTTTTCGTATCTTTATTGTAAATAATATGTGGTCTGTCCATCTGGGAAGCGGGATGCAATGATGATTCCGGATCATCCGCTTCCGGAGGAATGATCAGCCCTTTATCCTCCCAGTTATATAAATCCCTGGAAGCATAGCAGCGTACCCCCCAGTGCCAGATACCATTTTTCCCATCCGTTTTTTCTTTATTTTCTCCGTAAAAATAATAGGTTCCGTTAATATAAATCACAGAGCCACCATGGGCCTGGATTCTTTTTCCTTCCGTATCCAGCCATACCTGGCCAGGTCTTATTGAATGATACATGCTTTTCCTTCTTTCCCTATTTTAATTAACGCAGTCCGGTTACCAACTAAGCCGCAGCCCTTGTAAATTACTTTTCCTTAACTGAACTACTAGTGTTCACTGCTCAATCCTTACCCTGGCATAAAATCCCCTGTTTTTCCCTTCCGGATAGCCGTCCCTGCTGATACGGAAGCTCCCTGTCAGGCGGATATCATCGGAAGCGCTTCCCAGGAGTACCTCCACATCCCCCTCTTCTGTTTTCCATCTTCCGTCTCTGTCGGGAAAAGCCAGCTGGCTTGCCCCAACCGTAAATGTAACCGTTTTTTTCTGTCCGGGCTTCAGCGCAACCCGGGCAAATCCCTGAAGTTCTTGATTGGGCCGTGTTACGGAGGCAAACATATCTCTTAAGTATAGCTGCACTACCTCTATACCCTCTCGTCCGCCGTCATTGATAAGATCCACACTGATTAGGATTTCCCCATAGGGTTCCACCTGTTTCTTATCCATCCGCAGATTTTCATACAAAAAAGAAGTATACGACAAGCCATGCCCGAAGGCATACCTGGGCTTGTGAGGCAAATCCACATATTCGGGAAAGCCCACACTTTCCCCCTGATGCCAGCCGGAACCGTTGGGATGATTGTAGTACACGGGAATCTGTCCCGCTTCATAAGCCACGGAAACCGGAAGCTTGCCGCATGGATTACAGACGCCCGTCAGGACATCCGCAATCGCTTCCGCCCCCGCTTCGGAAGGGCTGAAAGCTTCCAGAAGGGCATGCAGATACCGATCCGCCGCATCGCTGGAAACGGGCCTGCCGTTAAAATGGATCCCCACCATAGGCTTCCCCAGGGCGGCCGCCTTCTTAATGAATTCCTCCTGGCAGACGGGAAGGTTGATATCCGCTGCATCCACTCCCTCCCCCATAGTGGCTATGGAACTGGTGCCGTGCTTTCCTCCCAGAGTCAGAATCAGAAGATCCGCCTCCGCCGCTTTGGCAAGGGCTTCCTCATAGCCGGAGGTATCATTTCCCGCATACGGATACCCATAGGCATAAAGTATTTCCGTTTCCGGCATCTCTTCCCGCAGCTGCACCAGCAGGCTTTTTGCCGAGGGTGCGATTTTGTGTACAAGCGCTTCCGGCACTACCGAATCCACCTGAACCTTTGATCCCGGATAGGTTTTCATGGATACCTGCTGGTTATCTCCTTTTACCCCGGCCATGGAGGCCTGGGCGGCGTACAGCCCTTCCGCCATGCTGAAATGTGTATAACCGCCGAACATAACCCTTGGCGTTTCCCCATGACAGCCTATCAGGGCTATTCTTTTTATCTTTTTAGAAAGCGGAAGCGTCCCGTCATTCTTAAGCAATACCAGCGATTCCCTGGCGGAACGTTCCGTAACGGCCCGGTCGCCCGAAAAAAAGAATTCCTTCTCCAGCTCCTCTTCGGCCAGGGCAAACGGGTTCTCAAACAATCCCATACGGAACTTAGCGGCCAGGACACGCATGACGGCACGATCCAGCACTGCCATATCGGCTTTGCCTTCCGCAAACCACTCCTTCAGCCTGTCATTAAAGCACTGCACCACATGCAGCTCCATGTCCATCCCCGCTTCCAGCCCTCTCAGCCCCGCCTCTTCCAGGCTTCGGCACACTCTTTGAACTAAATGCACATTTCCCAGGGCACAGTAATCCGAAACCACAAGGCCGTCAAACCCCATCTCCTCCCGCAGCAAACCAGTGAGAATTGTCTTAGAAACCGAAACCGGCTCTCCATTCAGGGAACAATAACAGGGCATAATTCCACGCAGGCCGGCTTCCGTAATCGCCGCCTGAAAAGGTTTCCCATATATTTCACGCAAAAGCCTGTCCCCTATTTCACAGTCAGCCCCATGGATCCCTCCATGGGAAGCATGGAAGCCGAGAAAATGCTTGGCAACCGCCTCCGCCTTCCGGCCATTTTGCCTTTCTGCCTGTATCCCCCTGGTAAAAGCAGTCCCCATGGCTGCGGCCAGGGTGGGATCCTCCCCATAGGTTTCCCCCTGCCTTCCCATTCTGGAATCCCTGGATATATCCAGTACAGGAGCGAATATATGCGTAATCCCCACTGCTTTCTCCTGCCGGCTGACAATCCGTCCCAGCTCTTCTTCCAGCTCCATATCCCAGGAAGCCGCCCGGTTAATCCCTGCCGGAAGGCTGAGCGCACCCTGGATAAACGCCCCGCATAACCCTTCCATATGGAAAATAGCCGGAATATGGTGAGGGCTTTGCCCCATCACCATTTCCTGAACCTCACGCTGCATCCGTGCACATTCCTCCAATGTATCAAGAGTTCTCATCTCTAATGCGCTGACCTGCCCGACTCCGTGTGGATAATTGTTTTTCAATGCGGAATAATCCGTTCCCTGTGGAAAATAACAGGTAAGCTGCGCCAGCTTTTCCTCTAATGTCAGCTCCTGCAAAAGCAGCCTGGCCCGTTCTGCCGCTTCCAGCGATATATCCATATATTTTTGATTTATATGTTCTTTCATTCCATTTTCTCCATCTATTGTTTATTGCTTTCCAATACAGCGATCCCTTCAATTCCGGGAGGAAAATTTTCTACAGTCATTTCCCCTGAACTTAAATGCTTTTATAACCTCTTTTATAATATAATGCCACAGGCCCCAGCAACCCGCCCGGCTCCAGTGAATTGTATACCGCTGCACTCATGCTCCGCCCAAATGCAAAGGAATCCGGTTTTTGGGTATCCCTTGCCGTGCCGGTATCCACTTCGATTCTGATATCATTCTTCCCGCGGATTACATAAGGTCCTATCTCGAAATAGTAGGGTGCATTCTGTGCATAGCCCACCGGCTTTCCATTGATATAGACACCGCACCTCTCATAGACAGCCCCCAAATCAAGGACATCCGGCAGGGCTGTCCACTCTGCGCTTGTCTCATAAACCACTCTTCCCGTATATCTGGGATAATAGCCGGCGCCATTGATATTAACCAGTTCTCCGGTTTCAAACACCGCCCCATTCTGCAGGGAAACCTTCCATTTTACCTGGAATTCTTTTCGTTCAAACGTTTCCGGAGCCTTTACCTCCGGGATCTCCCTGTCTCTCAGAAGCAAAACCCTTGCTTCAAACTCGTCCATACAAAAAATGCAGGAGCATCCTCTTTCTTCCGGTATGACCGTTGTTTTCCACATACGTTTTCTCATGACATCCAGGGAATATATATTTTTCTGATAAGGGAAGGAAACAGACAGTTCCGCTCTCTTTCCCTCATTAACAAGAAGATAATACTCTCCCTCGTCACATGTAAAATGTGCATATCTGATATCCGGGTTTTCGTCACCCAAAAAAATATCGCGGTGAATCAACTTATCCAGCGCCCCGGCCAGTTGTGTCTGTTTTACCAGCATACCATAGGCACAGGTTAATGGTCTGCCGTTTTCCGCTATCACGTCCGGCCTCCGGTCACAAAACAGAACCGGAAAGCCTGTCTTCTCCGCCGCCTGCAGAAATCGGGAAACGGACTCCGGAAGAGCCTGCGCAGCCGGTATTATCAGCGCCTCATACACATTTCCATTAACCGCCAGCCCTTTTCCCGTATCCGTACTGTAATAATCCGTATCGGTAAATACGTCGGCAGGTATCACATCATAGCTAATCTGATGCCTTGCCAGTTCTCCGCCGGGAATCTGAAATCTTTGGAAATCACCCTGGAACCATTCCGCCTCGGCATGATACAAAATTGCCGTTTTTATTACCGCCTTTGTCCGGTGCATCAAATGGCACATCCTGTTCACATAGCTGTTCTCCTCCCTGCAGCATCTCTCCTCTGCTCCGGGTATTTCAGGCGGAGCCGGTATCATTTCATTGATTCCGTTTACCAGAAGATGATCATATACGAATTTACGAAGCCGGGAACCGGCTATATCCCCATATACCGCAAATACCTCACAGAAGCTTCTTCCCTTCTTGCCGGGATCAATATGGGCGGCCGACGATGCAAGCTTGGCTATCCCATAATGATAAAATTCACCGTCTCCCTCCGTACTTCCATACCAGGCCTGGGGAAAGTCCTTTCCGGGCATCAGCTGCCCGCCGATGAGGTCAATTCCAGCCGCATCCTGATGGGCCTGCATCCTGAAATAATGTACCGGGCCATTTGCCAGACTGCAGTGGGTGTTCTCGTCCTCCAGATTATGGCCGATATAACCAAGGCCATGACTCCTGCACCACTTGTGCATCTGCCCATTGTAGGTTTCCCGGACAATACGGGAAATCATATCCATAAAAAGGTAACGCACTCTGTGAAACTGTCCGTCATCCTTTTCCCAGAGAAGAGGCAGTACTCTGCGGAAGTCTTCTTTCCATATTTCCTTCCAGCATTCTGCGGCCTGCCTGCTCCAGGGCAGGGCCATGCTTTCCCCTTCCTGATTCCTTTTACTCCCGGGAAGCACCGGATAGCAGTATCCCCATAAGTTTCCTATCTCTGCTTCATCATAAAAGAAACCCAGCCAGGTTTTTCCGATTTCCTCCTTCAGATGTTCCAGATGGGGTTCATAAATCGTCCTGATATTCAAGGCTGCCGAATCCGGATTTAAAAGATCCATATAATACCGCCTGCCGCCGTCATTATGTGTTTCAAATATCACAAAAATTCTCCACAGGCCCTCCGGTACTTCCCAGAGAAGCATGCCGTCCCTGACCTGATCTGTCAGATCAATCCCGGCGGACATACAAAGCCCCTCTTCCAGCCTCGGCAAAGCAACAACCGCAAACAGCTTATCTCCCGGAAACGGCCTGGCTTTACCAAAGCCCTTTTCCTGATCCGTACTGCGGATGGAACCCGTCAGATCGGAAATAAGAAAGCAGCCCTCCGAAACAGGCCCCTTTACATCCAAATGCCTCTCTCCCAGATACAGCTTGTTTAATTCCAGGTATTCTTCCTTTTCCAGAACCCCTTCTACCCTGCCTGTGGGAAATGGAGCGGCATCCTGCATCATGAAGGTCATCCCCTGCTCCCGGCAGATATCCGCCACCCATTGGATTCTCGTCCAGTATTTATCCGAATTAAATGGGGTAAAACTTTCATCCTCCTCTTTTCCGCTCCAAAGAAGATTCATAGAACGGATTCCAATCCTCTTCTGTTTCAGAATTCTTTCTTTCACTGCAGCAAAGTCATCCTGTACGGATAAAGCGGTGAAAGGATGCAGATAATTTGGTATTGTTTCATCTGACATCATTTCCTGCAATATACTGTCCATAATCAGCTTTCCTTCCTATTATAAAAGAAGCGAACAGATTCCTTTTCCGGGAATCTATTCGCATTTATTCCTGTAATTCAAAGTCCGATTTCACAAATCAGCCCTTCACACCTCCGATTACAATCCCTTTTACGAAATATTTCTGCAGGAAGGGATAGATAATTAAAATAGGCAGCACTGCAATTACCGCAATACCCATACGGATGCCTACCTGGGGGATTCTCATGCTTGATGCTGCTGATCCCAGCATGCTTGCATTCCTTGTAAGGAATTCAATGTTGTTAATCATATTGTTAAGAATCATCTGTATCGTATAAAGCTTCTGATCCGTGACATAATACAGTCCGTTCATCCAGTCGTTCCAATACCCCAATCCCACCATTAACACCAATGTAACGATCATAGGCTTGGAAAGCGGCACAACAATGCGCATCAATATTTTCCGTTCACTGGCCCCGTCCAGCTTTGCCGCCTCTATCAGAGAATCCGGTATACTGGAAGAGAAGAAGGACCGCATCATTATCACATAAAACGCATTCATCATGAGGGAGGGCACAATCAGGGCAAACATAGTATTTTTAATATGAAAGGTATTGGCATACATCATATAGGTAGGCACCAGTCCGCCGTTAAACAGCATCGTAAAAAACAGGAAGAAGGAAAGAAAACCGCGGTATGGCAGATCCTTTCTCGATAACGGATAGGCAAAGAGGACTGTCAAGATCAGATTGCAGGCCGTTCCAATCAGGGTAATTACTATCGTCATTACATATCCTCTGAGGATTGTTCCCGCACTCTTGATAATATAACGATAAGTCTCCAGGCTGAATACTTCAGGGAAAAAACTGTAGCCGTTCCTCGTCAGGGTCGCCTCTTCCGTAAAGGATGCCATAACCATCAGCAGGAACGGAAGGATGCAGCTCATTACCAGAAGAATCATGAATGCGTGCATGAGTGTCTGTTGTATTTTATCATGTTGAACCATTTTCCGCTCCTTTTCTAAAACAATGCATTATCCTTATCAATTTTTGATACTACGAGGTTTGCAGTCAAAACGAGAATAAATCCGCAGATAGACTGGAAGAAGCCGGCCGCTGCCGATCTTCCCACATCATTTAGCAGGATCAGTCCTTTATATACATATACGTCAATTGTCGTCGTCACATCATACAAAAGTCCTGAATTCATGGGCACCTGATAAAACAGCCCGAAATCGGAATAAAAGATTCTCCCGACAGAAAGAAGGGTCAGGGTTATAATCGTAGGACGCAGCCCCGGCAAAGTCACATTCCAGATACGCTGCCATCTGTTCGCGCCGTCAACTACCGCCGCCTCATACAGGGACGTATCAATACCGATTACGGTCGCATAGTATATAATGCTGTTATAACCGAAGCTCTTCCAAAGATTTACAAAAATTAAAATATAAGGCCAGTACTTCGGTGTCATATACCAGTTGATTTTCTTATGTAAAATGGAATTATTAATAAAACCATTATCCGTACTTAAAAAAGCAAACGCTATATAACTGACCACCACCATGGAAATCAGGTAGGGAATCAGTATGAAAATCTGATATATTTTCTTGGGCAGATTCGCTCTGATTTCATTCAGGATTATGGCAACGGCAATTGCAAATACGGTTCCCAGCAATATAAAAACGAAATTATATCCAAGCGTATTCCGTATAATAAGCGCCGCATCTTTGGTGCTGAATAAAAATTTGAAATTGCTCAGCCCATTCCATGGGCTTCCGGCAATCCCTTTGGAATAATCATATTTTTTAAATGCCAGGGTTAATCCCCCTATAGGCATATAATTATTAATCAACAGATACAGGAATCCCGGGAGCATCATCAGATACAGTTCCCGATAGCTCCAAAGATTCTTAACGAAGCCTTTTTTATTATGCGGCCTTTCTTTGTTTCTTTTACCGTCAGTCATTTTTCAAACCCCTTATCCGGCTGCCTGTTTTCCCGCCTTATACTGCTCCAAAACAATTCTCTTATTTATTGCTGTGCAAGGTACGCATCCAGTTCTTCCTGTACTTTGGCAAGCATATCATAGAATCCGATTGCTTCAAGCTCTGACTGGATTGTGGGAAGCACATCATCCAGGGCCACACTGCCTGTTTTAATAGAATGCATATATTTCTCTTCCAGATTCTTATATGCTGTCAGAAAATCCCCATATTCTGTTGTGTCAAAATAAAAACCAAACGTCCTGGAAACCTTCACCTTATTATTCCATTCATCTACGGCCGCCTTATAATCATCTACCACAGCAGTAGCCTTCAATGGATTTAAAAGATAATTGGGGTAAGTTGCCGTTGCTGCAAATCCGCCGTAGGGTTCCGTTTCCGCAGTCATTCCTTCCGGATAATCCGCACGTCCGTCTTCATTGATTACATAATGTTTTCCTTCGATTCCATAGGAAAGCAGAGTATGCAGTTTGGCATCCGTATAAAGAGCGCTTAACAGTGTAAAGGCCTCCTCAGGGTGAGCGCTGTTGGCGCTTATCCCATACTGCAGATTTCCAATATCGGTAGGTATCGCCCTGGGACTGACAAACTCAGATGTACTGACAGTGTTGGGGTATAAAGTTTCCAGCGGATCAATATCGGCATTGTGAAGCGTTGCAAATGCTGCGCCTGCAGTAACCATACTGCTGCCTTCCTGCGTATTGCTGATTGCATCTGCCATAATCAGGCCATCCTGATACCACTTATGAGTATAGCTGCAGAATTCTCTGAAGTTTTCCAGTTCAAATACGCTTTTTACCTCCGTGGAATCAATATCATTGGTATAAGCAAAGGATGTCAGGCCGATACCGCCAATCCAGGGGCTTCCCCATGTCATATCGTTCATTGACTGAGGAACCAG
Organism: Eisenbergiella sp. OF01-20; assembly: GCF_003478085.1. Lineage (NCBI taxonomy): Bacteria > Bacillati > Bacillota > Clostridia > Lachnospirales > Lachnospiraceae > Eisenbergiella > Eisenbergiella sp. OF01-20. The sequence goes on along the minus strand of NZ_QUES01000029.1, from coordinate 13,750 downwards.
CGCATATATTTCCGGGTGCGCCTCATGCACTTTATACAGAACTTCTCCCAGGCTTTCCATATCGGTAACAGAGGCGGGATCAATTCCCATTTCTTCCACAATATCCTTGTTCAATACGGCAACTTCCGTACCGCCATACTGGTACTTCCTTACCAGCCCATACATACGTCCATTCATACTGGAAGCGGTAATCTCTGCTTCTGTAAAGCTGTTCTTCAGTTCATCAGAAGCATTATTGAAATAATCGGTGATATCCAGCAGCTGTCCGTTATTCACATAGTTGGAAAGCTGCCCTGTTCCTGTAAAATAGCAGGTTACATCCAGTTCATCCGTCGTCATGGCCAGGTTGATTGCCTTTTCAAAATTTCCGATTTCCGTGTAAACAAGCTTCGTCTGAATCCCATAGTTATCCGCCAGATGTTCATTGACCGCATCCTGCACTTCGGCAATCGCTTCTTCCGTATACGGCGCCAAAGTTGGAATGTACAAAGATAACGTAACCATATCACCCGTTGAAGCCTTTGTTTCCGAAGGCGCCTGCGAAGCTGCCTCCGTGTTTTCCCCTGACGGCGCCTGTGTGGATGCCGCGCTTCCCGCAGTTCCCTGTGACCCGCATCCTGCCAGGGATCCAAGAACCATAGCTGCACATAATAACGTTGCTGTAATTCTCTTTTTCATTCTTTACTCCCATCTGTCTTCTTCTGAAGACTCAAATCAATGTTTTCTGATGGCTTTAGTATATTAGATCCCTTTATTGAAAAGTAGCTGTTTTAAGACTTGGATTATTGATTTTCCGACTTTACAGCCGCCTGCCTTTTACATGATTTTTTCTATATTCGGTCGGTGTCGTCCCCGTATACTTGCGGAACATCTGCGTGAAATTAGTGAAGTTTTCATACCCAACCTTGGAAGCAATAAGAGCCACCGGCATATCCGTTTCACTCAGAAGCTTGCCTGCATAATCCATTTTTTGTTTCAGCAGATATTCCTTATATCCCATACCGGTTTCCTTGCGGAACACCCTGGAAAAATAATCCTCATTCAGAAACACGTATTTGGCGGCTTCTCTTCTTGAAATCATCCGATCCATATTTACATCCAGATAGTGGATGACATCCTCGATGCGCTCACGGACCGAATATGTATTTTCTTCCTCATCACTGTCTGCCAGCAGCTGCTTGTACTGTCTCAGACAAATGTCCACGCCTTCACAGAGTTCCTCTACGGAAGAACAGGAATGGAGCATCTTCTCATATGTAAATTCTTCCGTAAAAAGCTCTGTCAGTTTCTTATTCTGCGCATAACAGCCGATTGAGCATGCCTCAATAAAGCTGTGTATCACCTTCTGCATATAATTGACTGTCAGATACTGCTGCTTCTGTGCATAATGAAGCAGATTGACAATCTGGTTTTTAACAAGCGCCCAATCCTTCCTAATCAGCCACTTTCCCCAGACAGCTCCATCCGGGACCCTTAACTCCTGTGTCTTTCTGCTTTCAACAAGATGCACTTCATTTTTCCTAAAAACCATTTCTCTCTGGTAATCGGTGACATCTCCTACAGCTGCAGGCAGATCTGTCCCTGCAAACCGGCCGATAAATACCGTAAGCAATCCTCCCGTTTCCTCACAAATATGCTGCCGTACAGCCTCCAGTTCCCTCCTGATTGCAGCAAGCTCCTTATTTCCTGTACCACATAGCAAAACTGCGGCATGTTCTTCTGTAAGCGTTACTGCAATATAAATCATATTCTCTCTGAAAAAGTCTTTTTTCTCAAACTCAATCAGGAGTAATTCCCTTACAGATTCCGCCGTTATCTGTTCGGCTTCCGCAAGACACGGCAGAAACCACCATTCCTCTCCCTGGGTACCGGACTCCGCACGAAACTCCTCCATCTGGGCAAACTGATGTCTCTGATAAAACAAAGAAATAACATAGGACTCCAGCGCATTGGGAAGCTGTTCATCATACAGGCTGCTTTTCTTTAACAGCAAATCCCTTTCCTCCAGATTCCGGATACAGCGGCCCATTGCCTCTTCAATATCCGGTATGCTGGCCGGCTGCAGGATATAGTCAAACGCTCCGTTATGGATCGCTTCTCTTGCATATGAAAAATCAGCATGGGAAGTAAGAAAGATACAATATACCTGAGGATAGTGTTCCGCCTGCCATTTCTGCAGGGATATCCCGTCTTCTCCCGGCATCTCAATATCAGTCAGCATAATATCAACTGTCCGGGTTTCCAGGATTCTTTTGGCCGCAGCGGCGCTGTCCGCAGTAAATACCTCATCCACCCCGAGTTTATTCCAGTTAACCAGTTTTTTCGTTGCTGCCAGAATCCTTTCCTGATCATCAACAAGCAGTACCTTCATGACACTCCCCCTCCCTTTTCTGCAGGTATTATAATTTCACTGTAAGCGCCGTTTCTGTTATCAAAATACCAGCTGATTTCATTCCCGTAATGCAGACGCAGTCGGCCAAGCAGATTAATAATCCCAATCCCCATCTGTTCTCCCGCAGATACCTCTTTCTGATTCAGTTCATCCAGCATTTCCTGCGGATAACCCGGCCCATTATCACAGCAGATGATATCAAGCCGTTCTCCATTATCCGTCCCCAGACATTTCACTAAAATCTGTATCTCCAGATTCCGGCCTTCAATAACACGGCCGTATTTAACCGAGTTTTCCACAAATATCTGCAGTGTCAGAATGGGGATTTCCAGTGCGGCTGCTTTTTCATCCACCGCTATTTCACACAGAAGCGGTCTGGATGATAAAATTGACTGCATTGTAATATAATTATCCACAAACTCCTTTTCCGTCTGTACCGTCACCATCTTTGCATCCGTCTGAAGCAGATACCTTAAATGGGTGGAAAGACAGAGCAGAAACTCTTCTGCATTCTCATATTCCTTCATCATCAGCATGTAATATGCATTTTTCAAACAGTTGGTATAAAAATGGGGAGCAAGCTGCAATTGCAGAAACTGCAGCTGAACCTTTTGCTTTTCCAGCTGTTCTTCATACGATTTGATTTTATACTGCTCTATTTCCTTTAGCATCATCCGCACGGTCTGCCGTACATTTTCTATCTCTGTAATCCGGTTAGAAGCGTTGAAATCCACTTCCCATATCCCGCCCTGGATATTTAGCAGCGCATTTGTCATATCCTCAAGAGGAATGGACAGCTGATCGGATGTAAAACGATAAAGCCGCAAAGAAAATAGAATCAGCAGAATCCCCAGGATAAGCAGGAAAATATGGACTCCGTTGATATAAAGCCATATATTCTGCGGAAGAATCTTCACTACTGACATGGCAGCGCTGTCCAGTTTCTGCACATAGGCAACCATACCGTTCAAACATATTTTGCCAGGCTTGAGCAACAGAAGATCCCTGTCTGAAATCTCCGAATTTCTGCCCGCTATATGATAAAAGACGCCTTCATAAATAATCCCATACTCCTCATCTTCACCCACATCTACAGGAAGTCCATGGCTCAGACTGATATTTCCGCTTATTGCAGCGGTATTTTTCTGCATATAAACATTATAATAGGTATCACTGTCGGCCCTGAGCACGTAGTCGATAAAAGCATTGCTGGTTCCCTGTACCGCACGTCCTGCACTTTTTATCATTTCTTTATCCTGGAAAGACATCTCTTCATTTACAAAATAAAGAGGTTTTTTATCGCTGTCATAATAAATGAACAAGCCTCCAAGATTTCTGTTCGATTTAACCTGGAGTTTCAGCAGATTCAACATATTTACAACCGAATTAACCCTGTCATCGGCAGGCTGATATAGATATAATCCCTGGAAAATGCTGTTCTCGGAATATATGTATCCAACGGTATCCCTAAGCTGCAGCACGCTGTTATCAATTGACGCTGCATAAGAAGACACATTCTCCCACTGCGTACTATCTACTTTTCGCTGGTAGGAATGAATCAGTATTGTCATTACTGTAATCATTATCAGAAGCAGCAAAAAAGCCAAAGTTATTACAAACCTGAGTATCTGCCGCCTTAAGCTGAACATTCTGGTCTTCTTCCCATTATCGCTCTTTAATAAAGAATTTGTCATCATAGCTTTATCTCCATTGCTCCAAATATAATTATATCCCTATTTATGAAGAGCAGATATCCTTTTTGCGACTTTAACTGTTTATTTTGTGACATAGCAGCAACTGTTCAGATCTGCCCGAACCGTACCAATCTGACAGGATTACCTGACTAATAGAAACGATACACCAGAAAAGGAGTCGTTGCGACTCCTCTCCTGGTGCAAAATACTTCTCTTTCTTTACAGCCTATTTTACTCTACAATCACCCGCACCCGATCCAGGTTCCTGCACTGAACAAATATATCCTCCAATGTCCCATCCCGGCTGCTCTGTACCTTAAGCACCGGGAAATAGGTGCCGGGCTTTGTAAATACATGGGTGGTCTTTACATAGGCGATCCTACCGTCTTCTTCTGTCTCAAACGGCATCAATTCACTGAAATCATCCGTTTTTTCATAATCCCAGGCGGCTGCGGTCACCTTGCCGGCTTGAAGCGGTACTTCAATATCTGCGGTAAATATAACAGGCTCCCCCGCCTTTACGGTAGTGCATTTTTTTCCGTTGGCATAAGCATCCGCTACCGGCTGCAGTCCGCCGCGCTCTGCTGCGCCTGCCGGGACCTCAATCTGCCCATCATTTACCCGGTAATTGGTTGTGGGCGCAGGCGCAATCCCTTTTTCACACCAGTCGGCGATATCCAGCAGGGCCTGATGAAGAATGCCCAGGTAATCCACCTGATGCTGCCTGTCGTCCAAATACCCTGCCCTGTCATCGTGTATACAGTTATCATTATAGTACAGGCGGAACCAGTTTTCTTCATCCCCGTCCTTTGCCTGCCGCACCGCATTCCGGTACCAGTCTCCATGCCATGCAAGGGCGCTTTCATCCAGTATGCTGCAGACGGCGATTACTTTGCCATTGATCCGGCCGTTGGGCACGGAACCGCCTCCATTCTGTGCAATCAACGGCGCAATCAATACGGGCAGCTGGGGATACAGGGGATTTCCGTTTCCGTCCCGGTACTGTTCATATACATAATAGCTGGCATCCGGCACCTGATGGCGCTGCAGAGTCTGCATGGCCAGGTAATCGCTGTTGTCGAGCATTATCTGATCTCCCGGTTCCAATCCCTCCAGGGAATTGCCTGCGTTGCTGCCGTCATATGCGCTGCTGACGGTCAGCAGATCCCCTTCGATCCTATCGATGGAACACTCCTTTCCCGCTGCACCGCCGTTCAGGACACGGATACGGCTGTGGAACAGATAAGCATCCGCATCGGGCAGCTGTGCCAGCCGGATGACCGGCGTTTCATTGTTTCCGATCAGAGTATTGATCCAGCTGTTGTCAACACTGGTATAGGCTTCCCCTGATTCCTTTTTTTCCGGATAAACCAGTTCCTTCACTGTTGTGACAAACTGTACCCGATCCCTGGCCTCCGTGCTGTCCGGATCCGCCCCTGCAAAGCCGGGCTTCGACCAGAAATCCAGGAAATACTGAGGGTATATCCGATAGATCATCGGCGCCAGGACCATCAGAGAACCGTCACCCATAAACGGCCAGCAAAACCAGCCCCGTTTCGGAAAGCCCATTTTCGTCGCTTCCAAAAGGACCTCCCTCTGCGTTTTATCCAGGCCCTGATAAATATCTCCACTTCCGCCAGGTTCCATGTTGTCTACGATTTTTTTCAGTCCCTCCTCCCCCAGCACCCGCATGACACGGACCCTGGGACTGAACACATTGGGTGTGGCCATGGGATTTGCCAGCACATAGGGAACGCCTCCGTCCCAGATTCCTTTAGTCATTTCCATGCAGCTCATGGTCTTAAAGCTTCCGCCGCTTCCGCCAAAGATATAACCAAAGGGCCGGTGCTCATATCCGTAAATCCGCTGCGCCGTCTTACGGCCAAACTGTGCGCCGTTGGCGCTGGATTTAAAAAGCCGTTCCCCGTCCGTCAGGCTGAAACCGCCCTGGTTGGTCACCACATAATATGCGCCATGAGTCAGGGCAAAACTGATTTTGTCGTCCTCTCCCGTCAGATGCTCACTTTCATGCTCATCCTCCGGCGCAGGGGATACATACTGATAAAAACGCCCCTCATACTTCTCCTTTTCCGGGAAGTAGAAGCAGAATTTCACTTCAGTACCGTCCTTCTTTGTTCCTTCAAAACCGCCGTGGACATATAAGTGGCGCAGCGGCGTATCCCTCCATTCTTCCACATCAATATATGGGCGGGCGAAATAGGGATCTTCCTCCGGGATATATATTTTATTTTCCTGCATAGTCCTCATCCTTTCTTCTGTCCTTCCGCTTTTTCTCCGATAGCCTGTCTTCGTGCTTCATTTTCCTCCCTGATCCGGGGCATCAGCTTATCCAGCTTATAGAGCAGAAGGCTCAGAGCCACCAGTACCCACAGCACCGCCGGAACCAGGCTGAAAAGAGTACGTATCATCATGACGGCGCTGTCTGGAATCAGGCTGGTATCTCCGATATAACCGGACAGGGACAACAACACGCCCAGGACTCCTGCTCCCACAGCGGAACCAACTTTGGTGGCAAATCCGGTCACACAGCCCAATGTCCCTTCCATACGCTGCATCCCCTTCCATTCATTGAAATTGGCACATTCAATAATAAGCAGATTAACAAGCATGGAAATAGGCACGCTGCCGATGCCGTAGCAGACTGCGGCGATTCCCAGAATCACCATGTTTCCGCCTGCAAAGAAATTCAGAAGATACCCGAAAGCGCTGAGCAGACAGCCGACAAACATCAGCTTTGCTGTGGAGAATCTTTTGATGATGGCCGGGAATATAATCACCACCGGTATGCCTATCATCTGTATAGCGCTGATAATTCCCATAATGGAAACGTTATGCGCCACGTAAGTGAAGTAATAAACATTCACCCCCATATTCGTGACAAAATTGCAGACAAACAGAACAATGGCTACTATGTAAATATAGGGGTTTTTGGTAAGTACCTTTTTCACATCGTGGAAATTGACCTTTTCTTTTTTTCCGTTTTCATCCACAACATCCACGTCAATGGTTTCCCTGATGAAAAGAAAACGCATCAGTCCGATAACAGCCAGCGGTATGGCAAACATGGCAATCAGCATACTCCAGCCGGATGCACTTGTGGCAAACCTGGCCATACAGATCGGGAAAAGCACATTGAAGGCCACCGTGCCCAGCATACTGATAATGTTTCCGTAGGAATTCAGCGCTACAAACTGCTCCTCATACCGGAAGGCACGCACCATATACACCGTATTGTTGGCATTCAGGAAGGTATAAAAGACACTGTTTACCAACGCATACATGCATAGAATCCACGCGCTTTTCACTACCATGCTCCATGCCGGAGAGCAGGTAAACATCAGCCATGTACAAAACCAAACTCCCACAATACACAATTCATACGGCCGTCCTCTTCCCCATTTTGTATTGGTTTTGTCTACAATATAACCGGCTATGATATCCGTAAAGCCATCCAGCAGCTTGCTGATTACAAGCAGCGTCCCCACCAGCGCCGGCGGCATCTGCAGAGTGTCCGTACAATATACGGACAGAAATCCGATAGCCATCAGTGCGCAGCCCTGGGACACGGCGCGGCTCTGCCAGGCAAACATGCGCCCCACGCCAACGGCTTTGGGATTCTTTTCACGTTTTCCCATAAAAACTTTTCCTCCTGATCTTATATTTGTGCGAATCGCTTGTTTCCAGTGATATCATAGCCGAGTTATTCTTTTTGCTATATCAATATATTTATTTTTATGTTAATATATTTGTTAAAGTTTATATTCTATCATGGGTTTGATATAGTAACGGCTGCATATTGTTTTCAAACCCTTGATTTTATTCCTCTCTCGGTAATATATGATCGGAGGCAATAATGGATCTCACCTTTTTTCTTAACCAGTACTATCAGGCAAACCGGGTACCGCTCAGCTTTTTTAAAGGGAAAGAGCTTGTGGAAAAATCAGAACTCTCTCTGCAGAATTTTAATCTTCCCTTAATCTTAATGAATTCCCTTTCTGCCAATCTTCCGCCCGTATGGTACAGCTTCACACCGGAATATCTGTATTTCGGCGGAATAACTGTGCCGGAAGAAAATGGGATTGTGTTTGTGGGACCGCTGATGCCCTTTGAGTGCCTTCCCCGGCAGGCAGAGCTTATCCTGCACCGACTGGGACGCAAGGCTTCGGATGAGCCTGCGCTGCGCACCTATTTTTCCAAAAATGCAGTCTGCGACCTCCCAACACTGTTCTCCCATCTAAAGCTCCTGAATTATGCACTGAATCAAAAAACAGAACCGGATATTGTGGGAATGCCATTTTCATGGAACATTCCCTATCCCGTCCTGGAGGAACTGCCTATTGAACTAAAAATTGAAGTGGCACCTGAAGATCCCTGGAATGAAAACACCCTGATGTCCTATTTGCGCTATGGCCGCCTGGATGCCATGGAAAAACTGCTGAATGAACATTTTATCCACGCTGACTCCTGGGATGAAATCAGCATTGATTATATGCGCATCTATATTTTAAGCGCTAATATCATGGCCTCACGTACCTCCGTCCAGGCGGGAATGGATTTCAGCCTGGCCAATGCGCTGGCCTCCTATTACCTGGACAAAATCCTCCATGCAAAGACAAAGTCCGAGCTTACTTATCTGTTCTATGATTATTTTAAGGAATATACCAAGCGCATTGCCCGGATACACCAGTTCCATTCCCATTCCGTTACTGTGCGCCAAATTCACCAGTATATTCAGTCACACCTTTATGAAAGGATAACTCCTGCACTCCTGGCTGAAAACCTGCATATGAACGGTTCTTATCTGTGTACACATTTCAGGAAGGAAACGGGGAAAACCATTTCCATTTATGTTCAGGAATGCAAAATAGAAGAGGCCAGACGGCTATTGGAATATAAAGAGCTTTCCCTTGTAACCATTGCAGAAATGTTGGGCTTTTCTTCCCAGAGTTATTTCTGCAGTGTTTTTAAAAGGGTTATAGGAAAAACACCGAAGGAATACAGGGAAAATCCTGATATTTGATTACCAATATAACACGACTTTACTACTTTATTAATAATCTGGGGCTTTTTCCTGCCACGTCCAGAAAATCTGCAGACTTTCTGGAAACACGGTGCACACCCGTAAAATAAGCGGCTGCCGCCCTTTCAGCCTGCAACTGCTTATTCTTAATCCCATTTAATTTCACTGTCTTTTACATATCCCCCGCTGTCAATTCTCTGTTCTGCCGCTTCCAACCTTTGCCGTTCTTCCTTTGTTACTTTTGTAAATCCAGGTCCCATGCAAGCACCAGCCTTTTAATGAACTGGCTTGCAGATTCCTGTTCGCTCTCCGGCAACATTTCCATAACTACAAGTATATCTAATACCCCGTCTTTTAAATAGCGGTATATTACTCTATACTTCCCTACCCTATAAATTGCAGGACGAATCACATTTTCCCATACATCATAAATAAATGGCACTCCTTCTTTTCCAATCTGAATACCACCATGATAAGGAGATGTCCCTTCATTAACGAACATAAAAACCTCCATATTATCCTGGTGGGTATAATGGTAATAGCGGAGTCTATCGTTTTCCTGTTCAAGCTGTATTTCGGCAGCGCCAATCTGCCGCATTTCCGTTGGTACATGGGCAAGGGAAATCACCTTTGCTCTTTTAATGGAATTAAGCAGTGTAGCAGAAACCTTTTCATCAAATCTTTCACCCTTTTGCATCTCCCTGTTCAACGCCTTTGTCCTGTCAATACAAATTCTTTCCGGATATGCTTCTATAAAATATACAGGTACTCCATGATCCATCAGCATTTCTATAGCCTGTATGAAGGTTTCCGTTATAAATTGTGTCGTTGGGACTAATACAACACTGTATTCCTGCGTGTTGATCTTTAATTTTTTTATCCATTACCCGTGCATGGTAACGCTCCTCCTCATCAAAGACATCCTGTGGAAGATAATCATACTCTATCTGGTTATCACAAAGCAAATGCCCCACAGTCTGAGAGTACATGGCACGTCCAGTCCCTTCCCCTTCTGCATGGTATATTACCGCTACTTGGGCGGTATGATAACCATCGCTAATTAGTTCACATACACGATTCATATATAACATTATGCAGCCAAAATGACGATATATAGGATTCTGCCCATGCGCATAGAAATGGGGCGGCATTCCGGATCTGGAAACGGTGCAGATAAAATTCCCCATCCCTGCATCGGAATGTTCCCATATCGTAAGAATCTTCTTCTCCTCCCGGATATACCTGACCGCCAATATCATCAATTCCAGCCATGTCCTGTCCACCCAGTCCTTGAAAAAAATGACCTAAAGAAGATCCCATCTTTGTATGCTGGTTGTTATCTTCAATCAAATGTCCGATATAGCAGACGCCGTGCTCCCTGCACCAGTTTCCCAATTGAAAAGAAAAGTTTTTTTCTACGATCCTGGTAACCAAATCCATATATGTATGCCTGACTTCAGGGATCGTACAGACTGCCCTGAATCTGTACATTATCATTAAGGTTGAGGGAAAGCATCCCTGCAGGGATCTCCTCCTCCCGTGCTTTGTAGTATAGCTTTTAACAAGCATTATCTCACGGAGTAGAGGTTTTGAAAATCTTTCATTACTATTTGTGCCGCGCCCGAAGGCGCGCGGAATGGAAATTATAATGGGACAAACTGACAACAGCCTGACCACAGACTGTCAGAAAATAAGCAAATAACGCAAGTTGCGACGCAAAAACGGCTTAATTTCAAGAATTCGCTCTTGGCTTCGCTGAACTTCTCTTTGTCGTATCCTATGGCCAATACCCCTTTTCCCATGACACCCCTTTCCCGAAACAGGGCGGCGGGCAAGGGTACTCCCTACGCCCGCCGCCCCGTCCGTATGGGTGACGCACTTGTTTAGTTAATCTTCTTTCCGCTTGCCGTCCGGGCCGACCTCATAGCCGTCCGCCTTGGTATTCACGGCCATGCTGCCGTCCGGGTAGAAGTAGTACCAGCTATCGCCGATCTGCTTCCAGCCCCCGGCCTGCATGAGGCCAGCAGCGTCAAACCAATACCATTTGCCGTCCAGCTGTTTCCAGCCGGTGGCGGGCCTGCCGTCCAGATAGTAGAGCCAGTGTCCGGCGTCGTCCTGCCCCCAGCCGCCAGCGGTGGAGGGGTCGATGACCACTTCGACGAACCGGCGCAGCACCACGGCGCCCTCGGCGCGGGTGGCGGCGTCCCCCGGGCCGAAATGGTTATCGCCCTTGCCGCTCATAATCCCGGCCTGCTGGATGGCCCGCACCGCATCTTTCCTGCTGCCGGTGATCTGGCTGGCGTCCGTAAAGGCCACGGCCTCCCGCGCCACGGGCAGGGGGTACCCCAGCTTTTGGGCGTACCGCTGCATGATAACCGCCATCTGCTCCCGGGTGATCGGCGTGTCAGGCGAGAAGGTCTTTTCGCCCGTGCCGTCCACAATGCCCTTGGAGGCCGCCCACTCCACAAAGGGGGCGTAGTAGGCGGTGGGGGCTACGTCGCTAAACCGGCCGGAAGGGTAGGCGGCGGGGTCTATCCCGGCCAGCCGCCCCAACGCCGTTACGAACATGCCCCGCGTGAGGATGCCGTTTGGTGTGAAGGCAGATTCCGATGTGCCGGAGAACAGGCCCCGGCTCACCGCAAAATCAATATCCCCTTTGGCCCAGTGTCCCGCCGTGTCGGCAAAGGCCGGGGCTGTCCGATAACCCACGCCGTACACACTGAAATGCCCGGCGGAGGCGATCACGTTTCCGCTGTTCCTGTCGTAGCCGGATTGATACAGCCACTCCGCACCCCTTCCGTCCGCGCTGTAAACCAGATACAGGCCGCCGGCCTGCTCGTTTTCAGCGGGCTTGTAGGCGAGGCCTATGGTGACGCGGCCTGCGCCGAAGCTGTCTACCGTGGCCGTCTTGCCGTCCGCGCCGGTATAGCCCACGGCCAGCCGGTAGGCGGGGCGGGATCCGACAGCGGCCAGCGCGTCCCCGGCCAGGCCGGTTTCCCGGACGGCGGTCAGGGTGATGTCGCCGGAGGCCTGCTTCTGAATCGCTTGCAGGGCCGCGAGGTCAAAGGTCATATCCACAACGCCGGTGTTTAAGGTGACATACTTCACCTTGGCGGCGATCAGACGGTCGAGGGTGGCCCGCGCAATCACGATGGAAAAGCCGTCGTAGGCCGTGGCCGTTTGTGCGTCATATTGCACCGCGATCCCGTTTGTCCTGGCCTTGGCATCCCTCCCGGCCCCGGCTATGGCCGACGCCGTACGCTCATCGTCCGCCCTGCCGGCGGCCGTTCCGTTCTCCACGGAAACAGGCAGCTCGATCACGGCCAGCATGGGAGGATTGGGCTTCGGCAGTTCCGGGGTAGTGATAAGGTAGTAGCTGCCGCCTCCGCTGCTGCTGCCGCCTCCGCTCCCCCCGCTTTCCCGCGCGTTGACGGTGAAAGAGAGGGAAACCGCGGCGCTGCTGCCAAAGGAGCCGTTGATGGCCAGCCTCCCCTTGTGGGAGCCCGCCGCAAACCCCGCCTGGGGCTGGACAGTGAACGTGGCCTTTTCACCCGGCGCAAGCACTGTTTGGGAGAGATTTCCCACGTCATAGCCGGTGGCCGAGGGCTGGGAGAGTGTCACGTCCTGATTGCCCGTGTTCTCCACTGTCACGGTCTGTCCGGCGGGGGAGGCGTCGCCCACGGTGACGGTGCCGAAGTCCAGGGCCGCCGGGAGCGCCCGGATGGAATAGACCGGGTCAGCGCTTGTCTTTGGGAAAGCCGCCGTGACGATGCCGCTGTCCGCATCATTGGTGGCGTTCGCCCCCGCCACGGTGAAAGCGTTCTGCGCCACGCCCTGCAGGGTGTAGCCGTCTTTAGGACTCAATGTGATGGTGGCGATGTATTCCGTCTCGGCGGCAAAGGCTGTGCCGGGGTCGGGGTTCCACGCCACCGTGCCGGTGTACTGCGCCGTGGGGGTAACCGTCGTTACGGGGACCGCTCCCGTAGCCGGGGCCGTCACGCCGGGGATTTCCGTGATGGTTACGGGAGAGAGGTCCGCCGTCGAGAACGCCGCGCCGTCAGAGGTCACGTCCATATAGATTGTGCCGCCCGTAACTCTGGCAAAGAAATAGTAGGCCGTGCCCGCTGTCAGGCCGTCAAAGGTCAATCCGGTCTGCCAGCCGTCCACCGGGGCGGTGTTTGTGTCGTTCCTCGCGTATGCCACCCTGCCGTCCCCCTTGGGACTGACGGCGTTCAAGGTCACGCTGGTTTGGGTGGCGTCTGCACGGGTGGGGGCAGCGATGGTGCGGGTAACTTTTGTAATGTAGGTGCCCGTGCCCTGAAAAATGCCGCTGCCTTCCAGAGTGCCGGAGCCGTCGATGGTGCCGTTGTTGGTGAGGGTGTGGTTGTTGGTGAGGGTGTGGTCATTGGTCAGCGTGGAGCCGCCCGGAATGGTCAGGTCGCCGGGCAGGGTTACGTCGCCGCAGACTGCGCCGGCCGTGCCCTCGAAAATCACGCCGCCGTCTTGGTGGATGGTGCCGCTGTCGCCTTTGCCGGTGTCTCCGGAGCCGCCGCCGATGTGATCCGCGTTGTGGTGGCCCGTGGCGAACACCACGGCGTTGTCCTGGACGGTGATGGTACCGCC